>JAQYAV010000089.1 GCA_029338675.1 Lachnospiraceae bacterium
TATAATAGGTAAAAGTGGTAGTGGTAAAAGTACACTTATGAATCTGATAGGTGGACTTGAGGATCCAACATTAGGTCAGATTTATGTAAATGGCTACAATCTTGCTGATATGACAGTTAAACAGAAGAACCATTATAGAAAAAGTGTCATAGGCTTTGTATGGCAAAAGAGTGAGAGAAATCTATTACAGTATCTTACTTCTTATGAGAATATATTAAATGCAATGAGCTTTACAAAGAAAAGTAAGAAGGAAAAAGAAGAAAGAGTTATGGAACTGCTTGAAATGGTTGGTATGACTCATAAAAAAGATTCACTGCCTAATCAAATGTCAGGTGGTGAGCAGCAAAGAATTGCAATTGCAGTTGCCTTGGCAAATAATCCAAAGATTCTTTTGGCAGATGAGCCAACAGGTGCAGTTGATAGTAAAACTTCAAATGATATTCAGGATTTATTTAGAAAATTAAACAGAGAACTTAATATTACAATAATAATTGTTACGCATGATAACAATCTGGCTAATAAGGTTGACCGTGTAATTATGATCTCAGATGGAAAGATTAGTACAGAGAAGGTTATGAAACAGGAATATCGTCAGAAGATGGCTACGTTAGAGCGTGATGCATTAGGCGAAATAATTGATAAAGACAAGAATAATTCACATGAAGAATATTCGTTGCTTGATAAGGCGAATCGAGTTCAGTTGTCTAAGGATATTTTGAGCGAGGCTGGAATTGACAGTAAGAAGGTTGTTATTAGTGTTGAAAATGGAAAGGTTGTAATTTCTGGAAAATAATAGACTATATATTGTGTAAATGTAAATTTTGTAGTTTGAAAATATAGATTTGTTGTTGAATATGGTATAAAAATTGATTATAATAGCAATTGGTTAGTTCACATAATTATATAATATGAACTATTTTACGATTGGGGATACGCGATAATTTATTATTTATGCGTGTTATATCATAGGAGGAATAAATGAGAAGTTTACATAATGTGCTAATTATTGCAGGATTGCTTTCATTAGCTTCTGTTGCTTCTGGTTGTGGCAAGGGTGATGATAAGCTTGTGATGGTTACAACAGAACGTTCAAATGATACAGAAGCAATCAAAGAAGAAGTCACAGAAGCAATTGAAACTGAAGGGACAACTGAAAATACAAGAGAGGAAGCTTCAGAAGAAGAAAAAAGCATCACTATTGATATGATTTATGAAGCAAATAGGGGTGAAGCTTTGCTGCAGGACAAGCAGTCATATCGTATGAATAAGAAATATATATCTGACGGAAAAGAAGAAATTACAGAGGAGTATTTTCTTGGGGTTGATGATAAAGGTGCATATGTTCAGGTTTTCAGCAATTCAGATAATGAAACACAGATATTAGATAATAGAAATAAAGTGTGGTATGTAACTGATTCCAAGGGAGTATCTGTATTGATATGTCCAGATGAGGGCGGAGTTGAATATGCAATATCATATCAGCATGACAATATGATTTTTTCTAAGAAAGGCATAAATGGTGATGATCTTTCAATATCTGATGTGTACAAAGAAGCTGGTCAGCTTGTTGTGGAGATGAAGGATCAAAAGCAGGAGATATATAGATATTTTTTAGATGAAAAATATAGAATCAAAAAATGTGAGTATTGTACTGTTGATGGTGTAGTGTATTGTGAAGATGTTATTTCGGTTGTTGATTCGTATACACTGCCAACTGACATAAGAGCATTAAAGGAATCTGAAAATTTAAGAACAGTATCGCTTCAATTTCAAGGTGAAGATGCTCATGTCAGAGAATACTATGTAGATAATTCTGTTCCTGTTAAATTCACAGAAAGTGATTCTAAGTTGTATAAGGATGAAGAGATGAAAGAATTATGGACTGAAGATCAGGCAGGAGAGGATGGAAAATATCCTGACATAACAATATATGTTGGCAATTAAGTAAGAGGAATATACAATTAAATACGAAATTAAATTACACTAAATACTTAATTGAATTACATTAAATACTTAATTGAATTACATCAAATACTTAATTGAATTACACAAAATATTCGTTGAAATTAAATAAAGAACTTAATAAAGAAAATTGAAATTAATTTATAATAAAAAGGGGATTGTGTTTCGTAGATACATTCCCTTTTTGTTTTACATAAATAGATAAAAAATACTTGATTATAATTAGCTGAATTTTCAGTCTCTTAGTCCATTGTATTTTTGATATATTACATTTTTGACGTTATGTAGAAAACGTTGATATATATTAAAAATAAGTGTGACTTTTTTATATTTATATTGTAAAATCAATTAGGAATGCATTAATCTGTTTTCTAATAAATTGGGCTTGTTTGGTGGAGCCTTAAAAAAATATTTGTATGAGGATATTGATTATGCCATTGATTAGATTAGATAAATATTTAGCTGATGCAGGTCTTGGGACAAGAAGTAAGGTTAAGGACTTGGTTAAATCTGGACAGATTTTTGTTAACGATATTCAAATTAAGAAATCTGATATGAAAATTGACAACGAAAAGGATGTAGTTAGGTGTGGAACAAAGCTTCTTTCATATAGCGAATTTGAATATTATATGCTTAATAAACCGCAAGGAGTTATATCTGCCACAAAGGATGACCTTCAAAAAACTGTAATTGAGCTGATTAAAGAGGATAAGAGAAGAGACTTGTTTCCAGTTGGAAGATTAGATAAGGATACGGAGGGCTTGCTTATTATTACAAATGACGGAGTCTTTGCCAATAGTATGCTGGCACCTGGAAAGCATGTTGACAAGAAATATTTCGCTAAAATAGAAGGCAGGGTTACTGAGGATATGATTGAACACTTTAAGGAAGGTGTTGATATTGGCGACGACGTACCTACTAAGCCTGCTATTTTAGAAATAATTAAACAAAGTGAGCAAAGTGAGATTAATATAACAATTACTGAAGGCAGATATCATCAGATTAAAAGGATGTTTAAGGCATTTGGCATGGAGGTTATATACTTAAAACGTCTTTCGATGGGTAAGATAGTATTAGATGAAGCCTTAGGACTTGGGGAGTACAGAAAACTTACGAGTGAGGAGTTAGCTTATTATGGACGATAATATGTTGTTTGGGGTGAAGACTACTGAGATATATGATTATATAAGTCATTTATGTGAGGTGGCAGGCTATGAGATTAGCGTAGGACATGAGCTATTTGCAGAGCTTAAGAAAAATGATCATGCCATGGAAGAATTCGTATATTATTATCAGAATGAAAAATGTCTATGCAAGTATACTATTGGGGAATATTCCATTGCTGATATAATGATATGGCAAATGGACCATTTCAGGGCCCACATGGATAGACTTGATAATTATAATAGATATAATAATGGAAGTTTGGTAATTTGTACGTTTATTACCTTCTTGTGGGGATATAATAATCCACAGGAATTAGCAAGACGAATCTCTTCAGAAACAGGAACAGATTTGTCATCAGGCTGGACTATAGGATAAATATTTGGAGGATGAGGATGAATAGATTAAAGAGATTAATAAGTATTTGCTTGTTTACAATGCTGTTTTGCACAATTTTCTTAAGCGGATGTGGTAAAGACGATACGTCTGATAAAACGACATTTATTGTAGGCTTTGATGCAGAATTTCCACCTTATGGATACAAGGACGATAATGGTGAATATGTAGGCTTTGATTTGGAACTGGCTCAGGTAGTGGCAGATAGAAATGGCTGGGAGCTGGTAAAGCAGCCAATTGACTGGGACTCTAAAGATATGGAGCTTGGCTCTGGTTCTATTGATTGTATTTGGAATGGATTTACAATTAATGGGCGAGAGAAGGATTATACATGGTCAACTGCTTATGTTGACAATTCACAGGTTGTAATTGTAAAAAAAGATTCTGACATAAAAAAACTTTCGGATTTAGCTGGAAAAATTGTAGTAGTTCAATCAGATTCATCTGCCTTGGCAGCTTTTACAGGGGAGGATGCTACAGAAGAAAATATTAAGCTATGTGAAAGCTTTAAGGATTTACAACAGGTTGGTGACTATAATAGTGCATTTATGAATCTTGAAGCAGGTTCTGTTCAAGCAATATGTATGGATATTGGTGTTGCTAATTTTCAGGTTAAGCAAAGAGGAGATAAGTTTGTAGTGTTAGACGAAAATGTTTCTTCTGAACAGTATGGAATTGGCTTTAAAAAAGGAAATACTAAGCTTCGTGACGAGGTTCAGACTACACTTAATGAAATGCTGGCAGATGGAACATTTGCACAGATTGCTGAAAAATGGGAGCTTACTGATTGCGTTTGTTTAGGAAGAGAGGGAACAGATTCCGCTTATAATCAGGATGCTGGAGAATCTGGAAATGAAGCATTCTTTGACAAATTCATATATATTACAAAGCAGTTAGGGGAAGGAATGATAGCTACATTAACTATTTTCTTCTTTACACTTATTCTTGCACTTCCTTTTGGTTTATTACTTACATTTTTAAGAATGTCAAAGCTTTCTATCGTAAGATGGATTGCAAAGATATATATTTCTATTATGAGAGGAACACCTCTTATGTTGCAGCTTTTAGTAGTATTCTTCGGACCATACTTCCTATTTGGAATTACTGTTTCGGCAAGCTATAGATTTGCTGCTGTAATAATAGGATTTTCCCTTAATTATGCAGCATATTTTGCAGAGATATACAGAGCTGGAATCGAAGGTATTCCTGTTGGACAATATGAGGCTTGCTCTGTTTTAGGTTATACCAAGTCCCAGACCTTCTTTAAGATTATTTTCCCACAGATGGTTAAAAGAGTAATACCACCTGTGACAAACGAAGTAATAACTCTTGTTAAGGATACTTCCTTGGCGTTTGCATTGGCGTATACAGAGATGTTTACCCTTGCTAAGCAGCTTGTTGCAGCAGAGGCAAGTATTATTCCACTTTTTGTAGCAGGATTATTCTATTATGTATTTAACTTTATTGTCGCCATGATTATGGAGCAAATTGAAAAGAAAATGCAGTATTACAGATAATTATAAGTGGTATATTTATAAAGGAGAAATTATATGGGTTTATTAGAGATAAAGAATCTTAAAAAGAGCTTTGGAGAATTGAATGTTTTATCAAACATTTCTATGGATGTATCCGAAGGTGAGGTTGTGGCGATTATTGGACCATCAGGTTCAGGTAAATCAACTTTGTTAAGGTGTGCAACTTTGCTTGAGGTAATGGATGGTGGAAGCCTTAAGCTTGATGGTGAAGATGCTGCGGTTGATGAAAATGGTACATCGAAATACGTAAGTAAGAAAAAACTACATGAGTTAAAGAATTCTTTTGGGCTTGTGTTCCAGAATTTTAATTTATTTCCACATTATACGGTGCTTAAAAATGTAATTGATGCACCTGTTTGTGTTCAAAAAAGAAATAAGGAAGAGGTAATTAAAGAGGCTAAGGAGCTTCTTAAGAAGGTAGGTCTTGAGGGCAAGGAGGATAGCTATCCTTGTCAGCTTTCAGGTGGACAGCAACAACGAGTTGCTATTGCAAGAGCGCTTGCAATGAAACCAAAGATGTTATTCTTTGACGAGCCTACATCTGCTCTTGATCCAGAGATTACTGCAGGTATATTAAGAGTGCTTAGACAACTTGCAGAGGATAAGATGACGATGATAATTGTTACTCACGAAATAGAATTCGCTAAAAAGGTTGCGGATCGAGTAATATTTATGGATGGAGGAGTAATCGTGGAGGAAGGTTCACCATCAGAGGTTATTGATAATCCAAAGAATGAAAGAACAAAGGCCTTTCTTCAAAGATTAGAAAAATAGATATGAACTGTGACAGATTATATAAAAATATAGTTGACCAGGTAAAAGAGGTTCAGCAAAAACTGGGGTATGTAAAGGAAACAGTACGTTTGTACTATCAGTTGTCTACAATTAATGCATTACTTGATATGGATTGCTCTGATATTAAAGAGTTAGAACACAAAATAAACCTAGAAGGAATCGAGATTACAATTGGAGAAGGAAGACTGTTGGTAAGTGTTTCACCAGATTTATGTGAAAAAATTCATCAGGAGAAAGACAATTCATTTCTTCATGACATAATAGAGCTTTTTAGAAATAAACATAATTGTACCATTGAAGAAATATGTCAGGTGTTTGCGAAGTACAGTGAAGATTATGTATGTGAGAAGATAGATAATGGTGAATTTGATTATGCAGTTCATTTTGTTGATTCTAGTATAGATGAGTATTATTATTGTATTAAATTTGAAGGCCATCATAGCATATATCATCGTTTTATGAAGGAAGATTATGAGGGGATAATGGCTATATAGACGTATAGGAAAAGAGGCAAGGAACAATGGAAAGACGCGAGTTAGTATATTATAAGCTAGATAATATCGATGAGCAGATTTTGGATATTTTACAGGAAAATGCAAGAATGTCCTTGAAGGATATTGCCGAAAAGGTATTTCTTTCTCCTACAGCAGTTGGGGCAAGAATTGATAGAATGCTTCAAGAGGGTGTGCTTGAGGGATTTACAACTAGATTAAATCCGGAATCAATGGGACATTATATAAAGGCATTCATTAATCTTGAGGTGGATCCAAACCAAAAAGAAGAATTTTATCCATACATTGAAAGCGTGCTTAATGTAGTTGAATGTAATTGCGTTACAGGAGATTATTCTATGCTTATTGAGGTAAGATTCCCTACTACATCGGAATTAGACGCGTTTATTGGTGAATTACAGAGATTTGGTAAGACAAAAACACAGATAGTTTTTAAAACATGTGTAAAACATAGATGTAAGTATTGGAAGGTTTAACGCTTAATTTTTTCAGTAAAAATGCATAAAGTGTGAAAAAATTGTAGTAAAACAAGTTTTTCACTTTACAATATTAAATTGCTGTAATATAATGAGTGCAACCGTGATAGCGGATATTTTATTTCTAGGGAGGAAATTAAAAATGTCATATGTTGATGAGGTACTAGAGATAGTACAGAAGAAAAACGCAGATCAGCCTGAGTTTTTACAGGCAGTAACAGAGGTTCTTGATTCATTAAGACCAGTAATCGACTCTAATGAGGAGCTTTACAAGAAGAATGCAATTCTTGAGAGAATCACAGAGCCAGATCGTCAGATTATGTTTAGAGTTCCTTGGGTAGATGATAAGGGACAGGTTCAGGTTAACAGAGGTTTCCGTGTACAGTTCAATAATGCTATTGGACCATACAAGGGAGGTTTAAGACTTCATCCTTCAGTAAATCTTGGAATAATTAAGTTCCTTGGTTTCGAGCAGATTTTCAAGAACTCACTTACTACACTTCCAATCGGTGGTGGTAAAGGTGGTTCTGATTTCGATCCAAAGGGTAAGTCAGATAGAGAAATTATGGCATTCTGCCAGAGCTACATGACAGAGCTTGGCAAGTACATTGGCGCTGATATCGATGTACCTGCAGGTGATATTGGAACTGGTGCAAGAGAAATCGGTTTCATGTTTGGTCAGTACAAGAGAATCCAGGGAATGTTCGAGGGTGTTCTTACAGGTAAGGGACTCACTTGGGGTGGTTCTTTAGCAAGAACTCAGGCAACAGGATATGGTTTATTATACTTAACTAATGCATTACTTAAGGATCACAGCATTGATATCGCTGGTAAAGTATGTGCAGTTTCTGGTGCTGGTAACGTTGCAATTTACGCAATTGAGAAGGCTCATCAGTTAGGTGCTAAGTGTGTTACATGTTCAGATTCAACTGGTTGGATTTATGATCCAGAAGGAATTGATGTTGCACTTCTTAAGGAAGTTAAGGAAGTTAAGCGTGCTCGTTTAACTGAGTATGCTGCAGCTCGTCCATCAGCTGAATATCATGAGAAGAAGAATGGCGATGATCATGGTGTATGGTCAGTTAAGTGTGATTTAGCTCTTCCATGTGCAACTCAGAATGAGCTTAATCTTGAGGATGCTAAGATGCTTGTTGCTAACGGTGTTATTTCTGTAACTGAGGGTGCTAATATGCCTACTACATTAGAGGCTACTAAGTACTTACAGGAGAATGGCGTATTATTCGTAGGTGGTAAGGCTGCTAACGCTGGTGGTGTTGCTACTTCAGCTCTTGAGATGAGTCAGAACTCAGAGAGACTTTCTTGGTCATTCGAAGAGGTAGATGGTAAGCTTAAGGGAATTATGGAGACAATCTACGCTAACATTTCAGATGCTGCTAAGAGATATAACATGACTGTTGGTGGTAAGACTGATTTCGTTGCTGGTGCTAATATTGCTGGTTTCGAGAAGGTTGTTGACGCTATGCTTGCACAGGGAGTTTGCTAATTAGGGCTAACAATACATTCAGATAAATAAGATAAGAGGTATCATACGAGTTTGCTTGTTTATGATACCTCTTTTTCTTTACTAAAATATATTTACGATATATAATTTATTTGTTCACATAATGAAATGAAATTATAATTTGATTTTTAATTTAGTTAAATTATAATTTGATTTTTAATTCAGTGAAATTGTAATTTGGTTTTTCTTTAGTTAAATTGTAATTTAGTTTGTAATTTAGCTTTTGATTTAGTTAAGTTTTATTTTTAATTTGGTTTGTAATTTATAGAAATATAGTAGTTGCTTGTCTTGGCGGTATTGTAGAAATGTGCAAGGAAAGTTATCAGCAAAGCTGATGCGCATTCCCCAGCAAGTACGTTAAGACGTACTAGAACTTATGAAATAATAAGGAGGATGAAAATGTCATTTGCAGAGTACGAAAAAGCACAAAAATTAGGGATGAAAGCCTTTAAGGCAGCTATTGCAAAGGGAGAGGACGAGTATCTTCCTGTTTTGGATGAGATACTTGAGAATGTTGATATTGTTGGAGAGATTAATCTAGGCTTAGTACAAATTCCCCTTGAGAACGTTGTTGGAACGAGCAGTGCAGGAAGAACATATGCATTTGCTAACAATTTTCTTCCTATTTTGGATTTCAAGACAGAATTTGGCTCTAAGTGGAGCAGTTTATGTGACAGTCATATTGAAGAAGGTATTCGTGAACCAATAAGAGTATTCGAGTATCTTAATAAATACTACGTTATTGAAGGTAATAAAAGAGTGTCTGTTTTAAAGTATTTTGAAGCTGTTACTGTTCCTGCTTATGTAGTAAGAAAGATACCTAAGTTGACAGATGACGTACAGGTTAAGATATATTATGAGTTTATGGATTTTTACAAAATAACAGGTGTAAACTACATTTGGTTTAGTCAAGAAGGTTGCTTTGAAAAGCTACTAGAGCTTACTTCATCAGATGTTACAAAGGAATGGACAGATGATCAGAAGATGGATTTTTCTTCTGTATATCATAATTTTAGTCAGGCCCTTAAGGCAGAAGGCGGAGATGAATTGCCACTCACTATTGGAGATGCCTTGTTAATATTTATAGATATATTTGGATATAGTGAGGTAAAACAGTTAGTAGGTAACAAATTAAAAGAAAAGATTAAGCTTCTTTGGGAAGAATTTGAAATAGAATCCAATGGACGAGAAGTTTCGCTTTTAATGGAGCCATCTAAGGCAGGAAGAAAGAAGCTTATGGATTACTTCTGGAGTCCAACTATAAAACGAGTAAAGGTTGCATTTATATTTGATAAGGATCCAAAGGAATCAGAATGGTTGTATGGTCATGAATTAGGAAGATTGTATTTAGAGGAGCATTGCTCAGATAATATAGAGACATATGAAGTTCACGGGCTTAAATCAGAAGAAGAGGTTATTGATGCCATAGAGAAATTTGTTGCTCAAGGAGTGGATATTATTTTTACTACCTCTTCCCAGCAGGTTGCAGCGAGCTTAAAGGTAGCGGTAAATCATCCTGAAACCGTTATTTTGAATTGTTCGTTGAACACTTCTCATAAGCTTATCAGAACATATTATGCCAGACTGTATGAAGTGAAATTTTTAGCTGGCCTTATTGCAGGAGCAATGTCCGAAAATGATAAGATAGGATATTTGGCGGATTATCCAATAATTGGTATGCCAGCCAATATTAATGCATTTGCACTTGGAGCTAAAGCAACTAATCCTAGAGCTAAGGTATATCTTGAATGGACTTCTGTAAAGGGCATGTCTAGAGAAAAAGCGGTAGAATATTTCAAAGAAAATGAAATTAGTTACATTTCCGATCAGGTTATGATTAAGCCGAATGCAGCTAGTAGACAGTTTGGTTTATATCAGTTAGATGGTGATAATACAATAAACATAGCGATGCCTGTTTATCAGTGGGGCGTTTTCTATGAGAAGCTTATTGACGGTATTATGGTAGGTACATTTAAGCAAGAAGACCAGCAGCTCGAAGATAAAGCTATAAATTATTGGTGGGGACTATCAGCAGGGGTAGTTGATTTGATTTGTTCAAATAAAGTTCCTCATGGCACACAGAGAATTCTTGAGTTAATCAAGGAGCATTTGATTAAAAATGAATTCTCGCCATTTGGTGATTATATTAAAGCTCAAAATGGAGAAGTAATGAATCCAGATGGAAGAGATATTCCACCTGAAGATGTTATGAATATGAATTGGCTTGTTGATAATATCATTGGTGAAATACCAGAGTTTGAAGATTTGAAGGAAGAAGCCAGAGCAATAGTTGAGCTAAAGGGTGTGCTTTTAAATGAATAATATTCGTTTTTGATTAAAGCTTGAAAGGGATACTTATAGATGAGAATACTGTTGATTGCAGATGAGGAATCCAAATACTATTGGGATTTCTTTGAAAAAAGTAAATTAGAAGGAATAGATTTAATAATTTCCTGTGGAGATTTATCACCTCATTATTTATCGTTTTTGGCTACATTTGCAAAGGTTCCGGTTTTGTATGTGCATGGAAATCATGATAAATGCTATGAGCAAACCCCACCTGATGGGTGTATATGCATAGATGATGATGTGTATGTACATAATGGGGTAAGGATACTTGGTCTTGGCGGTTGTATGTGTTATAACTATGGGCAGTTCCAGTATACTGATTCACAGATGAAGAAGCGACTTAAGAAACTTAGACGCAAAATAAAACGTAATAAAGGTATTGATATATTGGTAACCCATGCTCCAGCAAAGGGACTAAACGACAGTTCTGATTTGCCACATAGCGGTTTTCAAACCTTTATTGATATAATGGATGAATATAACCCTAGGTTATTCGCCCATGGACATGTGCATATTAATTATGGAAGAGATTTTAAGAGAGAATCCAGCTATAAAGACACATTGGTAATAAATGCATACGAGAAATTCATTGTAGAGATATAAGAGCAGAAAATTATTCAACATCATAAAAGAAAAATATTGAATATAAAATAAAGTTCTTGTATAGAAGAGTCTGTTTTGATATAATGTTGTCTAATTATTTATGTGTTTTTACATAAAAACTGAATAAATTCCGTTATATACAGGATTTATGCATAAGTTTTAGGCTGAAATATATAATACAAAGATGGATAGACACCTATGAGGGTGTTACTCCTGCCATAAAATGAGGAGTGTGAATAGATGGCTAAATTAGATTTTGACAAGATTATAGACAAATACGTAGATTATTGTAATACAGCAGGTAAGATAGACCTTAACTTATATGAGGAGTATAACGTTAAAAGAGGCTTAAGAGACTCTAATGGTAGAGGTGTATTAACAGGTCTTACTGAGGTTTCTGATGTTGTAGCATTTAGAATAGAGGATGGAGAGAGAATCCCTATTCCTGGAGAATTGTATTTTCAGGGATACGAGGTTCAGGATTTAGTAGCTGGATTTAGAGATAGCTTATATGGATTTGAAGAGACAACATATCTTTTGTTGTTTGGTAAGCTTCCAACTAAAGAAGAGCTTGCAAGCTTCGTTGAACTTCTCGAGGATTTGAGACAGCTTCCAGAATCATTTAATAGAGATGTAATTATGAAGGCTCCAAGTAGCAACATGATGAATGTCCTTCAAAAGAGCGTGCTTACACTTTATTCCTATGATTCTAATCCAGATGATCTTAGTATTAAGAATGTATTGATACAGTGTTTAGGCTTAATTGCACGTTTGCCTGTTATGGCAGCATATGGCTATCAGGCATATAGACATTACTATTTGGATAAGAGCTTGGTTATTCATAGACCTAAGAAGGGCATTTCTACAGCTGAGAATATTTTAAGACTTCTTAGAACAGATGGAAAATATACAGAATTAGAAGCAAAGGTATTAGATGTATGTTTAGTTATTCATGCTGAACATGGTGGTGGTAACAACTCGACATTTACAACACATGTTTTATCTTCAACAGGAACAGATACTTATTCCGCAGTTGCAGCTTCTTTGGGATCCTTAAAGGGACCAAGACATGGTGGAGCTAATCTTAAGGTTCAGCAGATGTTTGATGACTTAAAGCAGCATGTTAAGGATTGGGAAAATGAAGATGAGATAAGAGAATATTTACAAGACTTACTCGATAAGAAGGGCTTTGATAAGTCAGGTTTAATATATGGAATGGGTCATGCTGTTTATAGCGAGTCTGATCCTAGAGCAGTTATTTTGAAGAGATATGCAAAGGAGCTTTCCGAAGAGAAGGGGCTTCAGGCTGAATTCAATTTATATGCAAGGGTTGAAACAATAGCAGCAGAGCTTATTGGTAAGCAGAGAAAGACATTTAAGACTGTTAGCGCTAATGTGGATTTTTACAGTGGTTTTGTATATACAATGCTTAAGCTTCCAATTGAGATTTTTACGCCAATGTTTGCAATTTCGAGAATATCAGGTTGGTCTGCTCATAGAATTGAGGAGTTGGTTAATAATGGAAAGATAATCAGACCAGCTTATAAATTCGTAGGTAAGAGAAGAGAATACATTAATATAGAAGAAAGAACAGGTGATATATGTGAAGAAGTCAGGTAGAACATTGGTTTAACTTAATATAGGAATTAAAAGAAGCATTATTTCATTTTCAAATAAATATTTGATATGATATAATGCTTTTTAATGTATTTTGAGTAATTAGATAAATTTATCAACATATGCATAAAAATTGCTTTGGATTATTTTTATAAAACAATTATTCTGTGTATGGAATAATGAAAGCTTTTTTGGTATAGTATATTTTAATATATAATTGACAAACGAAGCTTCGGTATAGCTTCATAGTAATAGAAAGGGAATAGTATGTGGGTAGCAGATAACTGGAAGGATTATGAGATAATAGATTGTTCTTGTGGTGAAAAACTCGAGAGATGGGGAAAATATAATTTGTTAAGACCTGACCCACAGGTTTTGTGGAATACTCCTAAGGAAAACAAGGCATGGAAGAAGTTAAATGGTCATTATCATAGAAGTAAAAATGGTGGCGGAGAATGGGAGTTTATGGATCTTCCAAAACAGTGGAGTATTAACTATGGAGAATTGACATTTAATCTTAAACCATTTGCATTCAAGCATACTGGTTTGTTTCCAGAACAGGCTGTGAATTGGGATTGGTTTGGAAATATTATTGAGAATGCAGTAAAATCAGGTCGTGAGGTTAAAGTGCTTAATCTATTTGCATATACAGGTGGAGCTACTTTAGCTGCAGCTAAGGCTGGGGCGAAGGTTACTCATGTTGATGCTTCAAAAGGTATGGTTGGCTGGGCAAAGGAAAATGCTGTATCGTCTGGTTTAGAGGACGCGCCAATTAGATGGCTGGTTGATGACTGTGTCAAGTTTGTTGAAAGAGAAATAAGAAGGGGAAACAAATACGATGGAATAATTATGGATCCCCCTTCATACGGAAGAGGTCCTAAAGGTGAGATATGGAAGCTTGAGGAAAAGATTCATCCATTTATTGCGCTTGCTTCGCAGTTAATATCAGATGACCCGTTATTTTTCCTTGTAAACTCATATACTACTGGATTAGCTCCAGCAGTTCTTACATATATGATTTCTACAGAAGTAAAAAGTAAATTTGGAGGCAATGTAGTATCTGAAGAAATTGGTTTACCAGTAACAGATTCAGGCTTGGTGCTTCCTTGTGGTGCTTCAGGAAGATGGAGCGCGAAATAATTCTATTCTAGAAATCATAAGATAAAATATTACGAAAGGAAATGCTATGGAAGAAGTAAAAGATGAAAATAAAAAACATAAGCCTTCAAAAATTGGTTCGAGTAATATTGAGCGTCGAGTATTTTGGTTTAAGATGTTTGTTGTAATGTCTTTAGTGTTTGCACAGGTGTTATTGATACTTTATGCTTATGGTATAATGCGCGAATACTTGATATATTGGAAAACTGGTGCGTTTTTGATTAGTGGATGTGTTGTTCTTTATCTAGTTAATAAAGATGATAATCCAGCATATAAGCTTGCATGGATTATACTTGTAATGACGGTTCCTTTGGTTGGGGGCTTGATGTATGTAGCTTTAGCTGGTAACAAAACCAGAAAGAAATTTATTGAAGAGGCTTTAGAAAACCATCTTGATACATTTAAGTTTATGCCTAATGATGACAACGTGCAAAAAGCTATTAAAGAAAATAGCAAGAGTGCAAGTGTTCAGTCAACATATATTTCAAAGTATGCTGGATATCCAGCTTATACTAATTCAGATGTAAAATATTTCGCAAGTGGAGAAGAAAATTACAAAACCTTGCTAGAGGAGCTTAACAACGCAAAGCATTATATTTTTATGGAATATTTCATAATTAAACAGGGCGAAATGTGGAATGGGGTTCTTGAAGTACTAGCCCAAAAGGCAAGTCAGGGTGTTGACGTTAGATTAATATATGATGATTTTGGATGTGCCATGTGGATTCCATCTAGATTCATTAAGGAAATGGAATCTTATGGAATAAAGGTAGCTCCATTTAATAAAATATCCCCTGTTATCAACCTTCGTCAGAATAACAGAGATCATAGAAAGATAACTGTAATTGATGGACATACTGGTTTTACAGGTGGTATTAATATTGCAGATGAATACATTAATAAAGTAGATAGATTTGGGTACTGGAAGGATACAGGTATAATGATTAAGGGCGATGCTGTTTGGAATCTAACCCTTATGTTTCTTCAGACCTGGCATATGCTTACATGCTATGAGGAAAATTATTCAAAATACCGTCCGAATGTATATGCTGACTACAATTATGAAGCTACAGGCTTTGTTCAACCATATGGTGATACCCCTGTAGATGATGAGATTGTTGGTGAAAATGTTTATCTTAACATGATAAATAAAGCAAAGCATTATATTTATATTACTACACCATACTTAATAATTGATAACGAAATACTTACTGCTCTTACCCTAGCTGCTAAAAGTGGAATTGATGTAAGAATTATTACCCCAGGAATTCCAGATAAAAAGCTTGTATTTTGGGTAACTCAGTCGTATTATGATTTGCTGGTTAAGGCAGGGGTTAAGATATACGAATTTACACCAGGCTTTATACATGCAAAAAGTGTTGTAATGGATGATTCCGTTGCAACAGTTGGAACAATCAATTTTGACTATCGAAGCTTATATCTTCATTTTGAGTGTGGTGTATGGATGCACAAAATGGATTGTATACCTGAGATTAAACAGGACTTCCTTAATACAATGGAACAATGTACAGAGATTACTGCTGTAAGCTTACAAAAGACACTAGGAATTAAGAAATTCATCCAAAGAGTGCTTAGATTGTTTGCACCATTGCTGTAGGCTTTAGGTGCAGTAGGTTTTATAGATAACATTATACTGACTAATATATTTACAGTATTTCGTGAGGTGCTTTTATGGAAAGTAAAAAGAATACAAAGGATGAAATTGCAGAAGCATTTAAGCTTCTTTTAGTAAAAAAAGATATAAATAAAATAACTGTAAAAGAGCTTGCAGATTCAGTAGGAGTAATAAGACCTACATTTTATAATCATTTTACTGATAAGTATGAAGTGCTTGAGTATATTATATGGAATGAATTGTTACTGCCAGCCAGACCACTTTTGGAAAATGATATGATTTATGAAGGTGTAGCATTGATATTTTCTAATATGAAGAAGGATAAAGAATTTTATGCGAGAGCGGTTAATATAGAGGGACAGAATTCCTTTGAAATAATTGCAAGGCAGCAGGTTACAAAGCTTCTTCTTGCAGTTATTGACATTCTTAAAAAAACATCACAACATAAATATGCGTGGCTTTCAAGAGAGATTATTGCAGAATACTATGCTCAGTCTATGTGCTATGTGGCAATTTCGTGGATAAAACGAGACTTCCTTGTTTCTCCAAAGGAATTAGCTGAGATATATGAGTATCTTACTAGAAGGTCTATGGTTGAAGTAATTGATGAGTATATATAAATAATTAGAGAATGTAAATAATTACTTGTATATACCATATACTAAAACACATTTAAGTATAATAGATATATACATATTAAATGAAATGTATAACTAAATATTACTAATTAAAAGGATTGAATATTTAATATATTCATCCTTTTTTTTATATTATCCTCATGGACAGAGAAAAAAGAAGAAAGAAGTGAGGAAAGATATGATTAATTTTGGAAAATGGGTTGTGAAACACAGAGTATTAATTTTAATGCTTGGTGTAGCTTTACTTGTTCCATCTGCTCTAGGTTATTTTAACACAAGAATCAATTATGATATTCTTACTTATCTTCCAAAGGATATTGAGACAATGGAAGGACAAAATATTATGGTTGATGAATTTGGAACGGGGGCCTTTTCCATGTGTGTAATTGAAAACATGGATGAAAAGGATGTATCAAGCTTGCGTGAGAAAATGTGCGAGGTTGAAAATGTAAAGGATGTCCTTTGGTACGATTCATTAATGGATCTTTCAGTGCCAATTGATTTATTGCCACAGGATATACAGGATGTATTCATTAATAAAGATGAGAATTCAACTATAATGTTTGTCCTATTTCCAACATCTATTTCTGCAGATGAGACTATGCAGGCAATAAAAGATTTAAGACAAGTAATATCAAAAAACTGTTATTTGTCAGGAATGTCAGCAGTTGTAACAGATATAAAACAATTATCTGATAAAGAAACACCAGTATATGTAGTAATAGCAGTTGTGCTTGCAACAGTAATATTAGCACTTTCCATGGATTCTTATATAATACCAATTTTCTTCTTGCTTAGTATTGGAATGGCAATTGTATATAATCTTGGAAGCAATATATTTAAGGGTGAAATATCTTATGTAACACAGGCACTAGCGGCGGTGCTTCAGCTTGGAGTAACAATGGACTATTCAATATTCCTTTGGCATTGTTATGAAGAAAAACAGTTGGAATATCCAGGAGATAAGCAACGAGCAATGGCTCATGCAATATCTAATACAATCTCAACGGTAATAGGAAGCTCTATAACAACGGTAGCTGGCTTTATTTCACTTTGTTTCATGAGTTTTACATTAGGCATGGATTTAGGAATAGTAATGTCTAAGGGTGTTATACTTGGAGTATTGTGCTGTGTTACATTACTTCCATCAATGATACTTATATTCGATAATGTAATTGAAAAAACAAAACATAAGGTTTTTCTTCCTGATGTAGGAAAAATTGCAGCTTGGGCAACAAAGCATTTTTATATTTTCATTGTGGCATTTATAGTTATTTTATATCCAGCAATTCATGGGTACAGAAACACTGATGTGTACTATGATTTGGCAGGAACACTTCCAAGAACTCTTGAAAGCAGTATTGCAAATGATAAGCTGGCTTCAGAGTATGAGATGGGAGCTACTCATATGGTTATTTTAGATGTGAATACACCTTCAAAGGATGTATGTAAAATGACAGATGAAATGAAACAGGTTCCAGGTGTAAAGATGGTTCTTGGACTTGATAGTATGCTGGATAATTCATTACCTAAGGAGCTTTTGCCAGATGGACTTATTGAGGTATTTGAAAGTGGAAAATATAAGATGATGCTTGTTATGTCTGAATACGCAGTTGCTTCAGATGAGGTAAATGAGCAGTGTGATAGTCTTAGTGCCATTGTAAAGAAATACGATGACAAGGGAATGTTAATTGGTGAAGCTCCATGTACCAAGGACTTAATAGAGATAACAGATAAGGATTTCAAGGTAGTAAGCACAGTGTCTATTGGAGTAATATTTGTAATAATTGCTATAGTATTTAGATCAATAACACTTCCTATTATATTAGTATCCGTTATTGAGTTTGCAATATTTATTAATATGGGAATACCAGCATATACAGGAACTGTTCTTCCATTTATTGCTTCTATAGTAATAGGAACAATACAGTTAGGTGCAACAGTTGATTATGCAATACTTATGACTAACAAATATAAACGTGGAAGAAATCATGGACTTGAAAAGAAGGAAGCCATAAAAGAGGCAATGGAAAGCTCATCACAATCCATAGTTGTTAGTGCACTTAGCTTCTTTGCAGCAACCTTTGGAGTAGGAATTTATTCAAATATTGATATGATTAGTTCTCTTTGTTCTTTAATGGCTCGAGGGGCATTAATTAGTATGGTAGTAGTAATATTACTTCTTCCATCAATGTTTATGATATTTGACAAAATAATAGTAAACACAAGTGTAGGATTTAAGTACAAGGAAAGTGAGGAATAATTATGAGTATTGAAGGAAAAACAAAGAAGGCAATAATTTATACAACAACCCTTGCAATGCTTACAGCTGCTGTTGGTGGATTTTCTTATATAAGTATTAATGCGAATGAGCCTAAAAGTAATAAGAGTACATCTACAGATGCGTACAAAAGACCAGATGAAGGCGATGCGCTTGCTTCGAGAATTTCAAGCAGCTTAAAGGCGGAGGATAAAAATGCCTTCAAAAATGAAACAGTATATGCATTTGCAGATCCATCAGGAAAAATTAATAAAGTACTTGTAAATGAGCATCTTAACAATAAAGAAGCTAAAGAAGAGTTGATTGATGAAACTGATTTGACTGATATTGTAAACTTAAAAGGCGATGAAACATTTGAAATAGAAGGGAACAAAATCAAGTGGAAAGCAGAAGGAAAAGATATATATTATCAGGGACAATCAACAAAAGAGCTTCCAGTAGAATTAAATATATCATATAGCTTAAATGGCAAGAAAATAGATGTAGCAGATTTGATTGGACAAAGTGGAAGAGTGACAATTAGATTTGATTATAAAAACAATACAAGTGTAAATAAAGAAATAAATGGTAAGAAGGAAAACATAAAGATACCATTTGTTGCTATATCAGGTGTAATGCTTGATGACAGCTTTAAGAATGTTGAAGTAGTCAATGGAAAGCTTTTGAGTGAAGGTAAAAAAGATATAGTTTTAGGTTATGCATTGCCTGGATTAATTGATAGCATCGGAGTTTCAAAGGAAGAATTCGATAAAGATTTCGAAATTCCAGATTATTTTGAATTTTCAGCAGATGTGGAAAACTTCAAGATGGGTATGTCTGTTACCATGATTGCAAATGGTTCTAACATTGTTGTTGATAATGGAATTAACCTTGATAGTATGGATAATCTTATGAATAGCTTATCTGACGCAGGCAATAGATTGTCAGATGGCTCTAAAGAACTCACTAACGGAATAAGTACACTTAACTCAAAAATGAGTGAATTTGATGCTGGTATGGGACAGCTAAAGAGTGGAATTGATGCACTTGCAGAGGGTTCTAATTCTCTTGCAGATGGAATATACGCTGTAAATAACAGTGCTGCAAGCATTGCAAATGGAATATCAAATCTTGATGCAGCGTTAAATACCCCAATGAGCAGTGACGAAAAGGCAGCGGTTGCAGCAAGCGCACAGTCAGCTGTAGAAGGTGCATTTGCACCTGGCTCAGAAACATATAATTATATTTATGGTACTGCTTCTTCTCAATTTGCTGAATCTATGACAAATGAACAGACAATTAATATGATATATCAGGGCTTATATGCTAACTTGCATGATTCTTTATACGGAGCAGGAGTTGCTAATGGATTGCAGATGGCACTTGAACAAGGACTTCCTGTTACTAAGGAGGATATCATTGCTTCACAGGGTGGTGCAATAGAGGAACAGATACAGAGTAGTTTATATGAATTGGCAGCAGGAATTGCTAATGGGATTGCAGAAAATGGAAAGGATTCCATGGGTGCAAGCGTAGTTGAAGCATGTAAAAATGCAGCAGTTACTTCGGCAGGAGAGGCAGCAGTTGCAGGAGCCGAAGGAACAAAGAGTACAATTGCAGGAAAAATTGAAGCTCAACAGGAGAATGGATATAGCCTTGTAACTGGTTCACAGGCTCTTGCAGGTGGAACAGCACAGCTTGCAAATGGTGTGCCAACACTTACTGAAGGAATAAATGGATTAAGTCAGGGGGCATCAACATTGCTTGACGGATCTTCTCAGTTATTGAATGGTACGTCACAGCTTCTTAATGGTTCCGCACAACTTGAAGCAGGAATCAACACATTTAATAATGATGCAGTTAATAAAATGGTTACAGCATATAATGGAGATGTAAAAACATTTGTTGAAAGATTAGATGCTGTAGTAGAGGCTTCATCAGAATATGACACATATACAATGCTTGAAAATGGCGCAACTGGAACTACAAAAATAATTATCAAAACAACAGAAATAAAATAAATAATAAAAAAGTATTAATTATCAAAGACACACATAATACATTTATTGAACTAACGGATATCAGTGGATGATTATGTGTGTTTTTATATGTATATTAAAGATAATAGAGTTATCTATTTTGAACATTGGAGTACTATGCGTGTTATTGTGTGTATATGTCAATTGAAATTAGAGTATTTTCGGTACGCAGGTTAAGTGTATGTGGTGTTATATAGCTTTGTTTGGTATGCGTTGCTATGTAACTTCTTTATGTATTGCAATAACATACGTTGTATGTTACATTGATAAAGTATTTTTATATAAATGTATTACAAAGGAGAGAAAATATGGAGAGTGTAAAAGACCATAAAGGAAAAACAAAATCCAATTATGTAGCTGCCACAGTGCTTAGCTTTTTTGTTGCTGTACTAGCTCTTTTTTTGGGATTTATTTTATTTGTATCAGATATGGATTATTTGCTAAAGGGTGAGTACATCGATGTGAATAGCAGAATCGAAGATGGGGCATCCATTGATGCTGGTGACAGAGTTGGGGTTGATGTTACAGGTGTGCTAATGAAGTATGGACAGACTAAACATACTGTATATTTTATTCCTGTTGGAAAAGAATATCACTATGTAGCGCTTATTGGTGACAATGCAATAATGTCAATAACTGTAAAAGGTAAGAAGAATCTTGGAATTGTTGATGAGAATATGCAAGCAGTAAGCAATTCGTTTATAACAGGCGAAATGCCTGCCTCAATACATTTAGAAGGTAAAGTGACTAACCTTAGTGGTGAAAAGCTTAAGTATTATAAGCAAGCACTTAATGCATTGGGGGTTAAGTCTGGTGATGGTCTTGACGTGTATCATTTAGATATTGATACTACATCAACAAAACTTACTGCTTGGGGCGGAGTGTTATTTTGTGTACTTTTTGCAATCGCTATGATTATACTTGGAATTAAGAACAAAAAATCTGCAAAGTATTTTTATGACAATATTAATGCATCTAATGCTATGGTAGCAGATAGCACCATGCAAAATGTTGATGGCGTAGCATTTAATGCATCAGAGAATATAATGACAAATATAAACAATAATAACATGACAAATGCTAATCCATTTGATGCTGCAAACAATACATTTGATGCTGCAAACAACACATTTGATGCTGCAAACAACGCATTTGATGCTGCAAACAACACATTTGATGTTACAAGTAACACTTTTGATAATAACAATAATAATCAATAAGACTACAGTATAAAATACACATTTTGATTACTGTAATATATTTAACATGAAAATCTTCCATATATAATGAAATTTATTATATATGGAAGATTTTGTAATAATTGTTGCATTTTAGGAGAAGAAATATGAATAAAGTAATAGATGCAGTTAATTTGCTTCCTGAAAGGATAATAATAAGTAACAAAACAAATAAAGGATATCAATACAAGAAAGTAGATATAAGAACATATACCAACAAAAATAGTAAAGAATATCAAATATCCAGCTATACAGATAAGCAGGTGTTCCAAAAAAATGTAACGGTACAGGAATTGATAGATGAAATAACAGACATTTTTCCAGATAATATGGGGCAGATAAATATGTTCTTTGAGGACTATGAATTAGCATTTAAGGCAAGTAAATCAGGAAAGATATTAAGTCATAAAAATATGAGTGCATCTATGGCGAAGAAAAACACAGACCACAACCGAAAAAAGAATTACATATTAGAAGAAGGCAAGGTTATTCCGCCGTTAGTTGATATGGGCATCTTTACGAAGGAAGGCAAAGTTGTAAAGAGTATGTACGATAAATTCAAGCAAATTAATAGATTTGTTGAATTAGTTGATGATGTTGTAAGGACATATAATAAGAATGAAATAAATATAATAGATTTTGGGTGTGGAAAATCATATCTCACATTTATCTTGTATTACTATTTGGTGGAAATAAAAAATATTAAAGCTAATATAGTAGGATTAGATTTAAAAGAAGATGTGATTGAGAAGTGTAATAAAGCTGCAAAAAAATATGGCTATTCAGGACTACGTTTTGAAATGGGCAACATAGAAGGTTATAAGAATGATGCGGCGGTTGATATGGTTGTTACTCTTCATGCTTGTGATACAGCAACAGATTTTGCATTATACAATGCAGTTATATGGAATGCAAAATATATTCTGTCTGTTCCTTGTTGCCAGCATGAAGTAAACAAACAAATAAAAAATGATACACTGGCTTCAATGTTAAAGCATGGAATAATAAAAGATAGATTTTCTGCACTGGCAACAGATGCAGTTCGTGGAAATATGCTAGAGTATCATGGATACAAAACAACAATAATGGAGTTTGTTGATATAGAACATTCGCCAAAGAATATATTGATACGAGCAATAAAGTCCAATATTCCATTAGAAAAAAAGAAGACTGCATATAATGAAGCAATAAATATATGCGAATTCTTGAATATCGAGCCTACTATTGTAAAACTACTTAAATAAAAAATAATAGAATGCTAATTAGGGTTTTGAAGATAAAAATAAAATGTACAAGAAAAAATACAAAAAAAGTCTTGCATATTTAGATTATATGCATTATAATAACTCTTGCTGTGACATTGATAGCGTAGAAGCGAAGGTTGCTAGTCAGCGGTATGGCTAGGTTTTTCGTGGAGCGAATGTCAATTAAAGATAACTGGCGACAAGTCACTGTACTAAATACCATCCGATATAAGGCGGAGATGACGTGTGAAAGTTTGTATTTTTTATGAAATATGACACACACGGGATAGTTGTACAGTCACCACTTGTCGTACTACAAAAAGTGCGAAAAGGAGGCGGCTTTTTTTTATGGCAAGTCAAATTATGAGAATCACATTGAAGGCGTACGATCACAAGTTAATCGATCAGGCTGCTAAGCAGATTATCGAAACTGTAAAGAGTACAGGAGCAAAGGTTAGCGGACCAGTTCCAATGCCTACAAAGGTTGAGAAGGTTACAATTCTTAGAGCTGTTCATAAGTACAAAGATTCTAGAGAGCAGTTCGAACAACGTACTCACAAGAGACTCATTGACATCCTTACACCAACTCAGAAGACAGTTGATGCTCTTCAGAAGATTGATATGTCAGCTGGTGTATATATTGATGTTAAGATGAAGTAATTCATCAAAAAATTATTTATTAAGTTATGCAGTACCTAATTACACTACCGTATAATAAGGAGTGAATTTAGTATGATTGCAAATGCAATCCGCTGTGAATTAAAATTAGGAGGAAAAATTAAAATGAAGAAAGCGATTTTAGCAACTAAAGTCGGAATGACTCAGATCTTCAATGAAGACGGTGTTTTAACACCAGTAACAGTATTACAGGCTGGACCATGTGTTGTAACTCAGGTAAAAACAGTTGATAATGACGGTTACGATGCAATTCAGGTTGGTTTCGGCGAAAAGAAAGAAAGAGTAACTACTAAAGATCCATCAGGAAAGAAATTTATCAGAAACCCACATGGTGCT
>JAQYAV010000090.1 GCA_029338675.1 Lachnospiraceae bacterium
CCACCGATTTTTTCAACATTTAAGCCTTCTTCAAGCACAAAACCAATATTTCTAAAGGCCTCAACAAGCTTAATAATCCCCCACAGCTCATAAAGCTTTGAAGAGTTATGCCAAATAAATGACAGCCTATTATCTATGTCATACCTGATGGTCATGGCCTTAAGCTCTTTACTAACCTTACTCAAAATGCTATATCTAGGATCCAGCATACTCTGGCTCGGTACTCTTTGAATTATATTTTCGTTTACACTACCAAACCACGCAGCATCCTTCAAATTATTGATAACGCTTTTTATCTTTTTGGCTTTAGTATAGTACTTGAGCAAGAATTCAAGGTTGGTAACATTTCGCCTATATTCATACGTGTTTTTGTCCTTACCATACTGGTCATTCTCTAATTTACTCATGATATAGGATTTTTTACTTCCCATCTCATTAATAAATAAGCGAATAATCTTGTCCAGCTCCAGCACTATACGCTTCATATAAGCATTTTCAGTAAGCTGATAATCAGTAAATTTTAAAGGAACATATCCGGAACCGATATTAATCTTTCTGGTGTTTAGCTTATTACACTGATAATCTATGGCAAACTGCTCAGCCTTGCTCGAAAGCACATATTTTTTGGAAATTTTATTGTGCGGATTTTTGCTTAAATCATCTAGAGCAGCTATAACCTTGTTATAGTGCTGCTCTATTACATTCATTTTCAAGATAAGGGAACCCATAAACTCATTTATGATAGGTTTGTTAACAGCACTTACCTTCTGGACAGCCATCTGGAATGCAAGCATCTTGATGCTTTCAAAAACATCAGTAGCCATGAGCTCCCAGCTATTAGATTCAAGCCTGCTCCCCATCACTTCAAAACTTGTGTAATAGTTTTTCTCATTACCCGATACCTTAATGATATATACCCCAGGCGGCAGAGGGAAACTGATATAAGAAAAGACCTTAATGATTTTCTCAGACGGCTCTAAATAAATACCATCATCATGAAACACTTCAGCAACATCTACACCATCAAATCCGTCCATCTCTAGCCTCAAAGACTCATTGAGATTAGATGTAAATTTTACTAAAGTATCGGAGTTCTCTCTAATCCTTATCTTATTAGTCAAAACTCCGCTATTGATATCCTCTATACTATCAGTAAACTCTACCTGGCTAAAATATTCATCGTTATGGCCAATTTCGTTAATAAGCAAAAATCCAAACGGAAGTGAATTATACGGAATAACCATAAAGCACCAGTTCTTTCGCTTTATTCTTTAATTCATCTCTAACATGAATAAAATCAGATACATCGCTGTACTTATCCAAAATAGCCTCAATATTACTATCTACAAGTTTATCCTCACCAGATAGCCTGCCGATAAGAGTATTTAACTGCTCCTCAGAACCTCTAAGCTTAGTAATAATACGCTGCACAATAAGCTTATCAAAAGCTAATGCCCTAGAATAAACAACATCCTTAGGAATGTTATTAATATAGCTATTAATCTGCTTTACAATGCGGTAGCCTATCCCAAGCTTAGGATTTGATTTTTTAATAGCCTCATGGAGTTCAGTAAGTACAGAAAGCTCGCGGTCACTTAAGCAGCAATTTTCAAGTACAGCTTTTAACTCAGTAAACGGCCGCATGCCAAGCTTAATTACATTAGCTCTATCTAACACTTTATCACTGAAGTTGAAGGTGGATTCATCAATATTAACTGTGCCGGCAAATAAAACATTATTCCATAACCTAATCTTAGATGGATAATCACTTGAATTCTGTAACTTATTATCTAAGGCTTTATTATATACAGTAAGCAGTCTTTCTTCCTCTGGATCCTCTAAAATGGACAAAAATGGAGAGAAGTAATGCTCAACTCTGGCTAAATTCATTTCATCAAAGCAGACAACATACTGCTTATCCCTGTTTTCTGCAGCAGTATTGAGGAAAGTAACTAGCTCTGTCCCCGCCTCACGATACATCATATTTTTATAATCCACATAGCCTAAAAGGTCGGTATCATCAGTCCAAGCTGGGCTAACAGAAATAAACTTAA
>JAQYAV010000091.1 GCA_029338675.1 Lachnospiraceae bacterium
CCGCGTAGCAGTACTAAATTCGTGCTTCGCACTCATTAAGTACTGACGGTCGCAAATGTCCCTGCATGGAATCCATCATCCGCTTTCGAAAGCTGTTTGTTCTAGAATAATCACATATCTTTGTCTTATCATTAAATTTATAATCCTGCATAGTATTCCCATGCCTGATGTGCTTTCCCGGCAACTGATTCATACAGATATATCAGGCTGCCTTTAACCGGATATTCATATCCTTTTCGTGCCTCTTCCTTTATTTTTCTGTTTTCTTGCCAACTATAATTTTACTCTAAGGTATAATACTGATTAAAAAAATGCAACAGTATCTTCCTTCGATACCGTTGCATTATAATAATCTTTATGTATAAATTTAGTACATTGCCTCAAGAGTTTCACGAATAGCTTTAATAAAGTTCTCACTATTTAATACAGTAACATTTTCTAATGTAGTAATGAGAGCAAGATCCTTTGTCATCTTTCCATCTTCTATAGTTTTAATTGTAGCAGCCTCTAACTTGTCAGCAAAATCCATTAATTCAGGAATGTTATCTAATTCTCCACGTTTTCTAAGAGCTCCTGACCATGCATAAATTGTAGCAACTGAATTTGTAGAAGTCTCTTCACCCTTCAAGTGCTTGTAATAATGTCTTTGAACTGTTCCATGAGCAGCCTCATACTCGTAATTTCCATCTGGTGATACAAGAACAGATGTCATCATTGCAAGTGAACCAAACGCTGAAGAAATCATATCACTCATAACATCACCATCATAGTTCTTACATGCCCAAATGTATCCACCTTCTGACTTCATTACTCTTGCAACAGCATCATCAATTAATGTATAAAAATACTCAATTCCTGCTGCATCAAATTTTTCTTTATATTCAGCATCAAAAATATCCTGGAAAATATCTTTGAAAGTGTGATCATATTTCTTAGAGATTGTATCCTTAGTTGCAAACCAAAGTGTCTGTTTTGTGTCTAATGCATAGTTAAAGCAGCTTCTAGCAAAACTCTCAATAGAACCACAAATATTGTGCATACCCTGAACAATTCCAGCCTCCTTGAACTCGTGAATAAGCTCTACTGTCTGAGTTCCATCCTCTGCAGTATATACTATTTCAGCTTTTCCTGGGCCAGGAATCTTCATCTCTGATCCTTTATATACATCTCCATATGCATGTCTTGCAATTGTTATCGGTTTCTTCCAATTCTTTACACATGGCTCAATTCCTTTAACAACAATAGGAGCTCTAAATACAGTTCCATCTAATATAGCTCTTATTGTGCCATTAGGACTTTTCCACATTTCCTTAAGGTTGTACTCTGTCATACGTGCAGCATTTGGAGTAATAGTTGCACATTTTACTGCAACACCATACTTCTTAGTTGCATAAGCTGAGTCAAATGTAACCTTATCATCAGTTTCATTTCTATGTTCCAAGCCAAGATCGTAATACTCTGACTTCAAATCTACAAAAGGATAAATAAGCTCATCCTTAATAATCTTCCATAAAATACGAGTCATCTCATCTCCGTCCATTTCAACTAACGGAGTAGTCATTTTAATTTTTTCCATTGTATGTGCCTCCCTGTAATTTTTAATGCATAATTATGTTTTCATCAAATCTTTTCCATTGTATCACAGATATTTTCTATTTTAAATAATTATTTTTTAGTATAACATTATTGTTGCTAATACTCCAAAATAATACTATAATTTGATTTGTTATTAATTATATTTAGGAGATAATATGAACTGTACATACACTGTAACCAAAAACAAAACAAACCGAATTGTATACCGCGTAGCAGGAATAATATTTTGTAGTTTAGCTTTCATACCTATTATTTCATTTTTCAAAGGAGCTATGGGACATCCTGCATTTACAGTTCTTCTTTCTGCATTTTTAGGTGGTTACGGAATTTATTTACTTAGAATGTCATTTAGAAAATTAGCATATAACATTAAATATGCCTTTAATGAAGAAGGAATTACAGTATACCATCACTATGGTGAAACTCATTATGATTTTTCCGATGTTGAATTTGTTACTATGATTATCGCTGATGAAGCTGGTATATTTTATGTGCTAAATCTAAAAGCCAAAAAAGATATATACACAATTCCATTTACAATGAAGAAAGAGTTATGTGAAGAAATATACGAATTTATTAATTCAAAAATAAAAAAAGCTGACGAAGAAAGTGAAATACAATGAAATTATCTAATTCAATCTACAATATTCCCATTATTAACAATGTCATAATATACGATGAAACTGATTCAACAAACGAAAGAGCTAAAGAACTAGGCAATGAAGGATGTGTTCATGGAACACTGGTCCTTTCAGACATGCAAACAGCAGGCAAAGGAAGAATGGGAAGGTTATTTTCTTCTCCAAAAGGTCATGGAATATATATGAGTTTATTAATTAAGCCTGATTTGGATGCTACAATTATTTCTCAAATCACCTTGCTTACTGCCTTGGCCATCTCACATTCATTAGATAAGATATACTCAATAAACACTTCTATTAAATGGCCCAATGATATTTTGTATAACGGAAAAAAAATTGTTGGAATACTAACCGAATTAAGCACATCCCCTGTAAAAGCACCTACTACTCATGGATATGCCGATATGGATTATTCTTACTTCAAAGACTTCAAAACCAATGTTTCATACGTTGTTATTGGAATTGGTATAAATGTAAATAATGATAATTTTCCATCTGAAATAAAAGATACTGCTTCATCTTTATTTTTAGAAACAAAACAAAAAATGGAATTTGAACCAATAATAACTGAAATATTTAACTCCTTCAGTTGTCTTTACAAGAAATTCATTAATACTCACAATTTGGATTTTATTAAAGACCAATATAATAATAAACTAATAAACAAAGATAAAGAAATATATGTCATTCCAAACGAGCTTTCTATAGCCCAGTCAAATCCTGGAAAAATCAACACCGATAGTTTATCTCCTGTTCTATGCAAAGGAATTGATGCCTACGGAAATCTCGTTTGTATTGACAAAGGAAAAGAATTGTTAGTTAATTCTGGCGAAATATCTATTCGTGGAATAAATAGCTATTCAAATTAACAATTATGCGCAAGCCTTTTTTTCACCCATTAGCTCTTGAAGCAAGCTTTTTACAGATACTATTTCTTTACATCTGTTTACATTGCTTCCGCAGAATATTAAACCATCATCAACAACACCATTTACTGCATTAATTAGTGCTTTTGTTATGCAATATGGTGTTGTTTCAATTTTACATGTTTTAATACACTGATAACATTTTGTTATGCATTCTCTATGTTCTTCCACGCCTTTGATAAATTTATTATTAATGGCTCTTCCAGGCATTCCTACAGGACTTTTGATTATTTTTATATCGTTTTTATCTGCCGCAAGATACGCCTTTTTAAACTCTAAAGAAGCATCACATTCGAAAGTTGTAACAAATCGTGTTGCCATTTGTACTCCTGCCGCACCTAGCTTCATATATTTTCTAATATCATTGCTATCCCATATTCCACCAGCAACAATAACAGGAATTTCAACATTGTGTTTTTCTTCAACAGTTTTAATATATGATATAACTTCTATCGCAATATCTTCTAAGCTTTGATTTGTGTTATTAAATATTTCCTCTGCTTTAAAACCTAAATGTCCTCCTGCCATAGGACCTTCTATAATAATCATATCTGGAATATAGTCATATTTTTTGTACCAGTTATTTACAATAAGCTTACAACATTTTAACGATGATACAATAGGAGCAATCTTTGTATCGCTTCCCGTTACATATTTAGGTAAATCCATAGGAACACCTGCACCTGATATAATTAAATCGGCTTTATTCTTTACGCATTCCATTACAATTTTATCGTAATTTTTCAATGCTACCATTACATTAACACCAATAATACCTTCTTCTCCTGCGATTTTTTTTGCAAGATTTATCTCTTTAGCCAAAGCTCTTAAGTTTGCTTCTAAGGGATTTTTTTCAAAATCTGGTTCTTTGTACCCAATATCAACTGCTGCTAATACCCCTATTCCGCCTTCACGACTAACAGATCCAGCTAAGCTGTGAAGTGAAACACCAACACCCATGCCGCCTTGAATCACAGGATACTTGCTAATCTTATTACCTACTCTAATTCCCATATCATTCTTCTCCTTGTTATCTAGTTTTCATTACTAGATTATCATTAGTTTTACACTATGTCAATACATTGACGAAATAAGATTTAAGTGTTATGATATAAAATCATAATATAAACAGGAAGAGGAAGTTATGAATACTATAGATAATCCATTTACAAATTTACATATACCACGTTGGAATGAGCTTCCAAATATAGATTTATACCTTGATCAGGTTGTTTGTTTTGTTAATTCTTCTTTATTACCTTTTTTAAGACCTAATCAACCAAAAGACAGCGAAGAAGTA
>JAQYAV010000092.1 GCA_029338675.1 Lachnospiraceae bacterium
CTATATTGGCATAGAATATGTCAGAAGATAAATTGAAAAGTTCTCTAAATAAAGACGGTTTGATTCCCTGACGAGCTTTTGAAATAGCCTGTTTAGAAACAGCTGGAAATTCATCCTCTCCAAAATCGTCCAAAATAGAAGGTAAATTTTGAAACATAGATGCCTTAGAAGAATACAACAAATATGAAAAATATCGCTTCCCATAATAGTTTTTTATTATTCTCCATGTCCAGCTCCGTTTTCATTCCCGTAGTTTTCTATACGTCAAAATTCTTATATTTTCAATCTTTGAACATATTTTTCTCATATTTTATTTTTTAATCTTCAAAATACAATTCCTTTCTACGCAATACTTTAACTGACATTAAATATGATAAATAATACAAAACCGCTCCAATTATAGGCAAGCTAATAACCAAATACTTTATTTTATTATAATTATTCATTATAAAATTAAATATTACTTCAGGTTGTATTTTATCAATAATAGATTTGACATCTCCAAACATCGCCCAAACACATAGGGCAAAGAGAATAACACAAGTTAAAATATCTATACTATTTGACATTTTTTTTGCCCCTAAAGCAAACTGCAAAAAACTAATAACTGCACCCGTGATAAGGCCTGCCCCAATTCCTATCGCCATCGCCCCTAATAATACTTTTATAAATTCATGACTTTCAAATCTACTCAACATTAACATGTCAGCAATAACAAGTATTATATTTATACTTACTACTAAAGGCAAAGGAAAAATATATTTTGATTTTATATATGTTTTAATTCCTCCCGGAAGTGTAACCGCATAATTTATCCATTTAGTGTTTTCATCATCCTGTAAAATTACACTCATCGTTAAAGTAGGAATAGCAAAATTAACCATAACACAGGTCATTATTATCAATACTATTTTTGAGGTAAGCTGTTCCAATTGATTACTATCCATAAAAGCACAAACAAGAATCTGGCAAGCCAGCAGATATAATATAAAAAAATACAATGCCACTGACCGTCTCATGTCTTTATACAATTCTCCTACCATACCTTATTCCTCCTTAAAGACACGATTCTAAGTGACAAACAATATGTCAAAGGTAAAATAATAATAAAAATCAATAGCAATATCAAAGCTGACTTGTCACTTAGCCAAGAAAAAACAGATAATAATTTAGTTATCTTTTCATAAGGAACTATGTTAAATACAATAGTTATTAGAGCACTACCTAAGATTATAATTCCAAGCATTATTACCTTTGCTACATTTATTCCAAATAAATACATACAATTAATGCCTATACTATCAATTAACCCAAAAGCACAGGCTATCAACAGATATATTTTTATCGCTTTTTTAATATGTAAAATGCCCGCCACCTTTCCGAACACGCTTAAAAAGCTTATCCCAATAATTAAATTAATCATAAACACTATAATATACAGAACATATTTTTCCAGTGTTCTTATTTTGTCGCTTATCGGAAAAGACACTAATTGTTTGACAAAATCACATGCTAAATCTTGCCTGAATATATCTGTAATAATCATGAGTGCATAAGATATATATATTCCATTACCTACTGCCATAAGATAAACGAGATTATCCTTGCCAATATAATCACCCAATTCTGACAAGTTACCATATAAAAAACTTAAGTATAATAAAACAGCCAAGGTATTGAAAAAAAATAATACACTTATCATATTTTTTATTAACTTTTTTTCAATCATAAGATCCTTGATTAATAATCCCCTCATATTCTAATCACCTCACATAGTATCAGCATTTTTTCCCAACACATGGAAAACCATAACATCTTCAAGATTTGGTTTATCCATAGAATAATCAGGATACTTTTTTTTAACCTTATCCGGATTTTTTACAAGTACATCTGCTCCAAAGCTGGACTTTCTAACTCCGACTACATGTTCCCTGTCAATATCCTTAACTTTCTCCTTTTCAACATGCAGCAATCCAAAGCTTTCCATAATACTTATTCTATCGTCACTAAACAAAATACTTCCTTTATCAATAAAAGTAATATAGTCTGCTATCTTTTCAAGGTCACTAGTAATGTGTGATGAAATCAAGATACTATGTTCTTCATTTTCAACATACTTTAAAAATATATCAAGCACTTCATTCCTAACAATCGGGTCAAGACCACTTGTAGGCTCATCCAAAATAAGTAGCTTTGCATCATGTGAAAGAGCTACAGCGATTTGAAGTTTCATCTGCATACCTCTTGAAAACCTACCACTCTTCCTATTATGAGGTAATCCAAATTGGGTTAGGTACTCAAAAAACTGTTCTTCGTCCCAGGTTTTATAAATATGCTTAAACATCTTATTAAGATGTTTTGGAGTAAACTGTTTGGGAAATCCCATTTCATCAAAAACTACTCCTATGTTTTCTTTAATTGTTGTTTCTTCTTTTATATGGTCAAGTTCAAAAATATTAATACTTCCTGAATCTACCTTAATAATATTTAACATAGCTTTTATTGTTGTTGTTTTGCCTGCACCATTTTCACCAATAATTCCCATGATACATCCCTTAGGTAAAACCATGTTTATATCTTTCAACTCAAATCCAGGGTACTTTTTTGATATATTCTTAACCTCTAAGGCATTTGCATAATCTTCTTTCATTATTGTTCGTACTCCTCCTCATAATATGCCCTTAATATTTCGCAAAGTTCTTCATAAGAAATATCAGCTGATTTTGCTTTGTTATAAACTTCCCTGAGACCTTCTTCAACCTGAAGTCTGATATCTTCCCTGATAAAGTCATTATTTGATGCTTTCACAAAGCTTCCCTTACCAACATAAGATACTATGTATCCCTCTCTTTCAAGTTCCTCATAGGCTCTTTTTGTTGTAATCATACTGATTCTAAGTTCTTTTGCCAAAAATCTCATTGACGGAAGGGCGTCCCCTTCTTTTAAGGTCCCACTCAATATTTGCATTTTTATCTGATTGACAATCTGCTCGTATATGGGTGCCTTGTCTGAGTTACTAATTACAATGTTCATATGGTACCACCTTTATCTACAAATTATAAATTTATATATTGTATATATACATATATACAATATTTTTTATGTTATGTCAATAAATTATTAAGAGGCTGTTGCACTAATGGTGAAAAACTTCATTTTTAGTGTGACAGCCTCTTACTGTTTTGTTAGTCCAGATTATATGATTTTTTATTTTAATCAGGTTTTATTACTTCTCCTGTCCAATCTATTATTCCACCAAACTCCAATGTGGTGTTTCCTACCAATCATTATAGATAATCTAGCGTACATAGGGAATTCCCCCTAAAGATATATTCCTTAATATCTTAATATCTCAATCATAAAACGATATGAAATATCGTCAATGATACAACAAAAGCATTCATACACGAGGACCGGTTCACGAATGCTTTTTGTAAATCTCTTTTTTATGGAGTTGTATTTCCTCTAGCGAATTCCGTAATTTTCAATAATATAATCCATATCCTTATCACCTCGGCCGGATAGATTAATTAAAATGGAACCCTTGCCCATCTTCTTTGCCAGTTTCATGGCATATGCAACTGCATGAGAACTTTCAATTGCCGGAATAATACCTTCCATACGCGAAAGAGTGAAGAACGCATTAATCGTCTCTTCATCATCCACAACGTCATATTTTACCCTGCCAAGTTCATGAAGAAAAGCATGTTCAGGACCCGATGACGGATAATCAAGGCCACTTGCCACAGAATATACCGGTGCCGGCTCCCCATTTTCATCCTTTAACATAATACTGTTAAATCCATGCATTACTCCTTCCGTACCATACTGAAGACTTGCCGCATGATCGCCCAGCTTTGGCCCGCGTCCAAGAGGTTCTACTCCATAAATGTCAACCGGATCATTTAAAAAACCTGCAAACATTCCGGCCGCATTGGAACCACCACCTACACATGCAACAACTGCATCCGGTAACTCACCTGTCATTTCCATAAACTGCTCTCTTGCCTCAATTCCCACAACGCTCTGGAAATCACGAACCATCATCGGGAATGGATGCGGTCCTACTACCGAACCAATACAATAAATACAATCCTTATACTCCTTGCTGTATGCCGTAAATGCAGCATCCACTGCTTCCTTCAAGGTTGCCAATCCATCCGTAACTTCTATTACATTTGCACCTAGAATCTTCATACGGGCTACATTGGGAGCCTGTTTCTTAATATCAACTGCACCCATATAAATGTCACACTCAAGACCAAAGTAAGCTGCAGCTGTGGCCAGCGCAACTCCATGCTGTCCTGCACCGGTTTCTGCAATCACTTTTTTCTTTCCCATGTATTTTGCAAGAAGCGCTTCTCCCATACAGTGATTCAATTTGTGTGCTCCGGTATGATTTAAATCCTCACGTTTTACATAAAGCTGTACATTTCCAAGTGACCCTGATAGTCTTTCCAAATAAGAAACAGGTGTAGGTCTTCCCTGAAACTCTCTACGAATTCGACGTAACTCACTGATAAATTTGCTTGATTTACATATTGTAAAATATGCCGTAGTGATTTCATCCATTGCAGCCTTTAATTCCGGTGCAATATATGCTCCACCATACTTTCCAAAATATCCATTTGCATCCGGATAATTCTTTAAATAGGTATCAAAATTAATATTATTGAAGTTCATACAATATCCTCCTAAAAATCAAATCGCATTCCTTAATCTGATCACAAATTGTTTTATTGCTCGCCTTGCCTTTTCATTGGCTTACTTCTTCCGAGTAATTTGTCTGTTATTATATCAAATCATTCGTCTTTTATCAATTCTTCGATTTCATATAGATGTTTTAATTCTTCTTGTTCCCTATCTTCCAATTTTTCCAAATGACACCGTGGCATAGATATCACAATTCGATAGGCAATCAAATTACGAAAACAATTTAATCGTTCTTTGATTTATGATACAGATGGATATGTTCCGTTTTTCACATAATAATCATAAATATATTCCACAATATACCCGTTAAACTTTGCCTCTGCACGAATTAATGACTTGATTCACGGTTTGATACAAAAGTAAAGAAAAAGATTGAGATTTTCAATCCCAACCTTTTTCCTTATTTGATATGTATTAATTCTTTTAGCTTTCTATATATATAATAATAAAGATGTAAATGTAATGTAGAATATCCAAATCCGCCTACTAATCCTGTCAGTAATCTTCTCTGATTAGTAGATTCTTTTATATTGAGATACTGTATTCCCCAATCAAACAACATTACATTTGAGATCAATAGACCAATAAATAGTTGATAAAAGTATTTTCGAACTTGTGTTCGAGATTGTTCTGTGGTATAATAATTTTAGTAGCTTTATAGCTACTGGCAATCGTGTTACAGGGTGGTTGACCTCCATTTTTACATAGAATGGAGGTGATGCTTATGAAGAATAGATTCGATTTTAAAGACTTAATGTCTTTCGGAATGTTCCTCTTGGCACTACTGACATTCATTTACTTGATTTGTCACTAAAATAGTAAAGACCTTCCCTGTACTTTGACCGAAATAGGGAAGGTCTCCTTTCATACCAGAGGTCAACCACTCTGTGGCGATTGCCTTTACTAATTATATTATAGCACATAATTTGATAATTACAATAATTAATTCATTGGATACAAATTCATAAAAAATTAAATCTTCCATACT
>JAQYAV010000093.1 GCA_029338675.1 Lachnospiraceae bacterium
AAAACACCTTTTAAACAAGGATAATCAATCCAATGTATGTAGTAAACAGGAGCATTAATCTGAGTATCTATCAACTCCAATTGTTTTTTTATCTTTTTATAATCTAATGTTACACTTCCTTCATAACATTCTCTACCTGTAATTCCCTTAGCGAGTACAAAGGGAGCAGCATGATATTTAACTTCAAGATAAGCGGCTACAGTACCATCTTTTTTTAATACTTTCAAGTCAGGATAACTCTTGTTTTTAGAATCTCCATTTTCAACCTTGGTGTCTAATTTTTCTTGAAGAAAAATCATTAACTCATTTTCAAACTGCTGTCCTGCCATTAGATCATACTTTGGAATGCTTTTGTTTCTTTGTGGGATAAAGTATTTGCCACATTTTTTACACATTTCCTTCATATCAGGAATTGTTTCCTTGGCTCCTTTAACAGTGGATAATTCATCGTAACTATTATTTACATAGAAGTAGTCATAACATTGCTGATTATAGTCGTTCCAACAGAATTGATTATCAAACAACTTTGCATTCTTAAAAAACTCAAGTAAATGAGGCCTAGAAGATTCCAGTAATTCCTTATACAACATACAGGTACCCCCCCGAAAAAATGATATTAAATTCATTATACATCTTTTCGTTTGAAATGTATACGAAACACAATTTCATTAAGGTAAATTTCTGCTATAGTTAATATAAATACAAAAAGAACACCTAAAATATGTAAGAATTTGGCTTAATATCCTCGTTATTACACAATTAGGTGTTCTATCTTATTCAGTTGTCATATTAACCCTTAATGAAACTATGTGGAAAATGGATCATCCAATCATGATTCAAAATTTAATTGCCCCTGTCCAGATATAATTCTAGATTGGGCTTTGTGGAATCGTTCTATTTTCTCAGCTTCTTCATATAATTCATCAAATACAGAAGGAGGAATTGTTCCTTCATTTTCCAATCTCCTCATGCATTCTTCTTTGTATTTTTCATCTAACTCAAATCCTATTCCATTACGTCCCATTATCTTAGCAGCAACTAAAGAAGTACCGCTACCGGCAAATGGATCAAGGACTGTATCACCTGGATTTGTAGCCATTTTTACAATTCTAACTATCATTGGTAAAGGATAGACAGTAGGATGTGATAAACGTAATTTTTTCTTTGTCATATTATTTACCCTATCAAAATACCATACATCCGTTGGATTACGTCCTCCTCCCTCCGCCAATCTTTTGTCGCCTTTTGTAATATAAGGTATCCTCACATCATCTAGATTAAAAATATAATTATTAATATCTTTAACTCCCCATAATATATTCTCGTATCGTCCAGATAACCTATTCGTGCAATTTTGCATATTGTTGAATGTCCAGGTTATCATGTTACGTAAACATAAACCATTATCTTTAAAAATTTGATATCCAAGAAAAGGTAATGGCACGATCTCTTTTGTATCCCCTAATGGAACTGGAGACAAATTTAAGAAAAAAGCGCCATCCGGTGTTAATACTCTGCAAACTTCTTTTGTTACATCATTTATAAGCACTTGCCAATCATTTAATGCTATTTTGTCCCTGTATTTACCATATGGCTTTCCGATATTGTATGGTGGTGATGTTACAACGAGTCTTACAGAAGCATCGGGTATTGTCTTCAACAATTCCCTACAATCTCCGATTCTATAATCAAATTCCATCTTTGACCTCCACTTTTTCTAATCTCTTTCTTGCAATATCACAATATTCATTAACTATTTCATATCCAAGGTAATGCCGTCCAAGTTTTTTTGCAACAACTGCAGTTGTACCACTTCCCATAAATGGATCCATTATTATGTCTCCTGGGTTACTTCCGGCTAGAACAATTCGTTCTATTAATTGTTCTGGATACTGAGCTGGATGAGAAGTACGTTCCTCAAAATTACCTGAAACCATAGATATTCTCCATACATCCGTTGGGTTCTTTAGCTGACTTTTATATCTATCAGGCCTATAATTCAGTGCCGGTATTTTTACATCATCTAAATTAAATATATATTCATTTTTGTTTTTTACATACCAAAATATAAATTCGTAACGAGGAGCAAATCTTTTACTTGTGGAACCTCCCCAATCAAAGTTCCAAATAATTAAATTTTTTAAATACATATCAGTAAAAAAATCCTGAATCCAAAAAGGGGGAACTATTTCGCCATTTATAAGTCTATTTTTAATGTTTACCCAGATTGAACCGTCATCTTTTAATACTCTTTTACATTCAGTAAATACATTTTTGAGCATTTCCCTGTACTCGGTCTCATCCATATTGTCATGATATTTTACACCTTTGCTTTCAAGTATCTTTCCTTTCGCGGTTTTATTCCCGTACTGTATATCGATATTATAAGGTGGTGAAGTAACTACTAGACTCACACTTTTATCGTCAATTTGTGTCATCCTTTCGCTCGAACACATATATATCTGATCTAATTTCATACTATATTATCTCCTTTAAATAGTTGTAGCTTACAAAATTATTATATTTATTAAACTTAATCCATTAATAATTGTTATGTTGCTTTAGAACTACGTTGATAAGATATATATAAACTAGTCTTTATAGTATCTCTGGAACCTGCCTGCCCCTTCTTTTTTTAGCTTGCCTTCTTCTAGCATACTGCGTAAGAGTACTATGGCTGTAGCTTGGGATATTCCCAGTATATCTTGGATATCCTTACGTGAAACACTGCCTAGCTTTGCAATTGTCTCCATAA
>JAQYAV010000094.1 GCA_029338675.1 Lachnospiraceae bacterium
AATAACCGGAGGATCTGCTCTGCTAACGGTGGGTTACCTCCGATGGTTAAGCGACAACAATACTATGCTTCACTACAGGAGGCTGCATAAGGTCGAACATTCTTGAGAATAAAGTGTAAACCAATATTGACAATATCAATATGATATGTACTTATCTGATATGCTATATATTTTCATATCATGCATAAATATAATCTCCTTAGTTAAAAAAGGGAGCATAAAAATGCTCCCTTGAGTTTAAAATCTCCCACTTTATGGTAGGGACTCTCCCGAGTTTAAAATCTTCCACTATATGGTAGGAACTCTCCCGACGATAGTTTCCTATCTACTAATAATATAACAATATACTTGAAATAAATCAACCTCTATTTACATTATATGCACAAATATATTTATTATCAATCTTGTCGCGAAAATCAAGCTTTACATTATTCTAATTACTTAAATCTGTTTATTTTTCAAAAAATAACGAATAATTCTTAAATACTCTGTTAAAAGTTCTCTAACTGTCAAACCCACTATTCATACATATTTCAGTAATACTTAATTCATTCTTACTTTTTTGTGTTTAGAAATCCAAATAGCTTATTCGAATCAGCATGCTTGCCATTTGGTTTTCAATTATCCTTTTTTCTATCCCCTTACAAATGGAACTAATTTGAACTGGAACTCGAATGCCACATCATCGAATCGGTATTCATCCATAACGACAGGTCCACAGCTGTTTGAACCAATTCCGTTTTGTGCATAGTCAATACAAAGTACTGTGCTTTCTGACTCTACCAACTCATAATTGTGTTTTGCATTCTCTAACTCTTCCTGTGTGTAAACAGAAGCGTTAAAGGTGAAAGTCTTTTCTGATGCAGCAGCAAGACCAAACTGACCATTTGTAAGTTCTACATAATCACAATCAAAATGACTTCCATTTTCCTGTGGCTTAATATAGTCCTCGTGCATCTCTCTTACTTTTGCTCGGTAAAGGCCATGACTTGTTGCCTGGTGTTTATCACGATAGCTTTCGTATGGTCCCATTCCGAAATAAGATACATTCTCAAGCTTGTTATTTAAGAACAAGCGAACCCCGAATCTTGGAAGATCTGGGAACTCATCATTTTTCTTAACATTAAGCTTTGATGTAATTCCTCCGTTTCCATCTATTGTCCAAGTGATTTCTACATCCATAATCTTCTGAATTGTTGCTGCAGACATAGCTGCATTTGCTTTAATCTCTACAAAATTCTTTCCCTTACTTACAACTGTTGTATATGCTCTTACATATGACTGATCATAGTGTGCTTTCTTCCACTCAAGCTTTGCATACATATCATTGTCTGTAGGCGCTCTCCATATATTAAGTTCCATTGGAACATCAAGATATTTATGACCAGCAAAATCAATCTGCTCAAACATTCCATTTTTCTTGCTGAAAATGTATGTGAAAGCATTACCCTTTACTATTACCTGAGTATCATTTTCTACAACTTCAAGCTGGTTATTTGTCTCTACTGACGACAAATACTTTTCTGCAGTTTGATTCTTGCCATTTGCTAACTTAACTTCATCAAATCCTAAAATATGATTCTCTGGAATAAGTCCCATCGTCTTCTTCAATGTATAAGTAAGCTTAAGGAATACCTTGCCTGTCTCTGGAACCTTAACATCGAGCTTTGTTGTCGCATCACTATGTGGTGCTACACTAAATGCATCAAGCTTTCCACTTTCAATTTTTAATCCATCGCAGCTCACTTCATAACTAATCTCTACATAATCCTTCAAATCATCGAAGTCCATATAGTTGTGAATTGTAAGCTCCTTTGTCTTTTCGTCGTATACAACAACTCGTGCTGGTCTATAAACATTTTTGTATTCAAGCAATGCTGTATGTGGTTTACGATTTGGATATACCAAACCATCCATACAGAAGTTTCCATCATTGACTACCTCGCCATGATCTCCACCATACCAATACATTGTCTTTCCATTCTCTGCCACACCCTTGTTGATTGCGTGATCACACCATTCCCAAACAAAGCCACCACACATAATGTCATGCTTCTGAATCAGCTGGAAGTAATCTTCAAAATCTCCAGGACCATTTCCCATACTGTGACAATATTCAACTAACAAGAATGGCTTGCTTGCATCCTTCTCTAAGAACTCGTAAATCTCATCAAAGGCTGGATACATTCTGCTGTAAATATCTAAATCCTCATAGTTATAAGTCACATCATAATTTCTGTATCTTGCACTTTCATACTGGGTGATTCTGCTAGGATCAAATTCCTTAGTCCACTTAAGTGCCTTCTCAAAATTGCATCCATAAGCACTTTCGTTTCCCATAGACCACATTACGATACAGGTTCTATTCTTATCTCTTTCTACCATCAGCTGTACACGATCCATGATAGATGTTTTCCAAGCTGGATCATCAGCAATCTGCTCATTCCAACGCTTGAATCTATTGTAGTCAGTATCTTCCTTGCGGTAGATTAAGAAAGGTCCATGTGCCTCAATATCAGCCTCATCAATTACCATAAATCCATATTTGTCACATAACTGATAGAAGTAAGGGGCATTTGGATAATGGCTACTACGAATCGAATTGAAGTTATGCTCCTTCATCATTTTTAAATCAACCATCAGCTGGTCAATGCTTATTACAAATCCTGTCTCTGGATCTGAATCATGTCTATTTACTCCTCTAAACTTGATGTTCTGTCCGTTGAAATAAATAACCTTATTCTTAATTTCAATTGTTCTAAAACCTACATAATCAACAATTGTCTCATTTTCAGTCTCCATAACAATTGTGTAGAGATATGGATTCTCTGTATTCCAAAGAACTGGCACATCAATTGTTAATTCAATATCTCCTGATTCTGACAACTCTCCCTGTGAAACTACGGCACTACTCATATCCTCTACAGTAACCTTTAACGGTGTCGCATTTGAAAAGTCTACATCAATCATTAACTTTGCATTATTAACACCAACATTTGTTGTGATTCTGTAATCTCTAACTGCTTTTTCTGCTCTCTTCAAAATATATACGTCTCTAAAGATTCCGCTCATTCTGAACTTGTCCTGGTCCTCCAAATAAGAACCGTCACACCACTTCATAACAAGTACTGCAAGAGTATTCTTTCCTTCTCTTATTACCTCAGATACATCAAACTCACTTGTTGCATGTGGAACCTGGCTATATCCTACATATTCACCATTCATCCAAACATAGAAGCAGCTATCAACGCCTTCAAAGTTCAAGCAAGCCTTAGGTGCCTTTTCATCCTTCTTATATTCAAATTCATATACATACTCGCCACAAGGAATATCCTGAGGCACATATGGCGGATCAAACGGAAATGGATACTTGATATTTGTATACTGATGGCAATCATATCCGTTCATCTGCCACATACCAGGCACCTGCATATCTACAAATGCTTCTGTGTTGTATCCTTCCTCATAAAACTTCTCTGTAGCTTCATAAATGCTATCAAAGTATTTAAACTTCCAAACATCATTTAAAAGCTGCATGCGATCTGATTCTTCACGATGCTCAACAAGGTTATCCATTCTCTTTGATGCTGGAATGTAATATGCTCTTTTTGGCATTGTGTTTTCGTGCAACACTTCTAAGTTCTCATAATAACGTGGAATTATCATAATATCCCCTCCCTCTACATGTATTATTTTGTACATAACAGTTTGTAACCCCATAACACTATTTTTATTCTAATGTTATGCATTTCCGTTTCTTTCTGTACTTATAATACAATTTGATAGCAATATTTGTCTATGAACGGAAATAGACAAAACATGCACAAAATGATACAATATATCAAAATATGTTATATAGGAGTGATTTCCATGTATATAAATTCAGGATATTTGAACAATTCATTGCTTGATATAGTAGATAAAACAAATCCCCTAGTTGTCACAAGTTGCGGTACTTATCACTTATTTACACACCCTAAGCTCCCAACATTTAGACCAAAGGGACGAGCTGATTATCAGCTATTGTATGTATCATCAGGATCCGCACACTTTCATTTCGGAAATGCAGATAATGATACTGTTGTGACTGCAGGAAACATGGTCATATATAGACCGAAGGAATTTCAGAAATATGAATACTATTGTGAAGACAAAGCCGAGGTTTACTGGCTTCATTTCACAGGAAGTGAAGTTAAAAAGCTTCTTAGGAAATATGGAATAAAAGATGATATGCACAATTTCTTTGTGGGCTCTTCTTTAGAATATGAACGACTGTTCAAAAAGATTATATCGGAACTTCAACAAACTCCAGATAATTATAAAGAAATGCTAACTACATTGATGTTTCAATTATTGATTACTATCCATAGACAGCTATCAAAAGAACGAGTACTAAAAAATGAATATCTCGATAACGAGATGGATATGGCCACACAGTACTTTAATGATAATTACAATACAGAAATAAGCATCGAGGAATATGCAACTTCAAGAGGTATGAGTATAAGTTGGTTCATCCGAAACTTCAAACAATACACTGGAACCACTCCTATGCAGTACATAACCTCAATTAGAATAACAAATGCACAAATGTTGCTAGAAACAACCAAATACACTATAACAGAGATTGGTCGAATTGTAGGCTATGACAACCCTTTGTACTTCAGCAGAATTTTTCATAAACAAACTGGGTTTTCACCTTCGGAATATAGGAAGAAGTAAAATATGCCCAAGGAGTAAAACAATATTTTCTCCTCGGGCTATCTAAATTCAAATATACCTATGATAAAGGGTTCCCGTTCCTTTTTCTTTATTCAAACTCTTGATTTAAAATTTATTTTCCTCTTAATCAGTAGAAATAAAGCCACTATCTCAGTTCATATCTGTACTGTTTTTATCTTTTTCATACACTTTTCTTATTTTTTATTGTCATTTTATTGTCACAATATTTATCTTAATCTTCCCTTTTATATTTTTATTTAATTTTTCTATAATTACCTCGACCTCTAAATTCTATTACTCCTTTATCTCTTAATATCTGTAACTGCTGTCTAATCTTATCCTTAACATGTTTGTTATCAGGATGCTTTGCAGCCAACACATTTTCAAATTTATACATTTGTTCCAATGTAAAATCTCTTCCCTCAATCTGATTTACACAATTCAGTACATCCAACACCCAACCTCTTGCATCTAATTTATATTGCTTGATGAATTCCGTCTTCTTAACTTTTGTAATAATCTCCTTTTGAGGTATTTCTATTTCATTTTTAACAATATAAATTCTTCCTTCTTCTGGAATTTGTTTTATTAAAATATTACAGCCTGTCCATCCAGCTCTCCTAGCTGTATCTGACAATGGTTTTCTCTTTTCAATTATTTCTGGTGAAAAAAAGTATTTGGGAACCATCAAAAAATCCACTACACGCAAATCTGCTCTATTGTAATTCATAAAGAAAAAATTAGGATTATTAATTGATACTATTCTTTCTATCATAGTATTATATGCCCCATCATTCACCTTATTTTCGATGGTTCCGTTTTTGCTTTTTAATTCATATTCCTCTGCACACTCTGGACAATAAAAATCTGCAACAGGCCTGTTATTCTCAAAGTGACTAATTTGTGCTTTTCCACAGCAAGGACAATATAAGTTATTATTGACCCATTGTTCTGTTATTACTCGTATTTTCTGAGAATTGCTTGTGTAATTATCTGCAATCTTACTGTCCATCTGTAAATTCATGTTAATTCTCCATCAATGTATGTAGCAAAATATTATTGCTAAATCGCTGTTTTATCTTCTCAATATTTTCTTTTAAAATCTCTATCAAAATACAGTTTCTCTTAATATTCAAGGCAGCTTCACCTACAACACCACTTCCTGCAAAAGAATCTAAAACAACTTCTCCTTCATAAGTAAGAAATTTTAATATCTGTTCACATAAAGATACTGGCATTTCACTTTGATGAATTCTGTCTTTCTTAGGTACTGGTTGAACATCAAACATTGTAGGCAACATGCCATTACAGCCACTCATATACGTTGGTTGTCCTGTCTGTGCTGTTCTTTTTGTATCCAACCTCATATTTCTAGCTTTACCTTTAGAAAATATCATTATATCCTGTGTATTCTTAGCTTTTCTACCTGTATTACTCACAAAAGTTCCCTTTTTCCAAGCAACCTTTGAGTAATATATGAAACCTGCCTCTTTTGCATACTGCTTTATCTGATACAAGTATTCATAATTATTCTCATTCTCAGCTGGTAATACTTCCACTAGAAAGCATCCATCTTTTAATACTCTAGCCTTTTCTTTAAAGTCCTCTAATGTATACCTAAAACAATCGTATACTGCAAACGCTCTCGTTCCGCCTTTATTGGATTTCATATCCAGCCAAGGATGATCTGTTAAAATACAATCTATACTTTTATCTTCTATGATAGAAAGGTCTCGCCCATCCCCTTCTAATAAGACACACTTTTCTTCTTGTGATTCAATAGTACAGTAAATGCCCTTTGCAAGTCGCTTAAATCTTATGCCTAAATTATCATAAATTCTAGCTCTGATTGTTTCAGTAGGTTTATCAGAATACTTCTTGTATGCCTCTTTTAATGTAAACATATTCACATCTTTAAAGCATTCAAAAATCCTATCTGCTAGTGACATCTTTTCCTCCTTTATTTTATCATAGCCTGCTACAAAACTAAATCATTTTCTTTAGTCGCCTGTATCACTAACAACTCCATAAACCCGCTCTTCGAAGTACTTTCTCGAGACTCTTCCTCTAACTGTAATAAAGCCTTTACGCTTTAATTCATCGTTCATAAGCTTTATTACTTTGTACGCTTTTGATTCTCCTACACCTAGTATACTCATAACATCTGAGCTCGTATAAAAGTTTTTCATGGTATTTCACCTCCTTGGCTGGATCATACCACACTATTTTGTATTTGTAATTTCACTTATAGTGAAAGAACATATAGACGGATATCAACCGCAAGATTACTGAACATCCTGTTTTTATATGTTATAATATTTTTATAAAATTTTAGAATTCGGAGGTTTTCAAAATGTCAAATATTATTCTAGAAGATATATTAAATACTAGCGGAACTTTTATCATAAACAATAGCGCATATCCTGGAACACTTTTCAAACAAAAAAACGATATTTTACTACAACTGTCCATTGATCTTAACATCCAAACCAATCCCATTATTAACGCTATAAATATTGTAGGAACAGTATTTGGAATTAACTTAACTCTTACTAATTGCTACGACCTATCTAGTTCAAGTAAATTACATGGTATTGTTTCTAAAATTATAAAAGCTGATTTAATTATTGTTGGAAAATCCTATGAATCAGATGTTATAGTAAACGAACTAACTTATGAACTACCTTGTCTAACAAATATATTTTCTGACAAGGCAATAATAAATGTTTTTAATTCTGAATACCCATTCTTGCATAAAATAAATGTTAATGCACAAACACTAATAGGAACAGATTCTGATGGAAGCATTGAAATACGACGTAATATTAGTTATCAACCTTTTAACGACCTAGGAAATTATTCTGTAATTCCCGAAATAGAGTATAAATTTAATAGCCCCGTTTCCATAACTGAAGGGATTAAAAAATTAGCTTGTGCTAGAAATCTATTTGCCTTTTTCTGCAATAAAAATATACCTTTAAATAAAATTAATATAATAGAACATTGCGATAATGGTAACTCTTTAGATTCATATCTTGTTTTTTTTAATTATACCCAAGAGGAACATATTGAAAATAATACTCATTTTATAATTCATGCTCATAATTTCATGAATAATTTCGATACTTTATGGAATACGTGGATTGATTTTTGTTGTAGGAATGAATATATACTTGACATATACTATGAAATCCTATGTCATAGATCATCACGCACTAATGAATTTAATAATCTTGTACAAATACTAGAATATTACTCAAGAAACAATCGAGATAATGAAGCTGTTACTCTTGCAAGGCTTGCGTATAATGCTGAAAACCCCGAAAAACAATTTAAAAAGAAATATCATACATATCTAAAATACAGATTACAAGATTTATTCAATGTAGCATCAACCTTTTTTACTAATTTTACTCCTAACAACATTGAAAAACTTTCTTCTAAAATCGCTGATGCCAGAAATTTTTATACTCATTTAGAAAATGACTCACGTAAGCTATCACATCAAGAGCTCAGTTGTGCGAGTCGACTTCTTAAAACTATAGTATTACTTTTAATTTATCATTCTTTAGGGATCAATATTGCTACACTTAATCATAACGATATATATTCTATTGACACGGTTTATCCAGAAGATATTGATTTTCTTTTAAACTAATTAATAAAACTGTCATTCAGATTCACACCAAATAACAGTTTTATTTTTATCAATACAAAAAGAGAGCCGGATTGCTCCGGCTCTCTCAAGTATGCATCCGCGAATGCATACCCCAATTAGTATTTATAATATACCTCATATTACAAAAATATGCAATATTTCCATAAGAATTTTACAGATAATTTTTCATAATATTCATTCTAGCTGTTAAATCAGGATGTATAACAATTCCTGCAACATTAGAATTAACAGATGCTTTATAGTTATCTGTTATTTTCTCAAAATCTCTAATAAAAGCTTTTATTTCTGTTTTTGATACATTTAGCAATTTCATATAATAAGACATAAGGATTATATAATCACCTATTGTCTTAAAATTTACATAAGGCAATCCTATTTCTAATTTTAGGCACTGCTTCATAGCACTATTAGGATCAATATTTCTAAATCTTGTATCAAAAACAACTGAATTATGTGCAATAGCATTTCTTAAATCCTTCAAAGTATATATATACTTATAAATCAACTGTCTATCAGTATCACTTGCAACATTTAATCCTAATCTTTTTGAAATATCATCTCTAACGTCATAAGTAAGGCATGATAATAAATATCCTAAATCTCCCATTGTCATAATTTCAAACAATGCCCATATAGGAACATCTGAATATCCTACGTTATTATAAAAATGTGTAATTTTAGGATTATTCTTTTTATATGCATTTGCTAAGCTTGACTGTATTGAATTCTGCAAATTTAATTTATTTTGTTGCATTTTTCGTTTTTGATCAATTGTTGCATTGGCTGGTGCATTATTATATCCGCTAACAACTTTATCATACATATCTTGAATAGATTCCGAATTCGCATTTACCAGTATACTTTCTAATGCTATATTCTTTATCGCAGTTTCAATAAACATCATTTTTCCATACAACAATGACTTCAATGCCGAATCATACTGAATGGTCGCATAAACCTCCTCATATGATGTAAACGGCAACCGTCTCTGCGAATTTTCAAAGAAACGATATCCTTTATATCCATGAAAATAACCAGTATTTATAAGTTGCCTTTTCTGTTTTGCACCATTAATTGCAATTCCACTATCTCTTAAATGACGCATTAAAGCATCTGTCTTTTTGTAACTCATGGTTATCCCCTTATCACTTATAATAAAGAAAATTATAATCCAACAATTTGCCAAAAACAAGTGCAATCAAAAATTGACTATGCTATTTTCCAATCCTACTTCTTATATTCCCTTATATATCTCTCCTCCATTACTGCCGTAATCAACTGAATTGCCTGATCCATCTCATCTTTAAACTCTGGAGCAAGATTTTCTGCTTGCTTTAATGCCTGATCCTTATGATCATTTAGGGTAAACTTTGCAATTCCTATATCTCCCTCTTTTACAAAATGAATGATATTCGATGCTCCAGATATAACCATATCGAATATCTTCCAGATGATATATCCAAAGCATCTGGTTAATTCCAAGAGCAAATTCTCTTTCTCTGCTATCTGCTTCTCTAAATGATTTCTTTTATTTGTCTGCGTAGATACTTGATTTTGAAGAAATTCATATTACTCATTCAACCGCTTAATCTGCTCCTCTAAAGCTTCAGATTCTTGTTTCATCTTTACATATTTTTCATACAACTCGTCATATTCCTTTTGCAGCTCCGCTGTATCATTGTCGATTTTCCGCTTAATTGCATTACCTACATCAATTAGATTATCTGCCTGTTTTTTAGCATCATTGCATATTACGCGTGATTCAATTTTCGCTTTATTAATGATTTCAGAAGCCTCACTATTAGCAGCTTTTAGTATATCTTTCGCTCTATTATTAGCAGTATTAACAATATCACCTGCCCTTGTATTAGCCTCATCAATAATCATATCCGCTTTCTTACTTGCCTCTATCTCCGAACTCTTTATTACCTCATCAAGTCCAGCTTTAATAGCTTTTCTATCCTCTATCTCTTTATCAAGTTTTTCCTTTTTTTGCTCCTGCTGATACTTAAATGTTCTAGAATCAACTCCATGCTGTTTCTTACTTTTTCTTCTCTCCTCAGATACTTCTCCAAGAAATTCCGACCTATCAAGTCCTGCATCGTAAGCTTCACAATCTGCAATATCAAATCCCTGCTCTCTAAGATAGATTGGCATTTCCTTATTAAGCCTAGAGAAGAATTTAAGATTGCACACTTCCTTTGCACACAACCTACCATCCTCTGTCATAGGCTCCCAGAATACATGCACATGAGGATTTAATTCATTAAAATGAATTGCCCATGATTTTATATTTTCTGCTCCGACTATCTCTGAAAACTTTTTAAGGAACTTGGAAAATAATCTCTTACTTTCTTCTAAACTCAACTCATTCAAATATTCCATTGGTAGTTTAAATATTGCTGCCATCATAACTACCGCATCATTTCTTATTCCTCTCTTTCCTTCATTCCGAAGTTGTAAAGAAAGTTCTTCAACATGCTTTCTTGAATATGCTATCAACTCCTCTGCTGTTTCATAGCCACCATATATATTCAAATGAGTTCTTTCAGGATCAATATCGGAATCTCTTCCACATCGTTCTCTAAGAGCTTCCTTAGCAACATACTCAAAGCTTCCACAGTGTTTTGATTTTCTTCCAACATTATTAAGTTTCAGACAGGGCATTCCAGCTTTATGTTCCATAATGCTCCTCCCTCTTATCTGTCAAATCTTATTAAATTTATCAGGGCAGTGGGCAGGCACACTTATTAGACATAAGTATGTGCCCTCGTACTTATCTTGCGATAAGGTACCGCCCTTACAATCGTGCCGATTTTCAGGGTGCCCTTGCGGGCAGGCTCCTGCCGTCAGCTCATAAGAAATCTAACGATTTCCAATATTTATAGTATTTTTTTATATAGAAAATGCCGTTTTATATAACATTTTTATATTGACATTTGGAGTATAGTATTATATGAAACAGTACAAATTTCTACCCTTAACAAAATTGACGAAAATTACTTTTTGCATGATGATACCAGAAATTGTTTATTTGATATGTGTGGAATCAAAAATGATATCGCAATAAAATACGGAATTCAAAGTTTATGTCCTGAATGTCTCTCAAAAATAGAATCAAGGATAATAGACAAAGATTTTGTTCCTTTATTAAAAAAAGAATTTAAAACATTTAAGAAAAATTGTTTTATAGAATAATTGATTTTATTAAAGAAAAACCTATTATATCAATTATATTTACCATACTAGGAACTATTATTATTAATTTATTTTCATCATATATATTTGAATTATTAAGTAACTAAAAAACTCGTTATCTTATTAGTTTTTATTGTCATTCTATTGTCACACCACCAAAAATCAGAACCACCGGCTTAGCCGGTGGTTTGTTCAAGCCCTATAAGGGCTTATTACCGGCTCTGGAGTCTAAAGACTCATTGAAAAGGTTCGCCAGCCGCAACATCATTTACTCACTGAGCCCTAAAGGGCTCTATTTATT
>JAQYAV010000095.1 GCA_029338675.1 Lachnospiraceae bacterium
CCTTCGTATGGGTGAATGTAATAAGCTTTTAAACCTAAAGATTTTAAATACTCAATTTCTTCATCAGTATGACAATTGCCAAACTGACTCTGTGTAAATGCACCAATCTTCCAATCTACCTTTTTTCCTGTTTGAAAGTCCAATACTTTTATAAAACTTCTATTGTAATATTGATTACAATGTCTAGATGTATAATCGTTTGGTATTTCTTGGCCTTGTATTGATAATATTAAATATTTTTTCATATTAATCTCCTAGTATTTTAAAGTCTTTCGACTATTAATTTTTGAAAGAAACTTTAACATATTATTCATAAATAAGCCTATTTTATACATTCAGCCCTAGGGGATAATGCAAGAAATGAAAAACAATCTTGCATATAGGGCTAAATGTGCTGGGAGATATTTATGAAAAAATCTGTTAAATAAACCATTCGTTACATCTATATTAAATTTCCTATTAATAGACACGGTATGGATTTTTCAACCGTTCAACGACCAACGCAGCAACATACTATTAAAAATCTAGTTATTTATGAAAGTAACTATTTAATAGAATGCTGCTGCGGTTTTTATGTTCATGCCTTTTAGATTTTTGGATTATGATTTGGCATGAACTTCTCTTAGAGCCCTTTATAAGAAGAGCGAAATATAATCATTACATAGCAAATATATTATTTATTTATACGTATCATAGAAAGGAGGTGATAACAAAAATAAATCAGCTAAATAATCGAGAGAGAGGTTGGATTTTTTTTGCTATATAATGACGGACTATAGACAAAGTAGTCCGATTACCTTGTTATCGGCTGTCAAGTACCGACTAATTAATATCTGCATAAAGTAATATACTGTACCCTGTAAGGCATTCAGGTGTATATATTTTGACTTTTGGACTTCGAGCTAAAAATGACTTGTCTACTTAATAGCCATGAAAAAGACCATTAAGATTAATCATTTTCTTCCTATTAAAGCAAGAGTGTTGAACTCTCCGCTTCCCTATTCATTTTCCCTTATTCATTCAGTCCTTCCTGAATAAGTCTCATACCTGGGATATCAATTATACTGGCATAGGGTATGAATTTTTCTATAGGTGTTTTCTCGGTAAGTGACCACTATAGACTGGCTACCACTCTTTCTACCCAGACGGTTATTTATTCACTAGCGAGGTGAGCTGAAGTTACCGACAAACATCAGCGGATAAATGCCACTTATCCTTTATGTATAAAAAGCCACAAGACTTTTATATCTTATGGCTTGATCGGTTGTGTTAAATGGATTTCACATAATTAGTATAACCTAATATTTATTAAATGTCAAACTATACTAATTATGTTATTCTATACTAATTCCCTTTCCTGTTCCTGTACCAAATTTAGACTTAAAATATCTACTGATTGCATTACTAGCACTATTTAATTCATTTTTGGCACGAATCATTTCTGGATCTGTTACTAAATCATATTTAGTTTCCTTAATAGCCTTAGAGCCGGCTGTTACTATGCCTGCACCAGTCTTTAAAGCAGTATGAACAACGGCTTTACCTATATTCATACCTGCTTTTGCGCCTATTTGCGCAACTGGTGCAACTATATGAGTAGCACCATAGTTAATAGCATCAGTAGCTGCTCCAGTCGCCTTATCTACACTATTAACGAATGCTTTAGAAGTTCTGTCTGCACTATATACTCTGGCGATTTTTGCATATTCATTTGGAGTGATATTTCTTACACGAACCTTTAAAGCATTATCTTTAAATACGATTTCTGTATCCATAGCTCCTATCATTTCATGGATTTTCTTTTCCATGTTCATTGCTTCAAGTTGAGTATCCGCATCTAATAATATAGATAGGGATTCTGTATTATCAAGATTTTTCTGTCTCTTTGCCTGACGATTTGCTTCTTTCTCTTCGTCAAGTTTCTTAACAACATCTGATACCATTTCTTGCTTCATGGCGTCTTCTAATATTCTCTTTTCTTTAGTTGTACTTACATATTCAGAAGCTTTTCCTCTATTTACAAGGATGCTAGCTATTTCTATAGCCTTTTCATCTGTATCTATATTAAATTTTTCTTTGAACTTAGCCATGTCATATATGGCTCCATTAATTATTATTTTACTTTCTGCTGTTATCATTGATAACGCCTCCTATTTATTCTATTTCTTGTAGCCAAGGATTATTTGTAATAAGTTCTATTACATGTTCCTGATTACCAGATATTAAAGCATTATGATAATCATTTATAATCTGGTTAGTTTCTTTTTCTTCTTCTTTTGTTAAGTCTTGAGGAATTACGATGTTTTTGATGTCTGCTGTATTGGCTATAGAGACAATCTTGTTAACTATTCCTGGAACCTTATCAATCAATTCAGAAACTGCTTCCGGAGCTTCCTTTATGACTTTCTTAGTTAATTCCCAAGAACCTTGAGCTTCTTCTAAAGAATACTCCATATCAACATGTATATCCTTCACAATAAATTTTCCTTCTTGTATTGTTCCTAAATTTAATCCAAATTTCATAATTAATTACCTTACCTTTCAAATTATCTTAATATTGGTTTGATTAACAGAGAGTTTGCTCCTTTATTTGCTAATCTGTCTGCTAAATTATTAAATTTTGATTCATATGAATCTTTTTGATGACTTGGGATATGAAATATATTAAACCTTCCAACATTCTTTTCACATAATGGCTCTATGAGTTCCCAATAGTCTCTATTGCCATTACGTTTTATATCTCCATGAAGTGATTTGACTATTACTTCGCAGTCACTATATATTTCATATTCTCCTTCATGTGAATCTATATAGAGCAGAGCCTGATATAAACTTTCAAGTTCTGCTCTATTTATGTTAGAGTTTTTAATTTTCCCAAATTGTTTTTTAATTGCTTTTTTATTCTCTACAACTACAAAGGCATATCCATAAGATTTTGTCTTCTCATTTGCAGAGCCGTCTATAAAGATGTCAATCATAAAGCTACCCCTTTTCTATATTGTCATTTTTATCTGTTCGGCCTTTACCTCATTAATAGGTCTGACCTGTAAGTCTCGGCATGCAAAACCATAAGTCAACTTAAAAAAGTAAGATGCTTGTTTTTTGCTAACAGCTTCTATTCTTTTTGATTCCCTATGGTTATTCACTACAGCACTTACATAGTATTTAATTTTAAGCATGAATTTTTATTAAGTTTTCCTTTTCTGCTTTTAAAAATAAGGCATTTATTACGGGGATAGCTGTTTTTTTGATGACACCTTTCTTTGTTATCATTTTTTGAGGCACAATTACCTCTTTGTGATTTCTTATTATTGTACAGTCGCCAAAATGACTATGGGCCATAACGCCATACATGTTTTTTCTGCTTGGACACATTTTTCTAGTCCTCTCCTTTCTAATTTATTTTATGGATGTATTCAGCAAGTTTGTCTGATAGCTTACTGACATCTTTATCTGTTATGCCATATAAATCTTTTAATTCTTCTCTCTGCTCTTCTATATCAAAGGGAAGAATTTTCTCTTTTACACAGCAGTTAAGAATTTGTGATAAATTCATTTTGATTACTGCCATTAGGAACACCTCTCTACCTGAGAGCTATTAACAGTTGTTCCTAACCTTGCAAGTCTGTCAGCCTCTTCATTATATTTATTGCCTGTATGAGCTGTAATTTTTTCAAAATCAAGTTCGATATGAAAATTATCCAGCATTTTATGAAGACAAGAAATATATTCAGCACTTTCTTTTGTTTTACAGCGCCATTCACCATTCTGCCATGCTCTTATACCTATATAATCATGGCATATTTTGATTTTCTTATATCCACTTATGCCTGCATGCCTTACAGCCATAAGTACAGCCTTGATTTCTCCAGCTATATTTAGTGTTTTTGACTGCTTTGCTGGGCCAAATTGTTTAAAGATTACTTTGTCATTAACTAGACATAAAAATCCATATCCAATATTATCAGTTAATTTATCATGGCTCCCGTCTGTATAATAGACCGCATCATAATTCTGATTATTGGTTTTGATTTCTTTTAGCCCTAAAAATGCCTTAGCTTCGTCTTCTGTCTTAAATCCACGATATTCTGCACATGCATATCCATCAGTCTGAGCTTTACATTCATCCCATGTCTTATATATGCCTGGCTTAAATCCTTTTTTAACAGCATAAAATTTATTCTTTGCCATTGTTCATCATCTCCTTTAATGTAATGTTCTTTTATTTGCAGACACAAATACGTGACTATTGGCACTCATTCATAAGAAGCACTTATTCATAAGAAGCGCTCATTCATAAGAGACACTCACACGTACAAATGTCTGCAAATATAAAAACATTAACTATCTTTATTGACATTATGCTAAGCAGTTTAAAAAAAAGAGAGCAGTATATACCACTCTCAAATTTTCTAGTCAACTATGTTGATTGTTGGAGCAGTTTTCTTCTCCTTAGGACATACAACATCCATGACCTTAGTAGCTTCCTGTATTAGATAGAATAATCCCTTTCTCTTGTCTGAGATTTTCCTCATCTTATACTGAGATTTCTGTGTTTCCTCACTGATATAGCAGTCTCTGATATCCTTAAAGATATAGAAACACATGTAAGAGCCCAGGTTAGTAGCAAATTCTGTTACTATATCAATAGCCTTAGAGCTTAACTCTGTACCATCGGCCATTGTTTTATTAAATAGCCAATATTTCCATGTCCCTTGATTTATGAATCTTAGGACGTTACTTGGAATATATACCTGTGCAACATCTGTAAACTTATTGACATCAATATGCTCCATACACTTATTTATACTATCTAAACAAGATAACATAAATGATGTCTCTTCTCCTTCTTCAGACTCAAAATCAAATGCTAGCCTACTAGCCTTGTTACTTTCTTCATCCAAGATAAATCCTCTTGAATGATTCTTTCTTTGTAATAAAATAATATCTGCTTTCATAATTAATAAAAGCCTCCTTCTTTAAATTAATATAAATATTTCTGGCACTCGTAAGTACAATCTATTCCATATTAGTCAAAATTATCTATATGAACTATATTGTAATACTAAAGTTGCCAGTTTGTAAAATTATTAAATACACACAACTTTTTTGCATGCATTATTATAATTTCACAAATCCCATATATGACCGTAGGTTCTAACTATGTCATATTTTAGAAATACAGCTATCATATAGACCACTTACAAGAACTAGGATATGTTCTAAGTCTATATGATATATCTGTATTCTATAGGAAGAATGTTTAGCATGATTCACAAATCCCAATTATGACCGTAGGTTCTAACTGAAATTCATGAATAACAAAAAAATTAAAAATTATTAAAATTATCACAAATCCCAATTATGGCCGTAGGCTCTAACTGGAACTCATGAATAGTGATAAATAAAAATTAAAATTATTAAAATTATCACAAATCCCATATATGACCGAAGGTTCTAACACTCTAACAACCACGATATGGTAGGTTAAGTGACCGAAGGTTCTAATTTCTAACAGGGATAACCACAACCTATCCGAAGGATTTTGGCTACAAAGTCCCCGAAGGGCACTAGATAGTGTATACATCAACATTATCCATCTTAATAGATTGAAGTTTACTTTGATCTTTTGTTGCTATTACTGCAATCTTAAAGTTACACTGCTTAGCCTGCTTGCTTAAGGCAACAAGATTATTGATTAAGAACTGTTCTGACTTAATCTTTACTTTAGGAGTAAATTCCCTTGCACCTTTGCCATAAAGATGCAATATTATGCCGCTGTCATTTTTAGTATAAATAGCAGCGGCATATCCTTTAAGTTCCTTAACCACTTTTTGTTTAGAAGATAATATAGTATCTATATATTCATCTTTTGTAACAGCTACTTCCTTTTTAGCAGTTGGAGCAGCTGGAGTAACAATTCTTCTATTAACAGGCATATTAGATTGAGCCTCTTGTATTTTCTCTTTAGTTTTTGGATTAGCATTTCTTATATATTCAAGAGTATTCTTGTTTATATTGTCAGTGCTAATCCATTTGTTCATAAATCCAACCTTTAGTAGATCAATGAAGTTTTTCTTCATCTCAGCTACAAGAATGTATTTATAAACGAGATTAGAATGAAGCATCTCGTTTATTCTTATGTTTATAAACTCTGCATCAGATCTATTATGAGTAGATACCCATGCAGTTTTATTATCCTTTTTGTAGCAGAATTTAAGTTTTGGTTCGCTACAATATCCAAGGATCTTTCCAGCAGCTGCATCAGTCATAAATGTAACTCCATTAAGTTTTCCAATAGCTAATGTATTATTAGACATCTTTCCATTAACTATATCAAAACTTTTTAGGAAAATGATTAATTCCCCTAATTTAAAGTTCTTAAATATTCTTTCAAGTAATTCTTTCATTTTATTTTCATTCATCATTATTACATCCTTTCTCGTTAATCATTTTATAAATTTGTGTAAATAAAAAAGAGACGGAACTTAATCCATCTCTTTTTTTATATTATTAATTGAACATTGAGAAATCATTTTCTCCTAATATCTCAAATGAGCAATCACTTGACTGCTCATCCTCAACGTTTGTGAATATCTTATCTACCTTATCATTTGTTGTATTCCAAAAGTCGAAGTCATTATCCGAATCTGATATTGATACGCCTGCAGATTCAGATATTCCTTCTTTCTTACTGTCTTTTGGAGCAACGATACCGTTGCCAAGTGACTTTAAGTAATCAAGAACACTGGCCTCATCGTCATTTAAATCGCCAATAGCAACTTCTTCTTCATCCAGAGAAGTGATGCTATCAACATATTCAAAATCATCAGCTTTCTTAAATGCATCTTCTATTAATGCAGTTAATTTTTCTGATGTTATACTTACGAATGGATCATAATCATATCCATCCTGATCTTTTAGCCCATCAACAGGCTTACTATAGAATATATTAAATTTAAGATCATCAAGATCCTTTAATATATCAGCCATTTCAGGGGCCATTTTAAGCTCGCAGATAGGAACTGCTACATCTTTGCCATCATCATCTGCAACATGTCCTACAAGTAAGTTGTAAGATGGAGTTAGTTTATCAGTTCCTATGTTTATTTCTTGAGAACCATCTTCTTTGTTGACAACAACATTGCCTGCATTGAACTGATAAGGTATAAACTCTATTCTATCAAAGTAAGTGATATCAAACATATCTTTAACGATGTTATATTTGACATCTGTATTAATTTGAGAGAAGATACCAAGTGATGCATCTCTCTCAACAATTTTTCTGTCGAACATGACATAAGCATGTCCATCTTCTGACATTTCAACAATGCCAGAAGCATTACTATTCTTGTTTTCAGAATATACAAGAATACTATCATCTTCAGCGGCAGAACCTACACCGCTAACAAATGATATATGATATCCAATAATAGAATCATCAGATACAGATTTGTTGTCTTTAATAACGGCAACTATTCTTTCACCTGCAGTAACCTGATTACCACAAGCCTTTAAATAAGATAAGATATCTTCATCAAATATATTAAAGAAGTTCTTATTAATAGATTTGATGGTTCCATCTTTCTCAAAGTTCTCTTTAAATTCTTGGGCTAACTGTCCAAGAACAACATTGCCAATTTCATATTTCTTAAGACCTCTAAATAGCAATGCTGCTGTATTCTTTAAGGTTTTTATAGCAATTGACTTTTTGTAAAGCATTGCATTTTGCCCATCGATGTCATCACTATGAGAGAACGCATTGTCCAAAGTGAATGACAAATATCTGATTGAGTTAAGGGCAACCTTAAATGGCTTCATTTCTTTTGTATAAATAAATTCGTCAGCAGTTGCTATCATGTCATTTCTTGCTGCCTTTGCTTCTGCTGAGAATATTGCATTCTGAAGTTTCTTGCTGCAAAGAACAGCAAGAAAGTTTGTGAAGTCAACTAATTCTGATTTAATGTTGTAGAACATGTCCTTAACAGTAAATCTAGTTTTAGCTCCTTCATCTAATTGGTGTTTGCTAATAGCAACACCTTGCTCCTTCATAGTATCGATGATATATTCTAAGGAGCAATCTTCAATTGACTCGCAATCCAATCCCTTTGGAGCCATTTCAAGTAATGTGATGCCAAAGATATTGTTTAAAGTCATCTTAGTACCATATGCTTCATTTAATGTCTGAACGATACTTGAAAATTTAGTATCATCAGCAACATTATCAACGATACAGTTTTTATCACTGCCAAGTGATCTTAGTATCATTGAATTATTGAACATATCAATAATTTGATACATCTTCTTGGCAGAATCAATAGATGTCTCACCTGGATACCTATTTGCATTACAGCAGTCTGTTAAGAATGCTAAAGTATCCATGACACTTCCTCTTGAGTTAGAATAATTAAATACTACTCTGGTACAAGATTCTTTATCTAAGATAATTTTCTTGTTACCTTCCTGAGTAGTACTCCATTTTAATGGAGATACATATGAATTTTTACTATTCTTATCACATTCATATGCATATGAGAAGATTCCAGCTATCTTCTCTTTTATGCTCATATCGACCTTTTGGTCTCTTAATACTGATAAGAGCATAGCATTATTGTAGAAGCCAGTTGCAATAATGCCTATTGGAGCTATTGGATTTAAGAAGTAGTTCTTAGTTACTTCACCTTGACATGAGAATGACATGTCTAATACATCCTTGTTCTCCTCAAGATCCCCAACTAATTTCTTGGCTCCCAATGGGTTCTTTATCTTAAGTGATTCAACACTCTTCTTAAGAGTTTCTTCTGGGAACTCGCCATAGCCAGTTCCCTCAAAGTAAACATTTTGTTTCTTCGCTTCAATCATAATTTCTGCTCTAGATTTATTTACAGAAATATTGAGAGCTTTGTCTCGTGTTCTATCAATGAATGGAGTGACATCTTCAATCTTTGATAGTACATCAACAATTTCCTGATCGGTAATTACAGCCATACTATCAATATCAAAGTCCATACCATCATGTTTCTCCATTAATGACTCACTTGCACAAAGAGTTATGAATCCTTTCTGACTCTTATATGCATGGTATAAGAAATTTTTCTCATCAGCTGTTATATGAAGTTTAGCTATTCTCTTAACTATTTCAGAGAATGTAACTCTCTGCATAGTAGAAACAGAGAATAATGTTGAAATCGGATGTCTAACACCCGAAATCCTTGGAGCTTTAATATCGTTAGAATAAAATTCTCCATATTTTAGTACTTGTTGCCCAAATAATGGTGCCCAATCTGATTGGACAACGATATAAGAAGATTCAACCCTTGGATTCAAAACATGAATCTTCTTTTGAACGCTCTTCAATGTGTTAGCAATTACTCCCTTTATGATTTGAGGGAGTAATTTTATTGTAAATCCTGGATTATTCTTTAGTAAAAACTGATTCATCTGAGAATCATTGTTTATTTTTCTCATTAAATCAGGAACTACAGATACATTTGTGACATCTTTGTTTTCATCAAGAGTTACCTTAATACCTATAGCTTCGAATGCCTTAACTATCTCATCTTTAGTTCTTGACATTAAGATCCTGTAAGCAGCATCAGGATCTGCAGACTGGAGCATTAAATTGATAACTGTATTAATACCAGTCTGAGTAGCATGTCCTTGCTTTAGACATACGATATGGAATTCAGGATCAAACTTAAAAAGTTTGAATGCATTCCA
>JAQYAV010000096.1 GCA_029338675.1 Lachnospiraceae bacterium
TAATTATATCACTGGAGGTTTTTTACTGTAAGCTAAAGCATTTTCAACCACCCGCAGAGCAGGTGGTTTATTTGTTTGGCTATATACTCATTCTATATATCCAAGTTTTCTTTTTGCCAAACGGGGCCCTGCCCCAACAAATAAAAGGATACATTGAATATGACAATAATCAATGTATCCTTTTTTATAAATGATTAAGTAAGTTATATTATATAAATTTATTTATTTTTTTGGAAATTTATTCTTTTCGAGTTTATATTCTTTTTTGTTTAATTCTTCTACGATACCGCAATTCGAACAAATTTTTACACGCTTTCTAGTAAAAGCAAAAATTGGAATATAGAACATATTAATAGTTGTCTTTTCACGACCTAAGCTAATTTGCGTTCTGTGATTACAATTAGGACATTGTGTTTCGCCATAGACACCATTGATTTTCAGTTTTGTAGTATATCCATAATATACAATCATTATACTTCTCCTTTATTTAAATTATTGTTCATGATACTTATTCGATTTCTAATAATTTGAACAATGTTATTAAATTCTGCATCATTAATATTGCGAATGCTCTGTAATAAAAACATACGTGTATTATAATTTGTTTCAATTGCAAGTGCCATTGAGTTATAATTATATTCATTATTAATAATATTAGTACGATATACATTAATAATGTTACATATTGGAAATATTACTGGCTCATTTTTATAATCACATATAAAACTAGGCGTGATTACAAAACGTCGCTTTGGAAAATCTTGAAGCTGTCCAGCTGAAAGTTCTAGCTTGAATGCTTGTAAATAATTAATACTGTTAGTAGCAGTAAGCTTTTTCATAAGCTTTTCATTATATTTTGGATTATCACTGCAAAATATATTTTGAATTGATTTCATGTAACTCCTCCTATATAAAAGTAATAAAAAAAACACATCATTCTAAAAGAATAAATGTGTTTTTTTTATACAAATCATATCTATTGATACGATTAAGCTCTCTCAACTTTTCCAGATCTTAAACATGATGTACAAACATAAATCTTCTTAGGTGTTCCATCAACTACAGCCTTAACAGACTTAATGTTTGACTTCCACATTCTGTTTGATCTTCTATGAGAATGGCTCACATTGTTTCCAAAATGAGCTCCCTTTTCACAAATACTACACTTTGCCATTGTTAGCACCTCCTTGCCACCTATATTTACCTATAGTAGGTCTGCAACGTACATATTCTAACAAATTTATAAATATTATGCAAGAACATTTTTAAAAAAATTTAATCAAATTGCAAAAAATACATTAGACTTGATAAAAATATGTTAAATGAGTATAATTAAATTGGAATTTTATGTAGGAGGTATAAATCTATGAAGGGTTATATGTCTAATGATAATGGTGAAATTGTTATCGAAAATGAAGTTATAGCACAATATGCAGGACATGCTGCATTAGGTTGCTTTGGTATAGTTGGTATGGCATCAATCAGTATGAAGGATGGTATTGCCAAGCTGTTAAAGGGAGATAGCGTTAGCAAGGGTGTTAACGTAGTTATTGATGAAGGTAATAATTTATCAATTGATTTTCATATAATTGTCGCATACGGTGTTTGTATATCTACAGTATGTGATAACTTAATTAGTACTGTTAAGTATTCGATTGAAGAAATGACTAATATGAATATTAAAGCAATAAACATCTTCGTTGAAGGTGTAAGGGTTATTGATTAGTAGGAGGATATACAAGTGGCTATAAAGATTATTGACGCACAATTACTTCAGAAAGCATTTTTGGCTGGAGCATATAATTTAGATAATAATAAGGAATATATTAATGAACTAAATGTTTTTCCGGTACCAGATGGTGATACTGGTTCAAATATGTCTCTTACAATTATGGCGGCAGCAAAGGAAGTAGGTGCTTTAAGCAATCCTTCTATTGAAGAATTAGCAAAGACAATGTCTAGCGCTTCTTTACGTGGAGCTCGTGGTAATTCAGGTGTAATTTTATCACAGCTACTTAGAGGCTTTTGTAAGGAGATAAAGGACAAGAAAAATATTAATGCTAAGATATTAGGCTATGGTTTTGTTCGTGCAGTTGAAACCGCGTATAAGGCAGTAATGAAACCAAAAGAAGGTACTATCTTAACTGTTGCAAAAGCAGTTGCAGAAAAAGCTTTAGAGCTATCTACTGAGAAGCTTTCTCTTGAGGACTTATTAGCTCAGGTACTTGAATATGGTAACGAGGTATTGGCTAAAACTCCAGATATGTTGCCAGTTCTTAAAGAAGCTGGTGTTGTTGACTCTGGTGGACAGGGGCTTATGGAGTTTTTACAGGGGGCATATAATGGCTTAACTGGAAAGGTTATAGTAGAAGAAACAATTAAAACTAGTACTAATATTAGTAAATCTAATGTTGATAGTGAAAATATTGATACTTCGCATATTAAATATGGTTATTGCACAGAATTTATAATTATGCTTGAGAAGGAATATAACGACAAGCTTGAAGAAGAATTTAAGTCGTATCTTACTTCAATAGGTGATTCTTTGGTTGTTGTTTCAGATGATGAGATAGTAAAGGTTCATGTTCATACTAATCATCCAGGCTTAGCCTTTGAAAAGGGGCTTACATTTGGTCAGTTAACTAGCATGAAGATTGACAATATGAGAGAAGAACATCGTGAAAAGGTAATCATGGAACAGGATAGACAAAAAGCTGCAAATGCTGAGCAGATAAAAAATCCAGACACAATAAAAACTGAACCACAGAAGGAATTTGGATTTGTTGCAGTTTCTGTTGGTGATGGATTAGACAGTATTTTCCAAGAATTAGGTGTTGATTATGTTATTCAAGGTGGACAAACAATGAATCCTAGTACAGAGGACGTTCTTTCAGCCATAGATAAGATTAATGCACAGAATGTTTTTGTACTTCCTAATAATAAGAATATTATTTTGGCAGCAAATCAGGCTGCTGATATTGAAGAAGATAAGAATGTTGTTGTTGTTCCATCTAAGACTATACCTCAGGGCGTTAGTGCCATGATAGGCTTTTCTGCAGAGTCATCTGTTGAGGATAATAAAAATAGAATGATTGAATCAATGGAAATGGTTAAGTCGGGACAAATAACATATGCTGTTCGTGATACTTCTATTGATGGTATGGAAATCAAAACTGGTGATTACATGGGTATTGATGACAATGGAATTAAATCAGTTGGAACAGATATATCTGAGGTTATGATTAATCTTATTGATAAGATGAAGGACGAAGATTCAGAGCTTTTAAGTATTTATTATGGAAGTGATGTATCAAAAGAAGAAGCAGAGCAAATGGTTGAAGTCATAGAAGAAAAATATCCTGATTTTGAGATAGAATTACATGAGGGAAGCCAGCCGATATATTATTATATTATTTCTTTAGAGTAATAATTAGGGTATCTCGTATAAAATGGGATGCCCTTTTGTTTTTTATGAATTTTTTAGGAGTGTAAAAATGCAGTTAACTGATAATGTTAAAAGTGTAAATGGAATAGGGGAAAAAACTGCAGAACTTTTTGCTAGATTAGGTGTTTATACAATTAATGATTTGATTCATTTTTATCCAAGAAATTATCTCACATATGGTGAAGTTACAGAGATTGCTAAAACATCAATTGGAGATAGATGTTTCATCAAAGGAATGATAACTTCTTATGTGGTTGTAAAAAAAGTTAGGAATCTTCAACTTACAACGCTCACAATTAGTGATGGAACTGGGAACGTTAAGCTTACATGGTTTAATTCTCCTTTTTTGAAAAATGTATTCCATAAAGGTGAAACTTATGTTTTTGTTGGTACGATGAAAGTAAAAAATAACATGCGTGAAATGTCTATGCCAGAATACTATAAAGTTTCTGAATATGAATTAATGAGACAGGAAATGCAACCAGTTTATCCACTTACTAAAGGAATAACTAACAAAACTATTCAAAAGTCTATAATTAAAGTAAGAAATCTTATTGCAAACATAAAAGATAATTTACCAGAGGATGTTTTGTTTTCAAATGGATTGATGTCTATATCTGAAGCGTATGAAAATATTCATTTTCCACAGGACGAGATTTTGCTAAAAAACGCAATGAAAAGACTTGCATTTGATGAATTTTATAGATTTATATTTAATACAAACAGACTTAAAAAAATTAATTTATTGTTACAAAATAATCATAAAGTAATTAAAGGAAAAGAAATTGCTGAATTTGTAGATAAATTGCCTTTTAGTTTAACCAAAGGTCAAAGTCAGGCCATAGATGAAATACTAATTGATATGGGTAAGGATACTACAATGAATCGACTTGTTCAAGGAGATGTAGGTTCAGGAAAGACTGTTGTTGCAGCTGCAGCGTTACTGGGTGTGATTTTACAAGGCTATCAAGGTGCAATTATGGTTCCTACAGAAGTATTAGCAAAACAACATTATCAAGAGTTTCAAAAATTTTATTCTGAATACAATATAAATATTGCATGTTTAGTTGGTTCGACTAAACTAAAAGAAAAAAGAAGAATATTAGAGGAACTTGAAAATGGTGAAATTGATTTGGTGATTGGAACCCACGCCTTAATTGAAGATAGAGTTTTATTTAAAGATTTAGGCTTGGTTGTCACTGATGAACAACATAGATTTGGCGTTAACCAGAGAAAAAAATTATCTGAAAAGGGTGATGCACCACATGTTCTTGTAATGAGTGCAACGCCGATTCCAAGAACCCTTGCAATTATTATGTATGCTGATTTAGATATTTCCATAATAACCCAACTTCCAAAAGGAAGAAAACCTATAAAGAATTGCGTTGTCGGAACAAATTATCGTGAAACTGCTTATAAATTTATTGCTAATCAAGTGCTTGAAGGAAGACAAGCTTATATTATATGTCCTATGGTGTTTGAAAATGAAAATCTTGATGTTTCAGATGTAACTAGCTATACAGATAATTTACGTAATGAATATCAAGATAAAATCAAAGTTGAAGCGCTTCATGGACAAATGTCTTCGGAGGAAAAAAATGCAATTATGGAAGCATTTATGAATAAAGAAATTGACGTTCTGGTTTCTACTACAGTAATTGAAGTTGGAATAAATAATCCTAATGCAACAGTAATGATGATTGAAAATGCTGAACGATTTGGTTTAGCGCAGTTGCATCAGTTACGAGGTAGAGTCGGACGAGGAGATAAACAGTCGTATTGCATATTTATTAATGGTAAAGAAAGTGAAGAACAAACAAAAAGACTAAAAGTGCTTGAGAATTCTAATGATGGATTTTATATTGCTAATGAGGATCTTAAATTAAGAGGTTCAGGAGATTTTTTTGGAGTTCGACAAAGTGGTGAAATCGAATTTGAAATAGCTGATTTGTATAATCATAGTGATATGCTTAAGCTTGCACAAGACATATATGCAAAGTATGGTAATGAGATTGTGCCTAGAGAAGATTTTGATGATATTTCAAAGGTTAATAATAGTAATATAATATAGTTTTTCCTTGCAAGAGATTGCTTTTATTGTTAAACTGTTGCGTGGAGAAAAGCTTACAAAAGGAGATTTATAAACTATGAAAATTAAAACAAAAAAACTTATTGTAATATCTTCTTTTCTTATGATAATAATACTTGGTTTAGTTTTTGTATTATTGCTTGATGAAGAAGATAAAAAGGTTAAGGAACAAAATTCTACAACAAAAGTAATTGAAGAAACTTATGAAGTTTCGCCAGAAGAAGCAAATGAATCAGATAATACAACCATTTCTGAAGAGGCTAAAGAAGACACTTCTCAAAGTGATAAACCGGTATATAAAATAAATCTATCTATGTCAAAGACAAATGAGTGGGAATCTGATGGAAAATTCTATGCTCAATTTGATATTAAGATAAATAATAAAACAAGCGATAAAATTACTAATTGGAAGGTTTCGTTTCCTGTAAGTGATAGCGTTGAAATGGATAATATTTGGAATGGTACAGATAAAGTATCAAATGAAGTAATGGTAATATCTTCTGCAGAATATAATCAAGAAATATCTGCAAAAAGTGAATTAAAAGATGTTGGATTTATTATGTATTCTACGAATAAAGATGAGTTAAATGAACTAAGTGAAAAGGCAGTTTTACTTATTGATGATAAGGAATACAAAGAACTTGATAATGATAATAAAGAAACATCAGGTGATAAAACGTCTCAAGCAAGTGATGTATCAGAAGAAAAAAATGATAATGAAACTACTGATAATGAAACTACTGAACAAACAACAAACAAAAGTCAAGCTTCAAAAGCTGAATCAAATGGTAAAACACCATTTGAAAATCATGGTAAATTAAGTGTAAATGGAACAGATATTGTTGACAAAGATGGAAACAAGTTTCAGCTAAAAGGAATTAGTACTCATGGGATAGCATGGTTCCCAGATTATGTTAATAAGGATGCTTTCAAAACTTTTAGAGATGATTGGGGTGCAAATTTAATACGTCTTGCCATGTACACTGATGAAAATATGGGATATTGTGCAGGTGGAGATAAAGAGAAGATAAAATCTTTGGTTTGTAATGGAGTTGACTATGCAACAGAACTTGGTATGTATGTGATTGTTGATTGGCATATTTTACATGATACAGATCCTAATATACATATTGATGAGTCTAAGATTTTCTTTGAAGAAATGACTAAAAAATACAGTGATCATGATAATGTCATATACGAGATATGTAACGAACCAAATGGTAGTACAACATGGGATGATGTAAAAAAATATGCAAATGAAATTATTCCAATAATTAGAAAGAATTGTCCAAATGCTATTATTATCGTTGGTACGCCAACTTGGTCACAGGATGTAGATATTGCATCAAATTCACCAATTGAAGGTTATGATAATATAATGTATGCTATTCATTTTTATGCGGCTACACATACTGATAATATTCGCTCGAAGGTAGATGAAGCACACAAAAATGGACTTCCTGTTTTTGTAAGTGAATTTAGTATTTGTGACGCGTCAGGTAATGGCGCTATTGACTATGATCAAGCAGAAAAGTGGTTTGATTTAATTAATAAATATAACTTGTCTTATGCAGCATGGAACATATCTAATAAAGATGAAACATCATCTATTATTGTTCCAGCTTGCACTAAAAAAAGTGATTGGACAGTCGATGAGTTATCTGACACAGGAAAGTGGATTAGAGAACAGATAAAAAATTAGTATAATGTCAAAAGTGAGGATTATTTATGAGAGTAATTGCTGGTACTGCAAGAAGCTTAAGACTAAAAACAATTGAAGGTTTGGATACAAGACCTACAACTGATAGAATAAAAGAAACATTATTTAATATGTTGGCACCATATGTATATGATGCAAAATTTTTGGATTTATTTGCAGGAAGTGGCTCTATTGGAATTGAAGCATTAAGCAGAGGAGCTAATGAGTGTACATTTGTTGAATTGAATCCAAAGGCTGTAAAGTGTATTAATGACAATGTGGATTTTACAAAATTTACAAAACAAAGTAAAATCTATAAATCTGATTCAATAAGTTTTGTGGCAGGGCTTACATCAGTGGATTATGATGTGATTTTTATGGATCCTCCATATAATAAACTATTAGAGCGAAATGTATTGGAGATTCTTAGTAATAAAAAATTTATCACTGACACACTTATTGTTGTAGAAGCATCAAAGGATGAAGATTTTAGTTATGTTTCTTCACTTGGCTTTGAAGTAATCAAAGAAAAAATATATAAATCTAATAAACACGTATTTATTCAAAAAGCTTAGATTTACATAGGAGGAATAGTATGAGTGTAGCAATTTACCCTGGAAGTTTTGATCCTGTTACATTAGGACATTTGGATATAATTAAAAGAGCATCAAAGATATTTGATCATGTTATTATTGGTGTTTTAAATAATACTTCAAAAACACCATTGTTTTCTTCTGAAGAACGTGTTAATATGTTGAGAGATGTATTATGTGATATCGACAATGTTTCTGTTGAATCATTTAATGGTTTGCTAGTTGATTTTGCTAAACAAAAGAATACTAATGTTATTATTAGAGGTTTGAGAGCCTTAACAGATTTTGATTTAGAAATGCAAATGGCACAGAGTAATCGAATGGTTGCGCCAGATGTAGATACAATATTTTTATCAACTAGTTTAGAATACTCGTATTTGAGTTCCAGCGTAGTGAAGGAATATGCGAGATATGGTGTGGATGTAAAGGAATTTGTACCTGAATGCATTGTATCTAAATTATTAGATAAGATGAAGGGACAATAGGAGGATTATTGATATGGGTAAAAAAGGCGTAGATGAAATGATTGATCAGATAGAGATTTTTATTGATAATTGTAAATATCAAGCTCTATCTCAAACAAAGATTATTGTACATAAGGACGAGCTTGTTTCTATGATTGAGGAGCTTAAATTAAAGTTTCCAAGCGAAATCGAAAGATGTAAAAAAATCATGAGAAATAAAGAAGCTATTTTAGCAGATGCAAGAACTCGTTCAGATGCAATTATTTCAGAGTCTGTTAATGAAGCAAATAGATTAGTAGATCAGCATCAGATTACTGAGTTAGCTAACATTAGAGCTAATGAGATTTTGGAGATGGCAAGAAATCAGGCTCAGCAGATTGTTGACCAAGCTTCTGAAGAAGCTACAGAGATTCGTCTTGGTGCTATGTATTACACAAAAGATAAATTAACTGAAATGAGAGATATCTTTAATAAGATTCATGATATGGAGAAGGAGAATTATAGAACTCTTATTGAATCACTTGAGAATGATTCGTACATTGTTGAGACTAATATGAGTGAGATGGAGGCTAATATTAATTTACTTTCAGCTTCAAGCAATATGTCATATCAGTCAGATGATGATTTAGATAGTGCATTTTCTGAAAGTGTAACACCAACTCCTACACCAGCTCCAGCACCAGCTGCAGGTGTTATGCCAACTCTTCAGCAGACAATTGAGGAAGAAGAGAAGGAAGATTTTGAGGATAGTGTATTTGATGATATAGATGACGATGATGATGCATATGATAACTACTTAGATGATTAGAATTGTCGCATAATAGCTGATTATTGCTATGAATAATTTGTATAATATATAAGATATAATTGATAGTCCTGTTTTTTCTATGACCTTCTTTGTTTGGAATATAGAACATATTCCACCGAAGGATACATTAGAGAAAATTAGGGCTATTTTTGTGTCTATAGGTAGGCTGTTTATACATATAATTTCTTTACAACTATTCGTTATTTCAATGGGAATTGTAAATAAAACCTTATAAAAAGATGGTATGGCGGAATAGTTAATTGCTTTAATAATTATAGAGCAAATTATAATATATATACCGATATAAGTAATACTATTTATGCAATCAGAAATATAATTATTATTATTGTTAATATTATTATTGTTAATATTATTATTGTTAATATTATTATTGTTAATATTATTATTGTTAATATTATTATTGTTAATATTATTATTGTTAATATTATTATTGTTAATATTATTATTACTATTATTATTATTATTATTATTATTATTATTATTATTATTATTAT
>JAQYAV010000097.1 GCA_029338675.1 Lachnospiraceae bacterium
ATAAGGAGGTCGTAGCCGCCCCAGTTCGCATATGAAAATCCGTCATTATACGAATTATTACCGTAAAAATTCACATCACAATACCAGTCTTTATACTGTGAGTTTTCTCTATTCTTTAAAATATCCTTGAATGCAAAGAAGTCACGGCCTGTATGGTTAAATACGCCATCTAATATTACTCTAATTCCCTGCTTATGGCATTCCTTAACAAAATTGGCAAGGTCTTCATTTGTGCCAAGTCTTGAATCAAGCTTCTTATAATCTGTCGTCTCGTATCCATGTCCGACTGACTCAAAAAGAGGTCCGATGTAAAGCGCATTACAGCCAATATTTCTAATGTGCTCAATCCACGGAACAAGCGTGTTAAGACGATGCTTTACTTCTCCATAATCATTCTGCTTTTCAGCGCCCGTCATTCCTAACGGATATATATGATAAAAAACTGCCTCGTCATACCAAGCCATGTATTTTCTCCTTAAACAACATCATTGAAAACCATTTTACTACATATTACGTAAATAATCATTTATTTTTTCATAAAAAATCTTGTTATCAATATGGGCTTTCGTCTGGCAGAGGACAATCCCCGATGAAAAATGATTCACACCAAATTCACGACAAATACTATTTTTAGGCAAAGAAAAACCCTTGCAAACACAGAGTTTACAAGGGTTTGTAAGTTCTTGATTATTATCTCTTTGAGAATGTTTTGAGGTAATGAGATGCCGAATTTAATGCATTTTCACCTCAAGTTGCTGTTTACCTGCTGCATATGGTAGAAAGCTCAGGGCTACTGTACACAGCAGGTTGCAATTGATTATTCCCAAAGATTTATAGAATTATATTCACATCAACGAGGAATCTCTTCTGGAAAATATGGCAATAGCGCATTAACAATACCGTCATCTTTTCCACTGTTTAGCAAACTAATAATTATTGAACAATATGCGGTATTGTCAACTCCAAAATAATGACCAATGGATTTTGCAATTCCCTTTTCATTAAAAATAGTTATTATTTCCCTATAATCTTGATTTTCTAATGCCCTTTGAAATTTACTACTCTCTCGTCTTTTCAGTTCCTCATAATCAATAGAAGCAAATACTGTATCTAATGATTTCTTAGCTTCATCATCATTTTTACTTGAAATATTAGCACAAGAAAGCATATATTTGATTTCAGCAACAACACTCTGACATATTTGTCTATTTATTTGATTGGCAAATCGGGTTTCTATTACATATTTTTGTATTCCACTAAATACTTCTTCCTGATTCTTCCCCATATGTTCTGCAAAAAGTTTTATTAATTCCTCCGCAAGAAAAAGATTTTCGACTTCCGCGACACCTAATGTATATATATTATTTTCCTTCAATTTTTCAATTTCATAATCGCTGCGGTAATCCCTATCTATTATCCCATATACTTTTAGATTGTGTAAATTAGGATTATTATTAAAGGCTTTTGTTCGTTCGATGACCTGTGTACAACTACCACACGGAACTATATAATATTTTGGATATATTGAAGTATACAACTGAGTATCAAAACTACTTTTTTCTCCTTCAACAAACAACACATTATTACGACTCCCCAAAATATCAAGCAATAATTCCTCTGGCAAATTGTCATCCTCTATTTTCTCAAAGTTCCAGTTATGTCCATCATACTTTTGAATCCAGAATTTATCTGCATTTTTGTGCATTGCTGCAAATTGAGTGTCATGTGTAATAAATATAAAAAAACAATCCGGGCGATGCTTTTCAAGCGATTTCCACAACCGATTCATAATAGAACGGTGCAGGTGAATTTCTGGTTCATCAATAATTAGTGTTTTATCCTTAGGAACGCATAGTACCTGAGCTGCCAAATATAAAACTGATCGCTCTCCATCACTCATTTCAGTGGCTGAATACTTTATCGCGCTTTCATCACTAGGTAAGCACGCATAAAACTTCGAATCTTCCAACAATAACTTTCGTTGAGGAAAAACATCATTCCAAATAGAAAAAAGAGCATCAATGGGAGTTTGTGGTGTATGTGGCTTCTCGGAATTGTTGTTCTCCGCCATCCTGCATTGATTGATAAAAACATCATTTTCATTATTTTTTAAGGCAATCAACGCCGCAAGAACATTTTCAAAGTCATTCATTAGTGTTGTTGTGTATTTCCCCCAATTCCAACGATGCCCTTTATTTCCATCCCTGCTATTTTTTGATGTTCCCCAAAAGACCAAATCTTCTGCTTGTGAATAGCTTTTTAATGCAATATTTTCATTAAAAGTAAGGCTTCTTTGCGCACCTATTCGATGTACATCTTCAAGGGATTGGTTTTCAATCCATGCTCCTAATTTGCTTTTTCCAGAACCATTAGCCCCAATGATGACCAATGCATTAGATTCAGTTTCGCATTCCATAACTTGCAAATTTTCACCTGGTAATTTATATTTAAAACTCATATTACCCTCACTCTCCCCTTTCCTTAATTCTATCTATGTATTTTTTATGCTACATTTTTCTGAAGTATTCATTTTTACATATCCCAACAAAAAATCTGTAATTCCTATAATAATGAATCCATTCTCATCATGATTTACACCAATGGGCCTATTTACAACAAGTACCTTTTGTACTTGATCATTCAGCTTAAAATAAGGGCGTATTTCTCTTTCTCTTGTTTCTGCATTAGAGATATCAGCAGTCACCTGTATATAAAGAGATCTCATGCCTTTAGTCGCATAGAAATCCACTTCATTATTCTTCCTTATTGATTTTCCATTTTTATCTTTTTCTACAGTATCAAATGCACCAACATTAACAGAATATCCATTATAACAAAGCTCATTATAGACAATGTTTTCAAGCATTTGACCTTCATCCGGAAACGCAAAATTTAAACGAGCATTTCGTAATCCGGTATCAATAAAATAATACTTTCTGAGTGCGCCGATTTCTTTTCGCCCCTTTAAGTCATACCGTTTTGCCTCACGCAAAAGAAAAGCATCTTTAAAGAAACCAATATAATTTTCAACTGTCTGCTTATCAATCTTTTCATGTCTAACACTTTCAAACGTATTGGCTATTTTTTCTGAGTTTAGTAATGAGCCTGTTGAAGAACTAATAATATTACATAGTTCGTCCAGAGCCTCTCCCTTTTTCAACTGATTCCTTTCTACAATATCAGCGAAGTATGTTGTAGTAAACAAGCTCTTTAGATATTCTTTTCGCTCTTCGTCACTTTTTAGTACAGCCAATGGCATTCCACCATATTGCATATATGAATATATTGCCTCTGTTGCTGAACCTCCAATATATCCATAGTATTCTTCAAATGACAACGGAGAAAGTTGAATGTTTGTTGCCTTATCTCTAAATTCAGTAACTATATCTGAAGACAACATTTTAGAATTTGATCCCGTCACATATAAATCTATATTCTTTTCTCTTGATAGTCCGAGTACAACGTCTACGAATGATATTACTTCAGTGTCATCAGAATTTGCCAAAACATGTTTGCCATCGTTAAGGTTAGGATTAATTATCGAATATACCTTTTGTATCTCGTCAATAAACACATAGTAATTCTCTTTATCTTTGCATTTTTCCCTTATATATGATCCTAGTTCCAAAGGATCACGATAATTACTGTTTTTATCATCATCCAATTCCAAGATAATTATTCTATTCTCCGGAACATTATCTGAAAGCAGGTATTCTCTATATATTTCTTTAAGAAGAAATGACTTTCCACATCTTCTCACACCTGTTATTACCTTCGGAAATCCATTGTTCTTTGCACTGATTAACTGAGTCAGATATTTATCTCTTTTTATCATATAATCTCCTAAATTGTAGAATTCTACATTTTTGTCAATTACACCTTATCACATCGCATCGTCTTAATCAACGAAATTGTAGAATTCTACACTTTTAGCGATTATCATAATTCAATAAAAAACACCCCAAGACAGTTGTCCTGAGGTGTAATAAGTCGTATTTGATTGTCCAAAGACGTAATACGTTGTGAAACGATTATCTCTTTGAGAACACATGAACAAAATTTCTATCCCTCGAAAGCACAATATATTGAGATGCAATCATTCTATACCACTATTTATTGATATTTTTTAATTTTCACATATTCTCCGTGTGAAAAATGTGCGAAGCATGCTCAATATATACTTTAACAATATGTTCTCATCCAATAATTCTATTCTAGTCATCTATAAAATAAGGTACAAACACTAAAATGTGCATGTCCTATTTTGATAGATAAAATTTCAATTTACAAATCATTCCTAATACTCTTCCATTCATCTCTTGTAATAGCATAAGCATAGGAAATTGTATTTTTAGGGTCAGGGTATTCTTTAACCTTTTTCATTCCATTGGCAATAGCTGTGTTATAAGAGCCAACATTTGTATATTTCATATATGAATAGATAACATC
>JAQYAV010000098.1 GCA_029338675.1 Lachnospiraceae bacterium
CTTTGTATATCACTTGCGTGGATATTACAGGTGCAGCTTGTTAGGAGGACCTAAGACCCAATTATAACCCTCATATGTATATTCAGCCTTCCTTGTTTTGATTGTTAGCAAATGGTATTATTTTGATATTAACAACGGAAAGGATAATTATTATGGCGTTCAGAACTCTTGAAATCAGCAACGAAGCGGAAATACATATTAAGGATGGACAGCTAGAAGTAACAAATAAAAACGGTATAGCATTAATACCTATAGAAGATTTGTCAATTATTATGGTTCATGGGGCAAATATACGATTATCAACAATGGACATATCTATTCTTTCACAGAACAAAGTAGCAATTTTAACGCTGGATGAAAAATATCTACCTACTGCTATAATTCTCCCCTATGAAGGTAACGCAAGGCAGTCAATGTTAATGCACGCACAAGTTAATACATCTGAAGAAAAATATAGGAAATTATGGGTTAACATTATAAAGCAAAAAATAAGTAACCAATCAAGGGCTCTTTCTATTCTCGGAGTTGAAGGTGCTGAAACTATTGCTACCTATATATCTAAGATAAATATTGACAATGTTGACTATATTGAATCACTTGCTGCAAAGGATTACTTTTCATATTATCATTCCGGACTTAACAGAAGAACCGAGGACCCGGTAAACAGTCGCCTAAATTACGGATATGCTATTGTGAGAAGTTCTATTGCAAGGAGCTTGGTAGCTGTCGGCTTTCATCCAACTTTCGGAATTCATCATTCCAGCCAATTAAATGCCTTCAATCTGGCTGATGATTTAATCGAACCTTTTCGCGCAATTGTTGATGTAGTCGCTCACAAAAATATTAGCTCCAATATAATACTAAATAAAGCTGAGCGAAAAGAATTAACACACACACTTCACAATGCCTGTATAGTTAACGGAGTAAAAACCAATGTCCTATCTGCTATTGATATGACCAGCGAAAGCTTAAAGAGAATAATACTTGATAAATCCAATGAGGAGTTATGTCTTCCAACAGTATTACCTGTTGAAAGTATGGAGGGAATCACAGAATGAGATTAATAGCTATTTTAAGCCCAACAAATAAGTGGGGAACAAAAACCGAATACACAAAACTTAGAAAATTTTTGCAGAAGGATGGATATATTAGAATCGCTCCTGAGGTTTTTATGCGTATTGTTACAAACAGAAAAGCATCAGAAAAGCATTACAGACGCATTGAACAATTCGCACCTAAAACAGGAACCGTCAGACTTCTACGTCTTACCGAGAAGCAATATCAAAATATCTATATGGTATCCGGCGAAGCTGATTATCAAGAAAAAACCGTTGGTAGCAACTGTCATATTATGTTATAATTATGAACATGAACAAAAAAGGAAATCTAGTAACTACATATTGTATATATAATGGTTTGTTACTACTAGATATAATAGTTGAACACCCCTCCAAAAATGGTGTATCGTTCAACTAAAAATTTTTTGTGGTAGTAACTTAAGATAGGTATGATAGAGATAATGAAGGTTGGTAATTATATAATATAAAGTAAAATAAGAATGAAGGTAATTAAAAAGAATAGGCTGAAGGGGTAGATTATTTAGAAGATATAGATTAAATGATTTTACAAGGAGTGTTGATTTTTGAGTGTAGCTGAATATTCCATAATAAGTATATTAAAAGATATTAATAACAACACAATAGGAGCTAAGGTTTCAAATGGTTTATCAATACAAAAGGTAAAAACAGAAAATTTACAAATAGCTTACAAAAAAGGTGTTAAATTTAAAAATGCTATTTTATCTGAAAATGGTTTTGTACGAGGAAGAAATGGTATTTCTTTACCCATTGAATCTGCTTACACAGTAGGTTCTAAAGTTAAAGATTGTAAAATAAAATTAGCAGATAACTCTTTTTATGTAAAAGAAAAAGAAATAGCTTTATTACATGGAAGTAAAAATATCATAGAGAAACCTACTTATGGAAAAGGTGATCATTACAATGATTATGGTCAAGGTTTTTACTGTATTCCTAGAGACACTAAAGAAAAAAATTTAGAATTAGCTAAGGAATGGGCATGTTCTGAATATAATTCAACAAATAGGGGTTTTGTAAATTTTTATACACTAAAAATGGAAGGGTTAAATGTATTAAATTTAAATATGTACAACATTTTAGTTTGGTCAGCTATAACAGCAAGTCATAGGAACATATCTTGCGAAGAAGAGATAATTTGTAAGTTAAAAGAACAGTATTACATTGAACCAAAACAATATGACTGTATATATGGATGGAGTTGCGATGATACTTATAGTAATATAATTAAAGAATTCTTAAATGACACACTATCAGATAAAGCTGTAAATGAAGCAATACGATTAGGTAACCTAAAAAATCAATTTGTTTTAATTTCTCAAAAAGCCTTTAGTCAATTGACTTTTAAAGGATACCTTGAAGTAAATCCTTTTGTAAAATACAGAGATTCCTTTAATAAAAAGAAAGATTTTGCAGACGAGGGGTTAAGAAAGTTAAAAGTAGAGTATAGAAGACAAGGTAAAACTATATCTGAGTATATTTAAGGAGGTTAAGTATAGTGTGTTATGAAAAAGAGAAGACTTGCAGAATAGGAGAATTTTTATATGAAGCTATAAGAATGGGTTATTCATATAACGATAGTTACAAACTTCTGTTAACCAGTAAACAAGGTATTGGAATATTATCAGATAAATACGAATATGTCATACATCATACAGGAAGAACTTCAGCAATTAAAGCAGATTGTGAATATGGCATTAACTATAATAAATCAAATCAATCAAAAGTTAATGGCAACACTTGCAGTTTAATAGCAGAGTTTATACAATTATGTCATAGACAATACAACATACCTTATGATAAAATATTTAGTAAAATATCATTAGAGGATTTTATGAAACAGCTTGGAAATGTTTTAGGAAATTATGATCACAAGTTAGTAAGAGAATATATACTTTAAAATTTAAATAAAATATTTTATTTAAATAGTATATAAGTAAAGATGCAGAAGGTATTATCTCTGCATCGTTGAACGCCCCTCCAAAAATGGTGTATCGTTCAACCTAATCAGTCTCTACTAAATTATGGCACTTGAAAATCAAGTGCCATAATAAATATTAGATTACTGTATGTCCTGTTTTTCTACATATTCATGTATTACATCAAAAAACTTTTTTGCATTTTGAATCTGTTCTTCCACGTCTCCTTTTGAAACAACAAAGAAATCATCATAATCACTATCACTACGTATATCAAATGCTTCCTTTATTATATCTGAAAATTCAACATCAAATATACCTGTCTTGATATATTCTTTTCTGAAATAAGCGGACACGCCTGAATGTTTTGCGAAATCATGACCATCTAAAGCTAATACGCTTCTCATGCAATGGAATATCGCATAATACGCTCTATTCGCTGCACCTTTATAATCAGTTGAATCAAGCAAAATTTTTGCCGAACTAATACATATACGAGACTGTTCAAGTCTGTATTTTGCCAGTTCCATCTTTTCTTTATCCATAGATAGTCACTCCTTCCCGAGTAACATTTTGATAAAACGGCAAAAGTCTTTGTCCGACTTCAAATGATTCCTTATCTCGAAGCAGTAGTGATACCTCTACATCATTCTCTAAACCAATCCTACTTGCCAGTCTGCTGACTTGTTTTCTGTATGATTTTACCTTATCCTTATCACACCTTAATACAATCATAATATCAATATCGGATTCGCTGGTATAATCTCCTCTTGCGTAGGAGCCATATACAGCTCCCCTTTCTAGTATGATATGTTTATTATATACATTTTTTAGATGGAAATCCATATAAAGATATATTTATAGGATTCCTATTCCCTTGAATAAAATTCTTCCCCGGTTTCCAAACAAATACCTGCAAGTCTTCCTTTTCTAGAGCAGGCACAACAATCCAAAGCAATGTGATTATTCCCCTTAAATATGTAACCTGGTCTGGGATTGCATGGTATATGCTGCGTGGGAGTATGTCCTGTAACAACGATTTTATTCTCAAAATAAGGAACTTCATAATCAGGTCGGTACCAGACGAAATCCTCAAGAGTATATTCCTCCATGGGAGTTAAATAACAAAAATGATTGCCTAATCCGGCATGGACCAAAACATAATTCTGACCATTTACAGTTAGTTCTGCATAAGCCTCAAATTCACCTATAAAGT
>JAQYAV010000099.1 GCA_029338675.1 Lachnospiraceae bacterium
TATAGAATGTCTTCTAGTTGCGTTTTTAGCGTTACTAATTCCTCCTCACTTAACATTCCTACCTGTTTCTTTGTTTTTTCATTGGTCATATCAATGTCCTCCTTATATATTATTTAAGTTTTTTAACTTAATTTAATATAAGTGTTTTTTCTGAAAATTCACGCCCCAATAATGATTTTTATTAATTTTTTAGTTTTTTTGATAATTTGCAAACTTAAAGCAACACTCTGTTTCCTTTACTTTGAAGAATAGATGTGTTGCTTTTAATTTGAAAAATAGGTATTAAAAAACGAGGAATCATTCCCCTTTTTCAATAGTTTGCTATTTATCCATAAAATAAACAAGTCACCAACTATGATAAATTGATGACTTGCCCTTTTTAATTCTTTTTACTGAATAATTGATGATTAAGCTACTTTGCAATAATCAATAACTGAAATATCTTGCATAAGCTTCTTTGCAGCACTAACCAATAGTTCTAATTTTTCAGATACCTCATCGGCAAAGGTAATCTCTCCACAAATTTCACATTCTAAACAAGGGACGTTTTTAATTACAATAATACATTCCTTATACTCAACTGTGAAAGTTGTTTTTGTTGTTAATTTGTTACCATTAAGACATGCATTACACATAATTATTTCCTCCTTGTTTTATTATCTGGCATCCAACGTTCAGCGTTGGGCTCATATGCAGTAATTATAATTATTGTTGTTTCTTTATATCCAACAACAACATGAAGTGCCTTTTGTTCAATTACAGTATAGCCTAAAATTAAACATGATGGATAAGATTCCGTAGATATATTAAACTCGTCTAAGGGATAATCTTCAATAATCTCACCTTTCATGATACAGTTTTCGATATCCTTTCGTAAAATATCTCGTTCCAACATTCTTTTTAAACAATGAGCCCTATATTCCACAGAGACTCCAGAAACAAATGCCTTTCGTATTTGTTCAATATTCATAACAGACTCCTTTCAACTAATTGTTATTAGAGAAAGTCCATCAAAGGACTTCTCTGCTTATCTCTAAATGAGAAATCCTTTGGGTAAGTATATTATTACACTTTACTTTACAGTTATTCAATTAACTGTTATAACTCGTCCTTGCTAACATAAACAAATAGGTGCGAGTTTTTTGAAATTCATACTCATTTCCTCCTTATTTTCTACCTTTTAACAAGTTACTTATCTATATAAAGGCAGAAAATAGGCTTTACACCCTATATCCTGCTCATTGTTTTCAAGACATAGAGTGTCTTATTCAGTTCATTTACGGTAGAATTCTCCAACTGTCATTCTACAATCATATTGTAGCACATCTTGCGGAGACTTTCAATTCTCCAGCGTTTGTTCTATATCACTATATAATATTATAAATTTCCGTTTTAATTTTCTAGTCGTCAGTTCCAGTCTTTTTATCATCATCTGGAACCGTAGGATAGTAATTTTCCCACTCACTATTAATATATGCATATGTAAGCTGTTTAATACATTTTAGCACTTTTAAGTCTGGATTTATCATGGATAATTGATAAATCGGCCACATATATCTTATATATCGTCTCATATTCTCGCCATATTCAGATTGAACAAAATCAACTACTTGCTTTAAATACTCTTCATCGCCTTTGTTTTTCTTTCTTTTTTCAATTTGCAAATATACTCCTAATCGATCTAATTCGTCGGGTGTCAAAGGATTATCATACAACAGATATTCGGTTGGGGAATAATTAAATAATTCACATAAAATCATTGCCTCCTCAACTTTGGCACTTTTATGACCGTTTTCTACTTCACATATCATAGATTTAGATAACTCTATAAGATTACCTAATTCTTGTTGGTTTTCCAAAGTGTTGTCTTTAAGTTGAAAATTCAGCTTTTTTAGTTTTTTCATTTTCCATACGAAACCGTTTCGCTACTTTCAAAAAAACTAAAATTCCAAATCAAACCATCCTTGAAATTTAATCAAACGATTTCAAAGGGGGATTTGCATATGGATAATACAAAACGACTAACCGAACATATATTCTTGCAGCAGCAACTAAAAAATGCTACAATAGAATCAGATGAAATCGAGTTTGACTTAATCCAACTTGAAAACATGATTTTTCAAAAACGAAAACTCCAACTTTTAAGATCCATATATACAGGATCTATTAATGCATGTCGTTTTGATGCATCAGGTAACGTCTCACTATTTCGCGCCATTATATGTAAAAATGGCACAAAGAAAGTGATATATGGCAAATCTGAAGAAATTGTTGTCGATAAGTTGCTCGACTATTTCCATATAGGTCAAGGAGCACCAATACAAACTTTTCAAATGATCTTCGATGAAGCAATTCAGCACAAATTAGACACAGAAGTAAAGTCAAATACTAATAATGTGAATTACCTTAGATCATCTTTCTCTCGTTTTGTTACTCCTTCACTTGCTGTAACGCCCATTAAGGACATCGATGCAACATTAATGAAAAAGTACACAAAGCAACTTGTTGACCGCTGTATGGCCACCGGAGAGCCTCTAAAACCTAAAGCATTTGCTAATTACAAGTGTATGCTTAATCTGGCTTTCGATTATGCTGTAAATGAATTAGGAATTATCTCTACCAATCCGGCAAAAGCAGTAAAACAAAAGGACTATATACAAGGATTAGATTCTTGCGGTGTTGCAGAAAACGACAAACAGATTTTCACGAAAGAAGAAATGGACGAGTTAAAAGAAACTGTCAGAAAGCGAATGACGAAAAAGAAATATGGAACGTTCTACACCAATGGCTATGCTTTTCTTTTGTCTGCATTAACTGGTATGCGCGCAGGAGAATTGCCTGCTTTAAAATGGAGTGATGTTGATTTTGCAAATAATCAGATTCATATTCATGGGCAGCAATTAAAAGAAATCACAGAAAAAGGAAAACGAAGCCGCTACTACTTCGTTCCCTGGACCAAAGATGAGAAAGGTCAATCAAAAGGTGGTAGATGCTTCCCAATCTATGGAGAGTTAAGAGATTTGTTAACGGAAATTAAGGATAAGCAGAAAGCATTGGGTATCAAAACCAAATACGTAATATGTGAAGAAGATGGTTCCAACATGAACAAAGACTCCTACGGAACTTTCATCCGTAGATTATGTCAAAGTTTTGACCTTGAAAGCACCAATAACCACACATTACGTAAAACACTCAATTCGTTGGTACTTATTCCAGCAGGATTTACAGTGACAG
>JAQYAV010000100.1 GCA_029338675.1 Lachnospiraceae bacterium
CATGAGTACTTTTATCCATAATATAAGTTCCTCCAAAAAACTAGTTTAGCAACTTTGAAAAACTATTAGTTTTTTAAAGCTTACGCTAATTATCTCAAAAAAACTAAAGTTATTCGAGGTACCTATGTTTTACCGTTTACAACATAAGGATTGTTATAGCTATAAAATAAACTTTATAAAAATAAAATAAGCTACGAAACAAATTAATTATCGTAGCTTTCATGGTGGAGGCGAAGCACAACCTTTAAAATCCACCACTTAATAATATAATAAATCCAACAAATAAATTACAACATACCTGGATAATTTTTATTTATTATTTTTATGATTTCTTCATTACTAATACATTTTTTAAAATACTAAATTCAATTCTCCAATTTCATATGAATTTTTTATTTTTACAATGAAGAGAGCCTTATCAATAATACTAAGACTCTTCTCTTACTAAGATTTTTTTAGTTGGTTAGTTAGAATATAATATTAGCAATTTCCTTAGAAACATTGCTTAATGCATCGCCTGTAAAATGTTTTTTCCTAATGTTTAAAATAGCATCTTTAACACAATAACGATTCATGAAATAATATCCTTGGAAATATGCCTGATAATCAGTCTTTTTCTCTATAACATTAAACAATGCCATTCTCACTAAATTATTTTGGCATTCTTTAGGCATATCCTGGATCATTTTAGAACCATCAGGATTAGTTAATACTCCAGAGTATTCATAAGTATATACCCTACTTCTTAGCCAATTCCTTGAAGAAACCCCACTAGTTACCGCTCCTAAATATAAGATATTACCATGTTCTGTAGTTACAATACCATCTCTAGGGCCTAAAATATCCCCTTGTAGAATATTGTTACAAACACTGGCTCTACTATACTTACGATAGTTTGGAAGCATATCTACCCCCATACAATTCTGAAGGCTAGAAACGAAATCAGCCTTTATCTGACTATTTATTGCCTCTATAAAATGATTATGCTCAACAATTTTATTTACCATATCCATAAGATTCTCAAACACCATCAACTCATATAATCGATAGTCTGCAGAGCTATAATCAGGATTATCTCCATTTTGCACTAATGTAGTTGAATTAGGATATACATAACGCAAGTCTTCGTTGTTATACACTTTGTATTTGTATTTAAACTCAACACCACTTATATCACCAATATCAAACATCTCAAGTAATCTGTAGCATTGTAAAAAAGTATTAGGGAACTCTTTGAAGCCCTTTTCGTTTCCTTTTTTTGCTGCTTGTAAAAACTCTCGAACATTATCAATTGTTACATTCTCTTCGTCTATTCCATACCTAATATCATACAATGTTGAAACAGAATCTGGTCGAGTCATGATAAAAATAGGAACTGCTTCAAATGCACTTTTATACGCGTTTTTATACCACTTTATCGTATCGGCAAAAGGTGCAGCTGTCCCTAAGAGTAATACCGCATCTATTCCATCAATACCCAATTCCTCCATTGTTCTATTCTGGACTTTAACAGCCTCTTCTGGGTCAATATCCAAAAGCCCTCTTGTATCACGCAATACTAACGAGATATTCTTTTTCTCAAAGAAGCTTTTAAATTCATCAACAGGAGGAACAATAACCTTTATCCTGCGTAAGAATCTATTACTTTTTCTATTTTTGATAATCTTAGCTAACGCCTTATCATCACAATTATTTATATACTCCCTAATTTTGCTTAAGACATATTCTTCAAGCTCATCAGCTGACAAACCTTCTTGTTTTTCAAACCCAAAAGTTTCTCTTAAATACTTTCCTTCTTCACTATCAAGTATCTCTGAGAATTTTTCACAACTAATTCTTTCTCTTCTTTCAGTACCAAATACTCCTCTGTAATTCAAAAGAATGTCCTGTAAGAAAATATGCGATGCTTTTGGATCATAGGTCCAATCCACCGTTATTTCTGTCCTGCAATTTCCTAATGAAATCATTTGATTTCTAAATGATTGATGGCATAATGCCATAGCTATTGTTGTTTTTCCGCCTTTTGTTAAGGCTGTCATTAATAGAACTATTTCTCTTTTCATAGCTCCTCCTTTCTGCTTTTAAAACATAAAAAAATCATATGTTTCCATATGATCGACTTACCTTAACAATATTCCAAATATATCAGGATATCATCACGAAAGCGATCATTTCCAGCAATAAAGAACGAAAGCTTTTTATTGCCTATTTATATTATAATAATAGATTCAATTTTTGTAAATAATTTTCTAATATTCCAATATATTTACTATCGCAACAATCATT
>JAQYAV010000101.1 GCA_029338675.1 Lachnospiraceae bacterium
ACTCTTATACTCAACAGTAATATCCTTTGTAATCATATCCTTTATTGAGTAATCCTTAGCATTAACTGCCCTTACAATTATATCCTCTATATCATTCATATCCGAATTTAAATCTTCACATGAATGATATATTCCCTCACCATCAATAGCATTAATAAGCTTTCTATACTGGTTTTCGTTATTCTCGTTACCGATACCTATGAACTTAGTATCTGTCTTAAGTAATGCAGCTGCTGTATCAGCAATTTCTTCCTCTGTCATTAACTCTGGAACCGCCTTATTACTTAAGTTGAATACATAGCGCTCTGCATCTGTTCTCCAGTCATACCCGTTTACAATATCAGATAATGAAGCGCCATCCATAGTCTCCATTTTAATATTATTAAATGTAAAGTATGACAACTGACTACAGCAATGTCTTTTATGACATGTAATTGGACCAAATCCATATCCATAATCATTTTCTGGCAAGACAAAACTGTCTATTTTTAGAGTATCACCATCCCATACAGGTACTGTGTTGCTTTCAACTACAACCTCCAGGTGGTGAGTATCATACACATTACTAAATGGTACACTTGTTAGAAGTTGTCCTGCATTTTGGGTCATTCCATAAGAAGTATTTCTAAATCCATATAGATTTTTACAGTCTAGCTTTATTAATTTTAACTGACCATTAGCTGCTAAAACACAGAAGCCCTTTATAGTATTGTTTGCTTCATCAACAGTAGAGTTAAATAAGAAACCGCCACCTTCCATACTGTGCCAGTCTGTTCTATCTCTCTGTAAATCAAAAGAAAATGTTTTCTTTCCAGAATTATCACTTGATACATATAGAAAATCTCTAACAGGATAATAATAATTACCTATCATAGAGATACCATTCTCAGTATACTTTATATGGTTATATCCATAATCCGTGTGTGTAAATTCTTTCCAGTCAAATGCATCCTGGGCAGTCAATAGCTTTGTGGATACGGTTTCAATTCTTGCATCCACCCCCTGTGCCTCAAGAACACCTCTAAGCTCTTCTGCCTTTTGATTGTATATAGCCAACTGCTCATCTGAGCATTCACCTACAGTAAACACTAAGTCTGCTTTCTTAGCCTTTTCTAAGGATACTGTAGCTGTTGGCTTCTTATTACCAACTTCAAATGTGTCTTCTGCATATCCTTTTTTGAACACACTATCATCAATTAAGCTTTCTATTGTATCTGTAAAACCTTCTGCTACCTCAAGTCTAACCTTATACTTACCAACATTGTTTACTGTTAGATTAGGAGCTTCTTTATTAGCATCGCTAAACAACTTTTTCTCTGATTCTTCGAATTCTCCGTTATTATCAGCGTCATAGTATACGTACCATTTTCTTGATACTAATTCATCATTATCAATAGATACTGACTTATCAATAAGAGATAAATTAACTTCACCCTTTTCATCTCTTAAGAAATACTTATCTGATATATCAAAGGCTGCCTCTGGTTCAACATCCTTATCTATCACTATCTCCTTTATTACTGTAAATTCATCCTTCTTTGACTTTACAGTAACCTCAACTGTATATGTTCCTGATTCCTTAAATAAAAGTTCTCTATGTGTTGCTGTTGAAGCAGTTTCATCAACAGCATATGTTGCAGAGCTATCCTCACAGTCTAACTTAGTAATTTTCCACTCTGCTGTACAATTATTTAAGAATTTAGTACTTGTTGTCTCTACTACATCTAAGTCAATCTTTCTATTCTCTTTAAGATTACCTGCAGTAGCTATTTCAAGTTCTGGTTTGTATAAAAACTTAACCATATCATAGTCGTATGGTCCTGCGTTTATATTAAGAAGCGTACCATTCATGCATATGTTCTTAGCAATGATTCGACCATTAAGATTAAGAGAATTTACATTTATATTTACAGTACCATTAGGTGCATAAAGAACTGCATTAATATTTATATCAGTACCATTTATATTAATGTCTCCGTTTTCAGAAACAATAAGTACTCTTGAACCACTTGGTGTTGCAAAACTATTAATGTTATACGAAATACTATCCTTAGCATATAAGATTCCTTTATCAAGGAATGTTGTACCATTTATACTTGCTCCACTATCTGTCACTATTGGTTTAGCTATAGCTATATCATCTGCATTATAGCTTACGAAGTCCTGACTATATTCCCCAATTTCTTTTGCATAATTATATACTTCTTAAAGGATAATTGGCATTTCGACCTCTGCTGCATTCTCAACTAATGCAGATACCTTCTTACTATCCTTATCTGAAGATGTATTTAATTTAATCTTATTTACCGCCTCAAGATTACCAACAACCTCAATGCTATTTCCTGAATATCCGAATCCACTGTTAGTATGCACATCACCCTTAACCTTAAGAGTATTAGCATTTATATTAAAGGCTGAATTATCTGTAGTTAAGACTGTATAATTAAGTGCTTTTAATCTTTCTGGAAAGCTTATCCATATATCTTCCTCAGGCTCTGGACTTACCACATCTTCTGTACTTTGATTTTCTGAACTAGTTTCATCTTTTTCAGTTGTATTTTCTTCACTACTATCATCAGAAAATAGTAATCCATTTTCGTCATATATGTTTATATTCTCCGGAATGCTTGGTTTTTCTGTCTCTCCATGCGCAATTAAACCAAAGCTTACACTGCTATTAGGTCTAATTACAGCATTGTAATCCTTGGATTTAATCATATAGTATCCGTCACTATTTTCCTTAATATCTGCGTTCCAGATATTATCAATTGTTCCATTGTAATCAAAATCTATACTCCAATTGTATATCGGCTCATCACTTTTATTCTCAATTACAATTTCTGCGTTCACAGAACTCCCCCATGAACTAACCTCTGTATATTTACACTTCACATTATCAAAGATGAATTCCTTCATCTCCTGTGCAATATTGCTACCTGGCATTGCATTAGCTACCTGTGGCACAGCACCAAGTGTTAATGTAATACAAAGTAAAAGTGCAATAATACTTTTAAACTTTAACCTACTTATCATTTTTTAAGTATCCTCCCATGATGTTATTATCGCATTCTATATTTACATAAAATGCAACTTTAGAAGTATACCACAAAATGCTATATATTGTACATATGCCCTAATTAACTTCTACTTTTTGTATTAATTAATGTCTATATATTAATTTTTCTTATATATTTTATACAACAGCACAATATTTGTCGCATGTAAATTAATTTAAAATTACACAAAAAATCTCCTGATACCATCAAAGATATCAGGAGATCACTTTACTTAATTATAATCCACATTATCATTTAAGTATTTAAATTCAATCTTCTCTAGCTTAAGTCCATTTCTCGCTACAAATAATCTTGCCACGCAGAAACGCTGTCTAATCTTATTCTCCCTTGTTACACTCATTGTCTCACCATTTGTACCATGGAAGGTAAAACTACTTGTAGGGATATTCGAATAGAACAATGTACATGGAAGCTGTGCTAGCTCATTAAGCTCCGAGCTACCTGTAACTGTAACCTCATAGGTTCCTGTTTTCTTAACATCAAGGGCAAGAACATAGTTAACATTAGCTTTGCACTCTTGATATGTAAGATCTATTGTCATATCACCATCCATAGTAATATATTCTACATCATCAGGAGCAATGTCTGTATCATCCGCAGCTCTATTTATAATTTCTATCTCATCTTGAATATCCATGAATCTTTTCATTGCTTGCGATTTCATAACGAAGTTACAAATATTTTTTGCGCATCTTTGTAATTCTGCTCTACTAAGCTCTCCACTATTTAATTTTTCTAATGTGTTATCGCCTGTTGCATTAGTACTACCATCTGGACATACCATATATAAATCATTTTGAGCCATAACCATAGCCGCAAAATTATTTGTTGATTTAGGAACACCAATTTCGTTAATATCTGCCCACCAGTCAGTCATAACAATTCCATCAAATCCCCATTCGTCTCTTAGAATTGTTGTATTAAGGTCATAGCTTCCAGCAGTAAATAATCCATTTACAGCACCATATGTAGTCATAATCGAATCAGCATATCCACTCCTAACAATAATTTCAAAGCCCTTAAGATATATTTCCCTAAGCGCTCTTTCAGAAATCACTGAATTATGATCTCTTCTATTGAATTCTTGATTATTACCACAAAAATGCTTTGCTGTTCCAGTAACACCATATGTTTTTAATCCTTTAATCATTGCAAGACCAATCATTCCAGTCACATAAGGATCTTCGCTGAAATATTCAAAATTACGACCATTAAGTGGATGTCTATGAATGTTCATTCCTGGACCAAGAAGACATTCTACGTGATTTGATATCATTTCAAGACTTGTATAGCTATATAATTCTTCAACTAATTCCTTATTAAAACTACTTGCAAGCATAACTCCATTTGGCAAAGAAAACGCTTTTATTCCACAGTCTAATCTCATTCCTGAAGGGCCATCATCACAGCATACTGCTGGAATACCAAAATCATTTCTAAGTCTTGGAGATACTCCTCCAAATGCTGAAGCTGTTCCAGCTGTTACAAGACTACTACCCATTCCTTCACCACGAATAATGCAAGACAAATCTTCATCAGATAACTGTGCAATAAATTCATCCATTGATACATTTTTATTATATACATCTGAAAGCTTATACTTTATATCATTACTTTGTTTTATTTCATTAGGTATTCTTGATTTTCTTCTATCAGTCATGGAAACAGTTGACATTGGAACACTTTCAAAATCATATGAATTATCAGAATTTGCATGCATTCTTTCAAATAGTTCAATTGGAGCCAATGCTTCTTCACATTGTCTTAAGATAAGATTATGATCAAAAACAAAACCACCTGCTAATGAAGCATTTCTAACATCATTGCCAACATATATTTCATATGCTCCTTCTTCAAGTAAATAACATGATTTATTTTCTGTTATTCCACTATCATCATAAGAACAAAATGCCTCATAAGGAATATCAAAACATAATGTTTGCTTTTCGGAAGCTGACAATAATCTTGTTTTTTCAAAACCAACTAACACTCTGCTTGCTTTACCTAATTTACCTGCTGGTGCTTTTACATACACTTGAACAACTTCTTTTGCCAATGCATTTCCAATATTTGTCACATCAGCCAAAACAGATACCTTCTTATTTTCAATAGAATTATTTACAATTACATTATCAATAGCAAATGATGAATAACTTAATCCAAATCCAAATGGATATCTAACCTTATCCTTAGCAAATGTTTCAAAATATCTATATCCAACAAATATATCCTCTTTATAGTAATTTTTTTCTTTTACTCCAAAATATGGTGTAGACGGATAATCTTCAATAGAATATGCTATTGTATCAGTAAGCTTCCCAGAAGGTGGTATCTCACCTGTCAAAGCATCAGCAGTGCCTAGTCCACCTAACATACCTCCTTGCCAAACATACATAACTGCTTCAGGATTAATAATATCAACAAATGTCATATCAATAATACTTCCTGTATTAAGAAGAACAACTATTTTGTCGTAATACTTTCGTACTAATTTCATCATATCAAGTTCTTCATCTGTAAGCTTATATGATCCTTTTGTATCACTGGCATCTTTGTCCTCACCTGCAGTTCTACCAATTATTATTATTGCTATGTCAGATTCTTTTTTACTCTCTATAACAATGTCATCAGTAAGAGGCATTTCATCCTGAGACCATCTTTCCTTGCCCCAACCAAGTCCTGCATCATAGGGATGTTCTTTACAGTATTCTATATATATTTTTTTTAGATATTGATTAACAATTACTTTTCCGCACTCTTCTAAGCCCTCAACGATATTATATACCTTCGATACATTAACCATTCCACCAGAGCCTGTTCCACTTTTATAGTAGTCATTTTGAATACGCCCAAAAACAGCAACTTTAGAATTATTTTTTAAAGGTAAAATGCTGTTTTTGTTTTCAAGAAGTACACAGCCTTCAGCAATTGCCTGCCTTGCAACATATTCGTACTTTTTCCAGTCTAAAAATTGCTTCATATATTTCTCCTTATAAAATATATATCTATTGTTTTATGTATAAAAAAACACTTCATTAAGAAGTGTTTTTTTATCAAGCTTATTTACTTTATAGTTGATAAAGATATATCACCTGTATTAGGCTTTGTATCTATCCAACTCTTACCATCATAATAAATACTGTCTCCGCCCTCAGCATATTCTACATAAACAATCTTATAAGCTGAATGTGGATCCGAAGCATCTTTTTTAACACCAACTACAAGCTTTGTACATTTAGGTACATCTGCTGTATTTAAGATTGTAGTTTTTCTAGTACTTGTTAACGAAGACTCATCAACTGCATACATAGAAGAATATTCGGCCTGAGCTGCTGTTAAACAGCTTTTAGCATTAAGTACAATCTGCTGACCCTTTGCTCTATCTATATATCCAAGAAGAGCTGGAACTAAAATAGCAGCCAAGATACCTAAAATTACTAAAACAACAATCAACTCAACTAATGTAAAACCTTTGTCATCTGTCTTTTGTTTCTTCATATCCGATTCCTCCTTAAATCCCCCATGTACTATTAAACAATATAATAACTGTTTAATTATTTGAGTGTTATTTAATAATGTAATTATATCAAATAATTATATTATTTTCAATATTATTGAACATTTTCAACACAATTTAATAAATAATTTTTGAAAAATTATTCAAAATATCCAAATTAAAAATATTGTGATAATTCTGCTCTATCATTTGAATATTTGTAAGCCATATCTTTAGTAATTATTCCACTTTCTACTAAACGAGATAAATCACCATTTAATGTATGCATACCATAATTACTTCCTGATTGCATTAAGGAAGGCAATTGATGACATTTATTTTCTCGAATAAGGTTGCACACTGCATCTGTACCAATAAGTATCTCTGTTGCTGCTACTCTACCATTTCCTCTTGCATTAGGAATTAAACATTGAGTAATTACACCATTTAACACTCCTGCAAGCTGAGTTCTAATTTGGTTTTGTATTGCTGCTGGACAAGCATCAATAATTCTATCTATTGTTTGAGCAGCACCAGTTGTATGTAATGTAGACATAACCAAATGTCCTGTTTCGGCAGCAGTTAATGCAGCAGATATTGTTTCATAATCTCTCATCTCACCTACAAGTATAATATCAGGATCTTCTCTAAGAGCACTTCTTAATGCAGCAGAAAAATCACATACATCTCTACCAACCTCTCTTTGATGAATCAGGGATTGCTTTTCCTGATATTTATATTCAATTGGATCTTCAATTGTAATAATATGCTCTGGGCGGCTATTATTTACCTGATCAATCATTGCAGCAAGTGTAGTTGACTTACCTGAACCTGTTGGTCCTGTAACTAGTATAAGTCCTCTAGGTTTATTTGCTAATTCTGATAAAACTCTAGGAAGTCCCAAAGATTCCAAAGAAGGTATGTTTGAATTAAGAAGTCTTATTGTTGCAGCCATTTTTCCATCTTGCTTAAATATATTTACTCTTTGTCTATTTCCATCTGGAGTACAAATTGCAAAATCCAAATCAATACCGCTTTCTAATTTTTCACGTTCCTCATCACTAATTAACTCAACAAGCATTGTCAAAATATCTCCGTCAGTTAAAGCCGCATCAATTTTTTGTAAGGAACCATTTATTCTAAACATAAGTGGCATTCCTACAGAAATATGAATATCAGAACATCCCATTTGTCTCGCATTCATTATTAATCCATCAATTTTCATAATTGTGCCTCCTTTTCTATATTGCAAAACTAAAAACTATTTTAGGCATTTTATTTATTAATTATTAATTTCTTTCACAAATATGTAAAAAAGTAGGATGATTATAAATCCGTGAACTACATCGGCAATTGAATTACCGAGCATCTGATGTGCGAGGCTTCGCCTCGTAGATTCAGTGGTGCGTCCATGACACCTCTACTGCTACCTTATTCGGTTACACAGCTACTTTTAATATTCTTGTATTCGCTAGT
>JAQYAV010000102.1 GCA_029338675.1 Lachnospiraceae bacterium
ATGTGGATGTAATTTACCATTAGCATCCCAATTTCTTAACGTTTGTGCTGATACTCCCAATATTTTTGAAAACTCATTGATAGAATAATACTTACTCATAAATATAAACTCCTTTTGATATCACTCTATCACAATAGTTATGAAAGCCATTATGAAAGCCAACATATATTTATAACTATTTATAAGTTATTTCTAGTAGCTCATCCCCTCCTTGTAAATTAAGTATGCACAATTGCAATGCGAATTATATTCAAGTCGAGAAAGCTTCTCTTCTCCAATCGTCTGTATTATCAGACATAATCTTTCGCTATATCAAGGTTCTTCCTTCAAGAGCTCTAAGAAGAGTAACCTCATCAATGCATTCCAAATCTCCACCAACAGGAACACCACTTGCAATTCTTGATGTCTTTATTCCTGATGGTTTAACAAGCTTAGATATGTACATTGCCGTTGCTTCACCCTCAACACTGGAATTCGTTGCAATAATCAACTCTGTAACGTCATCTTGCTCTAAACGTAAAATTAGTTCCTTTAACTTTATGTCATTAGCGCCTATACCCATTGCAGGATTTATTACCCCATGTAAAACATGGTACACACCTTTAAAACTGCCTGTTCTTTCGTAAGCAGCCATATCTCTAGGATTTTCTACTACCATTATTAAGTTATGCTCTCTATTGTCTGATGCACAAATTGGACAAATATCCCTATCTGTTATTGTATAGCACTTCTTGCAATACTTTATATTACGTTTCGCATCCACAATAGCGTCCGAAAGACTTTTTACTCTATCCTCCGGCATGTTAATTATATAAAATGCTAATCTTTGAGCTGTCTTTCCTCCTACTCCAGGAAGTCTGGACAGTTCTTCAATTAATTTGCTAACCTGTCCACCGTAAACATCCATTAGAAAGGAAAACCTCCACCAAGACCACCAGTGATTTTGCCCATCTGGGTCTTCTCATCTTCGCTCTGTGCTCTGATTACTTCGTTAACAGCAGCCATCACAAGGTCCTCAAGCATTTCGATATCGTCCTTGTCTACTACTTCCTCGTCAAGATGAATAGAAACTATTTCCTTCTTACCGTTCATCTTTACCTTAACAACTCCACCACCTGCAGCAGCCTCATATTCCTTCTCCTCAAGTGCTTTAGATGTATCCTCCATCTGCTTTTGCATCTTCTGAGCCTGCTTCATAAGATTGTTCATATTTCCTGGCATCATGCCACCTGGAAATCCACCTCTTTTTGCCATTGTTTTGTCCTCCTAATTATCTATTTTATATCTATATCAAAATTAACCTTCGACAAATCATATGAATCAATTTCTTTTATATTTGCCTGATTACGATTAATCTTTCTAACATTTACCTTAATCTTTCTCTCGGTTATCTCCTCCAAGTAAGATTCTATTCTATCAATATTATCTCTCAAATCAAAGAAAGCCATTACATATTGATCTATATTCTTATCAACAACTATATCTAAGCTTCCTGGTTCTTCTCCTGGAATTACGCTTGCTTTATCAAGAAATGATCTAGAAACCCTCATAATTTTTTGCTTGATATAGTTCCATGCTCTTACAATATTAAGTATATCTAAATAATCTGCTTCTTCATATTTTTCTTTAAGGTTTTTGAGCACCTCATCACTAGCTTTTTTCTTTGCCTCGTCACTTAATTCATCACTATCAGAAGCAGAAGAAGCATTATGTGGCACCTCATCGCTATTTACATAAACAACCTTAGCACCTGCACCATTTTCAAGTTGTTTCTCAAGCTGCTCAATTCGCTCAATAAGTGCACCATTATCACTTCGCATCTGAGGCTTACACATCTTGATTATAGCAACCTCTAAAACAATTCTTTTAGTACTTGCATAAACTATCTTATTAGCAGCCTCTTGAAGAATATTAATATAAGCTATTAGCGATTCTTCATTAATGTCAGTACCTAATTGAATAAGAAGCTCTACCTTATCCTGACTAAGCTCTACCTTCATATCAGGATCCATTTTTAGCAAAAGCACATTACGTATAAATGTTGTAAATTCATTAATAAGCTGTGCTAAATCCTTGCCTTCCCAAACCGCCTTATCAACAATCTCAATCGCTGTAGATATATCAGATGAAATAATACTCTTAAACAAAGAAATATATACATCAATATCTACTGCACCAATTGTTTCAAGTACCTTCTCATAGGTAAGTTCTTCTCCTAGATTAAATGCAATACATTGATCAAGTATGCTAAGGGCATCTCTCATAGAGCCATCTCCTGCCTTAGCCACATACGCTAATGCATCTGGAGTAGCCGAAATGCCTTCTCTCTCCAACAAATCACTAAGTCTTCCAGCTATTGTTTCAATAGAAATTCTCTTAAAATCATATCTCTGGCATCTCGACATAATAGTTATAGGAATCTTATGTGCCTCTGTTGTTGCCAATATAAATATTACATATGCTGGAGGTTCCTCTAAGGTCTTAAGAAGCGCGTTAAACGCTCCCATTGACAACATATGAACCTCGTCAATAATATATACAAGGTATTTACCTGTTGAAGGAGAATACTGTACTGCGTTATTAATTTGTCTGATATTATCTACACCATTATTAGATGCAGCATCTATCTCTATTACATTCATGGACGCTCCTGCTGCAATTGCCTTACAGCTCTCACATTCATTACAAGGACTTCCATCTACAGGGTGTTCACAGTTAACTGCCTTAGCCATAAGCTTGGCAATAGTTGTTTTACCTGTTCCTCTTGTGCCACAAAACAAATACGCATGTCCAATTCTCTCATGCTTAATCTGATTACGTAATGTAGTAACAATATGCTCTTGTCCTTTAACCTCCTGAAATTCATCAGGGCGCCATTTTCTATATAATGCCATGTATGACATAATACGGCCTCACTCTCAATTTCCCTCTTACTGCTATTTTTCTTAGGGAATTATTTACTAAATCTAAATATCTGATCTAACATTCTAAGTGTTTTGAAGTTTCCCTTGGCAACTATCTCACCCGACATAAAACCTTTCTGGAAAGTCATCTTCCCAGACATAATATCACGAAGGAGCTCACTACTTGCCTTAAGCTTCACATCTCCTTCTTGATCCTCCTGATATTCACAAACAAAATCCTTAGAGATTTTAATAATTAAATTCTTGCCAATATCTGGAATTACAATCACATATTTTGCTGAGAAATCACGCTGTGGTTTGTAACTCTTACAGAATCCTTCAATGATGTCGTCATCATACACCTTAACTTGTGTCTCTTCGCCATCTCCAAGCATCTGCTTAAACATAGCCGCAAGCTCTTCAATATCCTCTTTTTGTTTCTTAACATATCCGTCATCAGCAACAAACTTAGACAACTGCTCACTTTCCTGTGGTGTAAGGTTAATGTTATTCTTCTTGTTGATATTATTCTTTACTGCTGTATTACTTGTTGGAAGCTTAACAAACTTCTTATTAATTGCTCTATATAAATCTTCTGTCTTTTTCTCGATATAGGATAAGTATGCAGAATTACTTTCTATAACATCTGTAGAAGTTACATAGGTTGCAAGTCCCTCCATAGATATTCCGCCAAGCACATCCCAAGCCTTTCTAAGATATAGCTCCGCGTCCTGTTCTCCATAAGCCGTTGCAACTACAATAGGCATCATATAAAGACTAGATATCTTTTGCTTGTCGCCATACAACCAGCACATATCAAGAAACTGCTGCATATATCCACCAATTCCAAACCACTCAAGACTTGCAGCAAGAACAATTCCATCACAGTCCTTAAGGGTATTAGGAAGAGTTGCTATTCCATTCTTATCCTCATACATATTATATCTTACAACCTCTACTCGAAGTTCTTGTAAGACCTGTATCATTCTTTCTATTACCGGGAGTGTAGGATCTTCCAAAAGACCTCTTCCCCCATAATATATGTTAACCTTCACTACATTCACCTCATTACCGAAAATCCGTATATAGCAGTAAAATCTGTTCAAAGTAAAAGCCTTTACTATCTCAAAAGGCATATATACTTAATATACCAAAAATAGCAGGCAAATACAACTATATGCCTGCCATAAATATGTTATTTTGTGTCATAAATATGTTATTTTGCCTACTACAGATTTATTATTCTCTTTTCCTTTGTAAATTTATTAGGATAAGCTATATTACCAAAAATTCTTCATTGGCAAATCTTATTAAATCACCACTTTTC
>JAQYAV010000103.1 GCA_029338675.1 Lachnospiraceae bacterium
TTAGTAACCTGACTATAATAACAGAAGGTACAGGATAAAACAATCTGACGGATAATACATCAGAATAATTTATACTGTACCTTCTTTTAATTTGCTTGAAAATGAAGAAAAAAGAAGCGTAGAAAGTTACGATTTACAATATATTCATTAGCTGCTTAACTGTAATGAATCATGCACTGTATGCCCTGTCAAGGGCAACAGTCGCTATGCGATGCTTCGCACCCTTGACAGGTTATACAGGCATGATAAAAGGTGATTAAGCAGCTAATGAATAAAACTGCCCGACGGGACATTTAATAACAAGATTTTTTATGTGGTAAGAATCGTGCCAACGATTACTTGACAGAAACATTTCTTCAATACTTGATTGATGTATGTATAAATGTTATACTAACATGTACTGCATGTGATTTTACCGAGACTACTGAAAATGATATTAAAATTAATATTATTTTCAGTTGTTTCGGAATTATGTGCGAATAAAATGATAAGGAGAAATTAATATGTACAAGAAGTTTGAAATGGAACTTGCAGGAAGAACTCTTCGTGTAGATGTTGGAAGAGTTGCAAAACAGGCTAATGGTGCAGCACTTATGCATTATGGTGATACTGTTGTATTATCTACTGCAACAGCATCAGAAAAGCCTAGAGAGGGAATTGATTTCTTTCCACTTTCGGTTGAATATGAAGAAAAATTATACGCAGTAGGAAAGATTCCTGGTGGATTCAATAGGAGAGAAGGAAAAGCAAGTGAAAATGCTATTCTTACTTCAAGAGTAATCGATAGACCTATGAGACCATTGTTCCCTAAGGATTATAGAAATGATGTTACTCTTAACAATATGGTTATGTCAGTTGATCCAGAGTGTTCACCTGAACTTACTGCTATGCTTGGTTCGGCTATAGCAACAGCTATTTCTGATATCCCATTTGATGGTCCATGTGCAACTACTCAGGTTGGCATGATAGATGGTGAGTTTGTATTTAATCCAAATGCTACTCAGAATCTTGTATCTGACTTAAAACTTACTGTTGCTTCTACAAGAGATAAGGTTATTATGATTGAAGCAGGAGCTAACGAAGTACCTGAAGCTAAGATGATTGAAGCAATATATGCCGCTCATGAGCTTAATCAGAAGGTTATTGCTTTTATAGATCAGATAGTTGCTGAATGTGGTAAACCAAAGCATGAATATACTAGTTGTGCAGTTCCAGAAGAATTATTTGAAGCGATTAAGGCAATTGTTACACCTGAGCAGATGGAAACTGCTGTTTTTACAGATGAGAAGCAGGTTAGAGAAGAGAATATTAGACAGATTAAGGATAAACTTGAGGAAGCATTTGCAGATAATGAAGAGTGGTTAGCTGTTCTTGATGAGGCTGTATATCAGTATCAGAAGAAGACAGTAAGAAAGATGATTCTTAAAGATCATAAGAGACCAGATGGCCGTCAGATTACACAGATCAGACCACTTGCTGCTGAAACAGATATTATTCCTAGAGTTCATGGCTCTGCAATGTTTACAAGAGGTCAAACTCAGATATGTAATGTTGTAACATTGGCACCTCTTTCAGAGGCTCAGAAGCTTGATGGTTTAGATGAGAATGCAACTTCTAAGAGATATATGCATCATTATAACTTCCCATCATATTCTGTTGGAGAAACTAAACCATCTAGAGGACCAGGACGTCGTGAGATTGGTCATGGTGCATTAGCTGAAAGAGCACTTGTACCAGTTCTTCCAAGTGAGGAAGAGTTCCCATATGCAATCCGTTCAGTATCAGAAACATTTGAGTCAAATGGTTCAACATCTATGGCTTCAACTTGTTCATCATGTATGGCTCTTATGGCTGCAGGTGTTCCAATTAAAAAGATGGTTGCAGGTATTTCATGTGGTCTTGTAACAGGTGAGACAGATGATGATTATGTATTATTAACTGATATTCAGGGACTTGAGGATTTCTTTGGAGACATGGACTTCAAGGTAACTGGTACTACTGAAGGTATTACTGCAATTCAGATGGATATTAAGATTCATGGTTTGACTAGAGATATTGTTGAAGGTGCTATTGCAAGATGTCGTGAAGCAAGATTATTCATTATGGATACATGTATGAAGCCAGCTATTGCTGAACCAAGAGCAGAAGTTGGAGAGTTTGCACCAAAGATTATTCAGACTGTTGTAGATCCTGAAAAGATAGGTGAAATTATTGGTCAGAGAGGAAAAACAATTAATTCTATTATTGAAGAAACTGGGGTTAAGATTGATATTGACGACGAAGGAAGAGTTTCAATTTGTGGAGTTGAGAAGGCTTCAATGGAGAAAGCTCTTAAGATTATTCGTTCAATTGTTGATCCAATTGAAGTGGGTCAGATTTACGAAGGAAAAGTTGTTAGAATAATGAATTTCGGTGCATTTGTTGAGTTATCACCTAATAAGGATGGTTTAATTCATATTTCTAAGCTTTCAGAAAATAGAGTTAATAAGGTTGAGGATGTTGTTAACATCGGAGACACTGTAAAGGTTAAAGTAATTGAAATTGATAGAATGGGTAAGATAAGCTTAAGCTTAAAGGATGCTCAGTAATTAAATAACATTTATGTATATCTGGATTATTTATTTGTAACGCCTACATATGGTTTGAGTATTTAATTCAGATATACTTTTATATTAATATTTTGGGGCATGGTTAAATTATTCCATATGCTACTACATTTTAAGACATTATATTTTTAGCAAGGAGGATACATAATGCAGTTTGGATATTTTGATGAAGAAAATAAAGAATATGTTATTGACAGACCTGATACACCTGCACCTTGGGCTAACTATTTAGGCTCTCCTGAGTATGGAGCGATTATATCCAATAATGCTGGTGGATATAGTTTTGTAAAGTCGGGAGCACATGGGAGAATATTAAGATATATTTTTAATAGCTTTGATCAACCAGGAAGATATATATATTTAAGAGATAATGCTTCAAAAGATTATTGGTCTGCTTCTTGGCAACCTGTTGGTAAACCTTTAGATACATACAAGAGTGAATGTAGACATGGTACTGGTTATACTAATATAAAAGCATTATATTCTGATATTGAAACTGAAGTGTTGTATTATGTACCTATTGACAAGGTTCATGAGGTTTGGAATTTAAGAATCACTAACAAATCAAATGTGGTTCGTAATATTTCAGCTATAGGATATTGCGAATTTACTAATGATAGTAATTATGAACAGGATCAGGTTAATCTTCAATATACACTATTTACAACAAAAACTTACTTTGAAAATAATAGAATAAAGCAGGTTATAAATGAAAACTTCAAAAAAAGATATCCTGATGAACCTAACGAACCAAGATATTTCGGATTAGCAGGAGCAAAGGTAGATAGTTATTGCGGCGATAAAGAAACGTTTCTTGGTAGATATCATAATTACTCTAATCCTGTTTGCGTTGAAAATGGTGATTTAGGCAATGTGTTAAATTATAATCTTAATGGCTGTGGTGCATTAGAAACAAAAATTGTTTTACAACCTGGTGAAACTAAAGAAATAGCATTTGTTTTAGCTTCAGCTGATGATGATTTATATAATGATATTCTTTCATCGTATGTGAATGTAAAAAAACAAACCGAAAAAGAATTAGCTGAAATAAAAGAGTATTGGCATAGTAAACTTGATAATTTCCAAGTAAAAACACCAAGTAAAGAATTTAATTCTATGATTAATACATGGAATGCGTATCAGTGTTTTATGACGTTTATTTGGTCTAGAGCAGCTTCGTTTTCATATTGTGGTTTAAGAAATGGATATGGATATCGCGATACTGTACAGGATATTCAAGGTATTATTCACTTAGCTCCAGATATGGCACTTGAAAAAATACGTTTTATGTTATCAGCTCAGGTTGATAATGGAGGCGGTTTGCCACTAGTTAAATTTACGCATAATGCTGGTCACGAGGATACACCTGATGACGAAGCTTATGTAAGAGAAACAGGTCACCCTGCGTATAGAGCAGATGATGCATTATGGTTATTCCCTACAGTTTATAAATACATCGCTGAAACTGGTAATGTTTTATTCTTAGATGAGGTTATTCCTTTTGCAAATAAAGACGCTGGAACTGTGTATGAACACTTAAAAAGAGCAATAGATTTTTCTATGAACAGATTGGGTGATCATAATATGCCGGCTGGCTTGCACGCTGATTGGAATGATTGCTTAAGATTAGGAAAAAAAGGCGAATCTACATTTGTTGCAATGCAGCTTTATTATGCAATGACTGTATTAAAAAAATTTGCAACTAAGAAAAAAGATTTTGATTATATTGAATATCTTAATAATGTGCAGACAGAATTAGGTAATACAATTAATGAGTTGTGTTGGGATGAAGATCGTTTTATTCGTGGATTTAAGGAAGATGGATGTGTTATTGGAGCAAAGAAAGATCCAGAAGCCAATATGTGGTTAAATCCTCAATCGTGGTCTGTAATTAGTGGTATTGCTAGTGAGAAGCAAGCTAATATGGCTCTAGATTGTGTATATAATGAATTAAATACACCATATGGAACAATGCTTATGGCTCCTGCTTATGAGGAGCATGCATTTGATGGAGCATTAATGCTTTTGTTTAATCCTTCAACAAAGGAAAATGGTGGTATTTTTTCACAAACTCAAGGATGGCTTATCCTTGCAGAGGCTTTAATGGGACATGGAAACAGAGCATTTTTGTATTTTGAAGAAAGCTCGCCTGCTTGCATGAATGACAAAGCAGAAATTAGAAAATTAGAGCCTTATTGTCATGGACAATTTACAGAGGGAAGTGATAGCACTTATGCAGGTAGATCCCATGTCCATTGGCTTACAGGAACAGCCTCTACTGTTATGGTTGGATGCGTAGAAGGTATATTAGGTATGAGACCAGATGAAAATGGTCTTAAGATTTCGCCTTCTATACCAAGTAAATGGGATTCTTTGGAGATAAATAAAACATTCAGAAATAAAAGGCTTCATATTGTTGTCAATAACGAAAGTGGAGCAGAATGTGGATATAAAAAGGTTGTTCTTAATGGAGAAACATTAAAGGATAACTATATTCCAGAGACAATGCTTAAGGAAACGAATGAGATAGAATATATCATGTAATGTATTTGTTAATGCCGGCGTTTATGCTGGCATTTTTTTTGTTTGTACGCCATATTGCTTTAATTGGTGCAAGCTTAGAATAAGCCTATATAGTAGAAAATATATTGGAAAGATATATGGATTATTATGAAAAGATATTAATATTTATAATGGATTATTATGAAAAGATATTTAATATGTATAATATATATATGTTTGATTAACAATAGTTATAGAATAAAAAAGGAGCTATTGTTATGAATAATGCTAATAAAGTAGAAAACAAAGTAAGTAAAGATGACGTATATAATGGCTTAATCAAGGATTATGGACAGATTATTTTATCGGGAAATAAATTTCATTATAATATTCATCTAATTAATATAATAGGTGAAATTGAGGGACATGAAAGCCTTGATTCATCATCTAAAGTTACGAGATATGAACAAATTCTTCCACAGCTAGCAAGTGTTGAAGATAATGATGATATTGATGGGATTTTGATTTTGTTAAATACAATAGGGGGCGATGTTGAATCGGGATTAGCAATAGCTGAAATGATTTCATCTATTAGTAAACCAAAGGTTAGCCTTGTTTTAGGTGGTGGACATTCTATTGGAGTTCCCCTTGCTGTATCGGCAGATGTCTCGTATATTGTTCCATCAGCAACAATGGTTGTACATCCTATTAGAATGAATGGGACTGTTTTAGGGGTAAAACAAAATTATGAATATATTGAAAAAATGCAAGATAGAATTATTGAATTTACAGCTTCAAATAGTAGTATAAAATGCGAAGAACTAAAAAGTATAATGTTTAACAATAAAGAATTAACCAAAGATATCGGTTCTGTGCTAGTTGGAAGACAGGCAGTAGATAAGGGGTTGATTGATAGAGTTGGCGGAATTAATAGTGCGCTTAAATGTTTATATGACTTGATTAATGATAAAAAAAATAGTAAAATCAATCTGTATGAGCAATTTCAAGAATAGTAAATTCTTGAAAGAAAGTTATATTTCTATATTATAGAAATATAACTTACATATACAAAGTAATTAGAATGGAGCGGGTTTAATTGGCTACAAATAATAAAACTACTAACAAAACAAAAAACCAAAAAAATACGCAACAAAATTCAAAAAATTCTAAAGGAGCATCTTCTTCAAGAGATACTAGCCATAGATTAAACAATGCAACTAATTCGAGTAAAAGTTCTAATTCTTCAAAAAGGACCAATACATATTCAAAACAAAATTACGAATATGATGATACAAGAAGAAGAGAAGTATTGTTATTTGTTGATTTAGCTATTGCAATATTTTGGTTTTGTAGTAATTTAGGCTGGTGTGGAGTTGTAGGAAATATTTTTTCTAAATTTATATTTGGTTTAACTGGTACAGTTGCATATGTTTTACCGTTATATTTTTTTGCTTCAAGAGCATATCTTCTTGCAAATGGACCAAAGAGATGGTTGGTTAAAAAAGTATTATGCTTTGGACTATTTATTATTGCTGCTTCTTTTATTTTTCAATTGATATCTGGTGTAGATGGTGTCACCATCAAAGAACTATATTCAGCTGGAAGTGAAAAAAAGGCTGGTGGTGGAGTAATTCTTGGTGGGTTACTTGCTTTATTATACAAATTGATTGGAATAACAGGTTCTATTATAGTCATTGTGTTAATAACAATTATTGCAATAGTTGTTGCACTTAACTTTTCAATTGTTAAGGCTATTAAACATATAATCGAAAATAATTATTATATGGTAGAAGATGATGATTATGATGAGTATGAACCTACATATTATGAAACTCAAGGAACTTCTACTAACAATAAGAAAAATAAAAAAATCAGAAATAAATCTAGAAACAAAGGTATTGATGTACTAAGTAGCATAAAGGTGCTTGAACCAAGCGTTTTAGATACTAAAGCATCTACTACTGAAAACAACAAGGTTATTGAAGAGGAAGTACATGAATTAAAGCCAATTAAGGAAGAAACGTTAGATTTCTTTGATTCAAGTGAGTTTGAGGGTATTGATATTTTTAATGAAAAACCAACAGAAATCGAACCTGTTAAACGTAGAAAGAAAACAAAAGAAACTAATAAAGAAATGCTTCAAGAATTAGATAATGTTACAAATGAAATTGGCAATTCAATTAATACTGCTAGTTCTATCAATAACAATGTAAATAACAGTATTTCTGAAATTAATATTATTTCTAATTTAAAAAAACCAAAGAATACTAATAATACTAATAATACTAATAATACTAATAATACTAATAATACTAATAACCCTAATAACAATACTAAAGCTAATGATATATCTAATAATAATGATATTTCTGTGGATAATAAATTATCTGATTTGTCAGAGAAAGATGTTGAAATAGTTAAGGAATATCAATTTCCGCCTATTGAATTGCTTAAATCTGGAAATAGCAGCAATAAGGGTAGCACAGAATTGTCTGTTAAAGAAACAGCTTACAAGCTAAAGAAAACATTAGAGAATTTTGGAGTTAATGTGGCTATTACAGATTATAGCTGTGGTCCCTCTGTTACAAGATATGAGCTTCAACCTGAACAAGGTGTAAAGGTTAGTAAAATCGTTAATCTTGCGGATGATATTAAACTAAATCTTGCTGCTGCTGATATTAGAATTGAAGCGCCGATTCCTGGAAAAGCAGCTATTGGAATAGAAGTACCAAACAAGGAAACAACCTCTGTTTATTTTAGAGACCTGCTAGAATCTGAGAATTTCAAGAAAGCTTCATCGCTTATTTCATTTGCTGTTGGTAAAGATATAAGTGGTCAGGTAATTGTTGCAGATATAGCAAAAATGCCACATTTACTTATTGCAGGTTCTACTGGCTCAGGTAAATCAGTATGTATAAATACTTTGATTATGAGTATTTTATATAAGGCGAATCCAAATGATGTAAAGCTTATAATGGTTGATCCAAAACAAGTTGAACTTAGCATTTATAATGGAATACCACATATGCTTATTCCTGTTGTTACAGATCCTAAAAAAGCAGCAGGCGCACTTAATTGGGCAGTTATGGAAATGACAAATCGCTATCAGTTGTTTGCTCAATATAATGTACGTAATTTGCAGGGATACAATGATAAAGTCAAAAATGTCACAGGCAAAGAAGAAGGTAACGAAGAATTAAAGAAGTTACCTCAAATTGTAATAATAGTTGACGAGTTAGCTGATCTTATGATGGTTGCTCATGGTGAGGTTGAGGATGCAATTGTTAGACTTTCACAGTTGGCAAGAGCTGCTGGAATACATTTAGTAATTGCGACTCAAAGACCTTCTGTTGATGTTATTACAGGTCTTATTAAAGCAAATGTTCCATCTAGAATAGCTATGGCTGTTTCATCTGGTGTTGATTCACGTACTATACTTGATATGAATGGAGCAGAAAAATTACTTGGAAAGGGTGATATGTTATTTTATCCTACAGGATACCCTAAACCAGTAAGAGTTCAAGGTGCTTTTTTATCAGATGATGAGATTGCAGATGTTGTAGATTTCCTTAAAAATGAAAATAACGAAGAATCTCATTATGATGAGAAAATTACTTCTCACATTGAAAATTCTTCTGTCGGAACAAGTAAATCTGGTGCACAGGCAGAATCGGAATATGATGATTACTTTGCAGATGCTGGAAGATTTATTATTGGCAAGGATAAAGCCTCGATTGGTATGCTACAACGAGTATACAAGATTGGCTTTAATCGTGCTGCAAGAATAATGGATCAGCTTTCTGATGCAGGTGTTGTAGGACCAGAAGAAGGAACAAAACCAAGAAAAGTACTTATGACTATGGAAGAATTTGAAAATTATGTTGAAGAGTACTTATAATTTTCATGATTTTATGATACACTATGTCACTATAATGATAATATATTACAATTTAGTAAGGAGAAGAGTATGTTAACAGATATTGAAATTGCACAGCAGGCAAAGATGGAAAATATAAAAAAGGTAATTGAGCCACTTGGTATTACAGAAGATGATATTGAGATGTATGGAAAATATAAGGCAAAATTATCTAATGAATATATGGATTCAATAAAGAATAATAAGGATGGTAAACTTATACTTGTAACTGCAATTAATCCAACTCCAGCAGGTGAAGGAAAAACTACAGTTACAGTTGGCTTAGGACAGGCTATGTCCAAATTAGGTAAAAAAGCAATTATTGCCTTAAGAGAACCATCTTTAGGACCATGTTTTGGAATTAAAGGTGGAGCAGCAGGTGGTGGATATTCACAGGTTGTTCCTATGGAAGATTTAAATCTTCACTTCACAGGTGATTTTCATGCCATTACTTCTGCAAATAACTTACTTGCTGCAATGATGGACAATCATATTCATCAGGGTAATGCCCTTAGAATTGATCCAAAGAGAATTGTGTTTAAAAGATGTTTGGACATGAATGATAGAGCTCTTCGTAATATCATTGTAGGTATGGGTAAAAAGGCAGATGGAGTTGTAAGACAAGATGGTTTTGTTATTACTGTTGCTTCAGAGATTATGGCAATATTATGTCTTGCCAGTGATGTAAATGATTTAAAGGAACGTCTAGGCAGAATTATTGTTGCATATAATTATGACAATGAACCAGTAACGGCTTCAGATCTTAAAGCAGTTGGTTCTATGGCTGCATTATTAAAAGATGCAATTAAACCTAATGTAATCCAGACATTAGAAAACACTCCTGCATTAGTTCATGGTGGTCCATTTGCTAATATAGCTCATGGATGTAACTCAGTTAGAGCTACTAAGACAGCTCTTAAATTAGCTGATTATGTAATTACCGAAGCTGGATTTGGTGCGGATTTAGGTGCAGAGAAGTTCTTTGACATTAAATGTAGAATGTCAGGACTTAAGCCTGATGCTGTTGTTCTTGTAGCAACTGTAAAAGCACTTAAATATAATGGTGGAGTTGATAAGGCAGAACTTTCAACAGAGAATTTAGATGCTTTAAAGAAGGGTATTGTAAATCTTGAAAAACATATTGAAAATCTTCAACTATTTGGGGTACCAGTTGTTGTAACACTTAATAGATTTGTAACTGATACTGATGCAGAGCTTTCATTTGTTAAAGAATTCTGTATTTCAAAGAAATGCGATTTCGCGCTTGCTAATGTATGGGAAAAAGGCGGAGAAGGCGGAATTGAGCTTGCAAATGCAGTTCTTAATACTCTTGAAACAAAGAAGAGTGCTTTTAAGCTTCTTTATAATGATGATTTATCAATTAAAGAAAAAATATCGACAATTGCTTCAAAAATATATGGTGCTGCAGATGTTACATATAGCTCAGAGGCTTCTAATGCAATTGCTAAGATTGAAGCGCTTGGTTTTGGAAATATGCCTGTTTGTATGGCAAAGAACCAGTATTCATTATCTGATGATGCAAATAAATTAGGAAGACCAGAAGGATTTACAATTAATATTAGAGAAGTATATGTTAGTGCTGGTGCAGGCTTTGTTGTAGCGATAACTGGTGCAATTATGACTATGCCTGGTTTACCTAAGGTTCCTGCAGCAGAACGTATTTTTGTAGATGATAATGGAGTAATTAACGGATTGTTCTAATTTGGAGGATATTATGGCTAAAATAATTGACGGTAAAAAAATATCAGCTGAGATTAAGGAAGAACTTAAAATAAAGGTTCAAAAATTAAAAGAAGAAGGAACAGAGATTTGTCTTGCAGTTATTCAAGTTGGAAATGATCCTGCTTCTACTGTATATGTTGGAAACAAAAAGAAAGCATGTGATTTTATTGGAATAAAATCTCTTGCATATGAATTACCAGAGGAGACTACAGAGGAAGAATTGATTTCATTAATTGATAAGCTTAATAAAGATGATTCTGTTAATGGAATATTAGTTCAGTTACCTGTTCCAAAACATATTTCAGAGGATAAAATAATTAAAGCAATTGATCCTAAAAAAGATGTTGACGGTTTTCATCCTGCAAGTGTTGGAGCATTAAGTATTGGACAAAAGGGATTTGTTTCTTGTACACCAGCAGGTGTAATTCAGTTACTAAAAAGAAGTAATATTGAAATCGAAGGAAAGAATTGTGTTGTAATCGGAAGAAGTAATATAGTTGGTAAACCTATGTCAATGTTATTGCTTAGAGAAAATGGAACAGTTACAATTTGTCATTCAAAAACTAAAAATATTAAAGATATTTGTAAACAAGCAGATATATTAGTTGTTGCAATTGGTAAACCTAAAATGATTGACTCTTCTTATGTAAAAGAAGGAGCAACAGTTATTGATGTAGGTATTCATAGAGATGAAAATAATAAGCTTTGTGGTGATGTATTATATGAAGATGTTGAACCTATTGCAGGAGCAATTACTCCAGTTCCAGGTGGAGTTGGACCTATGACAATTGCAATGCTTATGAACAATTGTGTGGAAGCGGGTATTAATAAATAGTATGAATATTTTAATGGTATCACTTGGATGTGATAAGAATTTATGCGATAGTGAGGCAATGCTTGGATTGCTTCGTGATAACAAATTTAATATAACTAATGATGAAAGTGAAGCTGATATTGTTATTGTTAATACATGTGCATTTATTCGTGATGCTATGGAAGAAAGTATTAATACTTTGTTAGAAATGGCCCAGCTTAAGAAACAAAGATTAAAATATTTAGTTGCAGCAGGATGTCTTGCACAAAGATATCAAGATGAAATATTTAAAGAGATTCCTGAAGTAGACGCGTGCATTGGTACTACAAGCTTTGACAAAATTGTTCCTGTTATTAATGATTTGATTCATAAAGCTTCATTAGATAATGAGGATAAGGTTTCTGTTTTTGATGATATAAATAAACTTGCTGTTGTTAACACTAATAAAGTTATTACATCTGGTACATTTTATGGCTATTTAAAAATAGCAGAAGGATGCGATAAGCATTGTACATATTGTATCATTCCTAAATTGAGAGGTGGATATAGAAGTGTTCCGATAGAAAAGCTTATTGGAGAAGCTAAATATATGGCTTCGATGGGAATAAAGGAGCTTATTTTAGTTGCACAGGAAACAACTTGTTATGGAAAAGATATATATGGTGAAAAATCTCTACCTAAGCTTGTTCATGAATTAGCAAAGGTTGAAGGCATTGAATGGATAAGATTACTTTATTGTTATCCTGAAGAGATTGATGATAATATTATTGATATGTTCGTCAATGAAGATAAACTATGTAATTATATTGATATGCCAATTCAGCATTCTGAAGATGAAATATTGAAACGAATGGGAAGAAAAACTGATAGGACATCAATTATTAATGTAATTAATAAATTAAGAGAGAATGTGCCTGATATATCAATTAGAACAACTCTTATATCTGGTTTTCCTGGTGAAACTGAAGAACTGCATAATTCATTAATGGAATTTGTTGATGAAATTGAATTTGATAGATTGGGTGTATTTTCTTATTCGAGAGAAGAAGGTACTCCTGCAGCTTCTTTTGAAAATCAGGTTGATGAAGATATTGCTAATTCTTGGAGAGATGAAGTAATGGAGCTTCAGCAGGAAGTATCTCAGGATATAAATAATAAAATGATTGGTTCAATTATAAAAGTTGTTGTTGATGGATATTCTCCTGAACAGGATGTTTATGTTGGAAGAAGTTATAAGGATGCACCTGGAATAGATAATTTTGTGTTCTTTGAATGTGAACATGAGCTTATGTCAGGAGAGTTTGTTGATGTTCAAATTAAAGAAGCAGGACCTTATGATTTGATTGGAGGAATAGTAGAATGAACTTGCCAAATAAATTAACGATATTAAGAGTTATTATGATTCCATTTTTCTTAGTTGCTTTATTAGTTGAAAGCATTCCTTATGGCAATTGGATTGCAGTTTCAATTTTTATTATAGCAAGCTTGACAGATACATTAGATGGACAGATTGCAAGAAAATATAATCTTGTTACTAACTTTGGAAAATTTATGGATCCAATAGCTGATAAGTTATTAGTTTGTTCTGCTCTTATTGCTTTGATTGAGCTTGATAGAATCTCGGCGTGGGTTGTTATCATTATTATTGGTAGAGAGTTTATTGTAAACGGATTTAGACTTGTTGCTTCAGATAACGGTGTTGTAATTGCAGCTGGTTGGTGGGGCAAGATTAAAACAGTAGTACAGATGATTATGATTATTGTGCTTATATGTAATTTTGAAGGTGATATATTTGTTATTATTGAAAATATTTTAATTTATGCAGCACTTGCACTTACAATAATTTCTTTATTAGATTATTTGATAAAAAATAGAGCAGTTTTATCAGAAAAAAAATAGTAAATTAAGGGGATACTTTTAATAGTATCCTTTTTTTGTGAAATAAATCTATTTGTTCAAAATAATAAAAATATATAATTTATCCTTGATTTAATTTGTGAAAAAGTATACAATTACAATCGGAAGAAATTGGTTTTATCATAGAATAAGACCTAAAATAAATTCTACGGAGGGCTTAAAATGAGTAACAAACTTAGTTTGTCAGCAAGTGATAGAATTAACGCTTTACTTGATGACTCAAGCTTTGTTGAAGTTGGTGCTTATGTAACTGCTAGAAGTACTGATTTCAATATGCAAGAAAATGATACTCCAAAAGACGGTGTAATAACTGGATACGGAGTAGTAAATGGAAAATTAGTTTATGTGTACAGCCAGGATGCCAGTGTAATGGGTGGTGCAATAGGCGAGATGCATGCTAAGAAGATTGCTAGATTATATGATATGGCAATAAAAGTAGGCGCACCTGTTGTTGGATTTATCGATTGTGCAGGTCTTAGACTTCAGGAAGCAACAGATGCTCTTAATGCATTTGGTGAATTATATTTGAAGCAAACTCTTGCATCAGGTGTAGTTCCACAAATTACTGCTGTTTTTGGTAACTGCGGCGGTGGTGCAGCAATTATTCCAGCTATGTCAGATTTTACTTTCATGACTAGCGAGAATTCAAAATTGTTTGTAAACAGTCCAAATGCATTTGCTGGAAATAACACTTCTAAGCTTGATACTGCTAGTGCTGATTATGTAAGTAAAAATTCAGCTATGGTTGATCGTGTTTGCGAAGATGATATGGCTGTTATTGGAGAAATTAAGAATTTACTTGAAATTCTTCCTTCAAATAATTGCGATATGGATATTAATGACACAAATGATGATCCTAATAGATGTATTCCTAATTTGGATTCATTTGCAAATAATTCAAGAGCAATGTTATCTAATATAGCAGATGGTAATGAATTTTTTGAACTTGGTGAGAGCTTTGCTAAGGAAGTTGTTATTGGTTTAATTAAGCTTAATGGAATGACAATTGGATGTGTTGCTAATCAGGTTGAAGATGGAAATAACATGATGTCTGCAGATGGCGCTCTTAGAGCAGCTGATTTTGTTAAGATGTGTGATTCTTTCAATATTCCTGTATTAACTGTTGTTAACACTAAGGGATTTGAAGCAACAATGGCAAACGAAAAATTCATTTCTGATGCAGTTGCTAAATTAGCTTATTCATTTGCTAATGCAACAGTTCCTAAGATTACTCTTATAACTGGAGACGCTTTTGGAACAGCTTATACAATTATGAATTCTAAGTCTCTTGGTGCAGATGTTGTTTATGCTTGGCCTAATGCTAAGATTGGAACAATGGATCCTGAGATGGCTGTTAAGATTATGTATGAGAATGAGATTAACTCAGCAAGTGATAAGGTTGCAAAATTAAATGAGTTAAAGGCTGAATATACTCATTTACAGTCAAGTGCTCTTGCTGCTGCAAAGAGAGGATATGTTGATGACATTATTGAGCCAGATGCAACAAGAAAACGTTTAATTGCTGCATTTGATATGATGTACACAAAGCAAGAGGATAGACCATACAAGAAGCATGGTACAATATAATAAGAGGTGACAACTAAATGAAAATTAAAAAATTATTAGTAATAATTTCCATGTTAGCTGTTATGTTCTCTTTATCTGGTTGTGGTGATGAAGTTAAAGATAAGCCATTTAATTACAGTGACAAAGAAATAGTTTTGTCTACAATGAAAATATTTGATGGATACAATGCCATACCAGAGTCAAACTATGATCTTGCTATTGCAAATGGTACAGAAATTGATAGTGCTGCAATAAAGGGAATTAGACAGGCTAAACAAACTGATAAAGTTGGTGATTTTGAAGATTTTTCAATGTATTACAATAATAATCTTGATCCTGAAGAAGGTATCTACAGTATCACTAACGAAGAGTCTTATGTAATGGTTACTGTTAAGAATCATGCTGAGAACAGAGTTGTTGATGTACAGGCTAAATATATTGAAAATATTGATTATACAATGCAGTTTAATCAATATTCAGCTGATAAAGATTTGATTATTTCAACTATTGAAGAACAAAACGGTATTACTTTTGAAGATTTTCTTGAGAGTCAGGGAGTTTCTTCTTTTGAGGAGATGATTACAGCTACTCTTGCACAACAGGGTATGACTCCATATGTTCTTGATGAGATAGTTATTTCGCCAGTTTATTCACGTAATGAATTAATTGGTCAGGCAGGAATGAATACACTCATTGGTATGGGTACAGTATTCTGTGTATTGATATTTATTTCATTCATTATTTCATTGCTTAAATTCTTACCTGCACTTTTCTCTGGTAAGAAGAAAGTTGAGGAAGTTAAACCAGCACCTGCTACTGTTAAGGCTTCTCAGCCTGTAGTTGATACTGCTGATGAAGATTTAATGAATGATGAAGAACTTGTTGCAGTTATTATGGCTGCAATAAAAGCAGCATCATCTGATAATGCTGTATATACAACACAAAGTAATGATACTCTTGTTGTACGTTCAATAAGAAGAGCAAATAGAAGATAGTATTAGGAGGATAATGAAATGAAGAATTATAGAATTACAGTAAATGGTACAGCATATGATGTTGCTGTTGAAGAATTAGCTGAAGGTGCAGTACAGGCAGCACCAGTTGTTTCAGCACCAAAGGCTGCTGCACCAAAGGCTGCAGCACCAGCACCAAAGGCTGCTGCTCCAGCAGGTGGCGCAGGTTCAGTTGTTATTCCAGCTCCAATGCCTGGAAAGATTCTTAGCATTAAGGCTAATGTTGGTGCTTCAGTAAAGAAGGGTGATGTTATTCTTTTATTAGAAGCTATGAAGATGGAAAACGAAGTTGTTGCTTCAGAAGACGGTACTATTGCAAGTATTAATGTTGCTGCTGGTGATAGCGTAGAAGCAGGAGACACATTGGCAACTTTAAACTAGTAAAATTACGTTCCAATATTTTAGGAGGTAACAGCTAAATGAGCGGTTTTTTAGACGTATTAAAAAATTTAGGCCTTCAAACTGGTTTTGCTACACTTACATGGAAACATTATATTATGATTTTAGTTGCATGTTTCTTCTTGTATCTTGCAATAGTAAAAGGGTTTGAGCCATTACTTTTAGTACCAATCTCATTCGGTATGCTTTTGGTTAATATGTTCCCAAGCATTATCGCTGAGGGTGGTTTACTTCATTACTTCTACTTACTTGATGAGTGGAGTATTTTACCATCACTTATATTTATGGGTGTTGGTGCAATGACAGACTTTGGTCCGTTGATTGCTAATCCGAAGAGCTTTATTTTGGGTGCAGCGGCACAGTTTGGTATTTATTCTGCATATTTCCTTGCATTCTTAATGGGATTCAATGGTAAAGAAGCAGCAGCTATTTCAATTATTGGTGGAGCAGATGGCCCTACTTCAATCTTCCTTGCTGGTAAGCTTGGAATGGGAGGAACTCTTATGGGACCTATAGCAGTAGCAGCATATTCTTATATGGCACTTGTTCCTGTTATTCAGCCACCTATCATGAAATTACTTACTACTGAAAAGGAAAGAAAGATTAAGATGAGTCAGCTTAGACCTGTTTCTAAAATCGAGAAGATTCTTTTCCCTGTAGTAGTTACATTAGTAGTAGTTATGATTCTTCCAACTACAGCACCACTTGTTGGTATGCTTATGCTTGGTAATTTATTTAGAGAATCGGGAGTTGTTAAACAGCTTACTGAGACTGCATCAAATGCATTGATGTATATCGTTGTTATTTTACTTGGTACTTCTGTAGGAGCTACAACTAGTGCAGAAGCATTCTTAAAGATTAGTACAATCAAAATTGTAGTTCTTGGTTTAATTGCATTTATGGTTGGTACTGCAGCAGGTGTTATATTTGGTAAGATTATGTGTGTTGTTACAAGAGGTAAGGTTAATCCACTTATTGGTTCAGCTGGTGTATCAGCAGTACCAATGGCAGCAAGAGTATCACAGAAGGTTGGTGCAGAAGCAGATCCAACAAACTTCTTACTTATGAATGCCATGGGACCTAATGTTGCAGGTGTTATTGGTACAGCTGTTGCTGCCGGAACATTCCTTGCAATATTCGGAGTATAAATATATTGTAGTTTATCTAGAGATTAATCTTTAGATTAGTTTAGGAGGAATAATATGTCAGAAGGTAAAAGACCGGTAAAAATTACCGAAACAATATTACGTGATGCACATCAGTCATTGATTGCAACTAGAATGACAACTGAGCAGATGCTTCCAATTATTGATAAGATGGATAAAGTAGGTTATCATTCAGTAGAGTGTTGGGGAGGAGCAACTTTTGATGCTTCACTTCGTTTCCTTAAGGAAGATCCATGGGAGAGACTTAGAAAACTTAGAGATGGTTTTAAGAATACAAAGCTTCAGATGCTTTTCAGAGGTCAGAATATTCTTGGATATCGTCATTATGCAGATGATGTTGTTGAATATTTCGTACAGAAATCAATTGCAAATGGTATTGATATAATTAGAATTTTCGACTGTCTTAATGATATTAGAAACCTTGAAACTGCAGTAAAGGCAGCAAATAAAGAAAAAGGACATGCACAGATTGCTCTTTCTTATACATTAGGTGAGGCATATACACTTGATTATTGGAAAGATATGGCTAAGAGAATAGAAGATATGGGTGCTGACTCAATTTGTATTAAGGATATGGCTGGTTTGCTTGTTCCATATACAGCTACAGAGTTAGTTCAGGCTCTTAAGGATAGTACTAAGCTTCCAATTCAACTTCACACTCATTATACTTCAGGTGTTGCTTCTATGACTTACTTAAAAGCAGTTGAAGCAGGTTGTGATATTATTGATACTGCAATGTCACCAATGGCACTTGGTACAAGTCAGCCAGCTACAGAGGTTATGGCTAAGACATTTGAAGGAACAGAATATGATCCAGGATTTGATCAGACACTTCTTGCAGAAATCGCTGATTACTTCAGACCAATGAGAGAAGAATGGCTTGCAAGTGGATTACTTAATCCAAAGGTTATGGGTGTTAATATTAAAACATTATTATATCAGGTACCTGGTGGTATGTTATCAAATCTTGTTTCTCAGCTTAAAGAAATGAATGCAGAAGATAAGTTTGAACAGGTTCTTGAGGAAGTTCCAAGAGTTCGTAAGGATTATGGTGAACCACCTCTTGTTACGCCTTCAAGCCAGATCGTTGGTACACAGGCAGTGCTTAACGTTGTTACAGGTGAAAGATATAAAATGTGTACTAAGGAATCAAAAGCACTTGTATCAGGTGAATATGGTCAGACAGTACTTCCGATTGACCCAGAGGTTCAAAAGAAGGTTATTGGTGATAAAAAGCCTATTACATGTAGACCAGCAGATTTACTTGAAAATGAGCTTGATAAGCTTGAAAAAGAAATGGCTCAGTATAAGCAACAGGATGAGGATGTTCTTACTTATGCATTGTTCCCACAGGTTGCTATGGACTTCTTCAAATATAGAGAAGCACAGCAGACTGGTGTTGACGCATCATTAGCAAATGGTGAGAATAAGACATATCCAGTATAAATAAAGATATTATTAAGAGACGGTTTAGAGCAATCTTTTTCGTCTCTTAAGATATATTATGGAGATAATCATGAATAACAACAAGAAAACACAATTACAGAAAATGGCTAAAGCAAAAAAAAGATTAAGTCTGTCTACTACACAACAGATATTATTTGGTTTTATACTTGCAATTATCGCAGGTACAATTCTTTTATCTTTACCGATAGCCACTTTTAATCATGAAACTAATATATTAACTAGTTTATTTACAGCAACTACATCTGTGTGTGTTACAGGTTTAGTGGTTGTAGATACATATGCACACTGGACATTGTTTGGTAAGCTTGTAATATTATGTTTAATACAGCTTGGTGGATTAGGTATTGTTGCTTTTACTTCTTTAATAATGGTTATTCTACATAAAAAAGTTACATTAAAAGGACGTATGGTTATTCAAGATGCTTTTGGATTAAATAGTCTTCAAGGTATGGTTAAATTCGTTAAAAAAGCAATTCTTGGTTCATTATGCGTGGAGGCAACAGGTGCGTTGCTTTATTCATTTAAATTTGTTCCAATGTTTGGATTTATTAAAGGTCTATGGTATTCTGTTTTTACTGCAATATCTGCATTTTGTAATGCTGGTATTGATATTATTGGACCAGACAGTCTTATATCATTTAACAATTCCCCATTAGTTCTTTTTACTTCCTCATTTTTGATTATTTCAGGAGGAATTGGTTTTGTTGTTTGGTGGGATATTGTTTCTATTATTAAAAAAATAATTTGTGGAAGAATAAAATTTACTCAGTTTTTTAAGAAAACTAGTGTACATTCAAAAATCGTGTTATCAACAACCTTTGCTTTGATAATATTTGGATTTATTCTTACATTTGCTTTCGAATATAATAACCCTGATACTATAGGAAATATGTCATTTGGAGACAAACTATTAAATAGTTTTTTTCAGTCTGTTACACTTAGAACAGCAGGGTTTGCAGCAATAGATCAAGGGGCATTATCATCTTCATCTGTTATTGTAAGTATTTTATTGATGTTGATAGGAGGCTCACCTGTTGGTACAGCAGGTGGAATAAAAACTGTATCAATTGCAGTTTTGTTCTTTACCGTTGTATCAGTTGTTAAAGGACGTAAACAAACAGTTGCATTTAAGAGGAGTATTAATGATGCTGTTGTAAAACGTGCCTTGGCAGTAACAACAATAAGTATCTGTGTATTTTTTATGTTTAGCATTTTGTTAATTATTACAAATGGTTTAGGATTATCTGACGCAACATTTGAAATGGCAAGTGCTGTAGCTACAGTGGGCTTAACAAGAGGAATTACTTCTTCACTTAATGTTGCTGGTAAGATAATTGTTATTTGTGCTATGTATTTAGGCAGAATTGGTCCTATATCAATGTTTCTTGCATTTAACAACAAATATGTTAATAGTAATAATGTTAGTTATGCTGAAGGTAATATAATTGCTGGCTAGCAATACGTTTTGTATGTGTAAAGTGAAGTATATTGGAGGAAAATTACATGAAAAAATCATATGCTGTATTGGGAATGGGTAGATTTGGCAGTAGTATTGCAGTTTCGCTCAGTGAATTAGGTGCAGATGTACTTGCTATAGATAGCGATGAGGAACTGCTTAATCGAGTAGCAGATAAAGTTACATGTGCAATTAGTATAGATGTTCGTAATCCGGAAGCACTTAAAAGTGCAGGAATTTCTAATATGGATGCTGTTATTATTTCTATGGCTGAATTTTTGGAATCTAGTATTATGGCTGTTATGACAGCTAAATCAGTAGGTGTTCCACTTGTTATGGCTAAAGCGAGAGATGAGCTTATGGGTGAGATTTTATCAAAGGTTGGTGCTGATAAAATTCTTTATCCTGAACGTGAATCAGGTATTAATCTATCAAAAAAACTTATGTCAAATGACTTTTTAGAGTATTTTGATTTATCTGATACTGTTGCACTTATAGAAATGCTTCCTAAAAAAGAATGGATTGGAAAATCTCTTAGAAACCTTAATTTAAGAAAAGAATATAAAATTAATGTTATAGCAATACGACAGAAAAATGATGTTAATGTTGTTATGGATCCGGATGAAACGTTAAGTGGAGATTGTCCACTTCTTGTTACGCTTAAAAAGTCTGATTTAAAGAAACTTTTGTAATATGGAGATATTATGAGTAAAATTGCAATTATTGGTGGTGGAGCCGCAGGAATGATGGCAGCCATAGTATTAGCTAGACAAAAAAATAATATTACTTTATTTGAGAAAAATGATAGACTTGGTAGAAAATTATTCATTACAGGAAAAGGACGATGTAATTTAACAAATAATTGTGATACAGAACAATTATTAAATAATGTAGTTTCTAATTCTAAGTTTATGTACAGTGCTTTTGATAAATTTAATTCTCAAGATACCATTTCTTTTTTTGAGGGATTAGGACTAAAAATTAAGACCGAAAGAGGTGGAAGAGTATTTCCATTATCAGATCATTCATCAGATGTTATAGGTGTATTATCAAAAGAATTAAATAAGCTTAATGTTAAAGTGTATCTTAATAGCCCTGTAATTAGTTTAATAAGTGAAGGATATCTAAAGGATGACAATTCCTCAAAATGCAAATATGAAAAGAAAATAACTGGTCTTGTATATAAATCAAATACTGAAGAAATAGAAGAAGAATTTGATAAGATAGTAGTTGCTACAGGGGGCGTATCATATCCTTTGACAGGCTCTACTGGAGACGGAATTAAATTTGCAAAAGATTTAGATATTAAAACTGTAGATACAAGACCTGCCTTGGTGCCTTTAGAGATTAAGGAATCATTTTGTAAAGATATTATGGGATTAGCATTAAAAAATGTACAGGTATCAATGTTTGCTAAAGTTAAGAATAAAGAAAAACTTATATATAAAGAATTTGGCGAAATGTTGTTTACACATTATGGAATTAGTGGACCTATTATTTTAAGTGGTTCATCTTATATTGGTAAATATATAAATGATGGTGTTAAGGTTGTTATTGACATGAAGCCAGCGCTTTCTTATGAACAATTAGATGATAGAATTTTGAAGGATTTTCAAAAAAATATCAATAAACAATTCAGAAATTCCTTAGATGAATTACTTCCTAAAAGTTTAATTCCTATTGTTATTGATATTACAAGAATAGATCCATACAAAAAAGTAAATGAAGTTAAAAAAGAAGAAAGACAACTTCTAGTTAAGACATTAAAAGAGTTTACGCTTAATGCTACATCCTTAAGAGATTACAACGAGGCAATAATTACTCAAGGTGGAGTTAGTGTTAAGGAAGTAAATCCGTCTACTATGGAATGTAAAAGGGTGAAAAATTTAATGTTTGTTGGAGAGGTATTAGATGTTGATGCACTAACAGGCGGTTATAATTTACAAATTGCATGGAGTACAGCTTCATTATTATCATAAAAAGGAGATAATATAACTATGAATATAGCAATTGATGGACCAGCGGGAGCAGGAAAAAGTACAATAGCAAAATTAGTTTCAAAGAAACTAGGTTTTATTTATGTAGATACGGGAGCAATGTATAGAGGTATTGCACTTTATTTTTTGAAAAACAATATAGACTTTCTTGTAGAAGAAAATGTTATTAATAATTGTTCGAATATTGATATTGAATTAAAGTATGAAAATAAAGAGCAAATGATATATTTAAATGGTGAAAATGTATCGAAGTTAATTCGTACAGAAGAGGTTGGAAATGCAGCTTCTAAGGTTGCAGCAATAAAAGCAGTACGTGAGAAATTGTTGTCAATTCAAAGAAATATTGCAAAAGAAAATGATGTTGTAATGGATGGACGAGATATAGGTACTAATATTTTACCAAATGCTGATGTGAAAATATATATGACTGCATCTGTAGAAACACGTGCTAAAAGACGCTTCGACCAATTGGTTAGGACTGGTAAAGAAACAGATATTGAGCAAATTAAAACTGATATTGAACAAAGAGATTATCAGGATATGAACAGAGCAATTTCTCCACTTAAGCAGGCGGATGATGCGTATTATCTTGATACTTCAAATATGACTATAGATGAAGTTGTAAATTCAATAATTGAAAGAGTAAAATAATTATGAGAGAAGTAATTTTAGCAAAAAAGGCAGGATTTTGTTTCGGTGTAAAAAGGGCTGTTGATACTGTATATTCATTAATTGATGGAAAGAGTGATTATAAAGTATATACTTATGGTCCAATAATTCATAATGAGGAAGTTGTAGAAGACCTTGAGACAAAAGGTGTATCAATAGTTAATTCCTTTGATGATATTAAAAAACTTGACTTGTCTAATAAAATTAAAGTGGTAATTCGTTCACATGGAATAGGTAAAGCAGTATATGATGAACTAGAAAAAAATAATATTGAAATTGTTGATGCCACATGTCCATTTGTTAAAAAAATTCACAATATTGTATTAGAGGAATCGCAAAATAATAAACAAATAATTATATGTGGAAATGAATCTCATCCAGAGGTTCAAGGTATTGTTGGATGGTGCATATCAAAACCATTAGTTGTAGATAGCGTAGAAAAGGCTGAAAAATTAGATATAAATATTGATCAAGAGTTAATTATTGTATCACAAACAACATTTAATATGATAAAATTTGAAGAATTAGTTGAATTTTTTCGAAAAAAATATTATAATGTTCGTGTTTATAATACAATTTGCAACGCAACTAGTGAAAGACAGGAAGAGGCACGTAGACTTGCTAGCACAGTTGATGCAATGATTGTTATAGGCGGTAAGAAGAGTTCTAATACTCAAAAGCTGTATGACATAAGTAAAAAAGAATGCAAAAATACTTACTATATTCAGACACTCGTTGACTTGGATTTGACTGTTATTGAATCCGCTAAGAGGGTAGGTATTACAGCTGGGGCATCTACCCCAAATAATATTATTAAGGAGGTTCATAACAGCATGGCAGAATTAAGTTTTGAAGAATTATTGAAACAATCAGAAGAAAATGAAAGTAAGGTAAAACAGGGTAGTATTATCGAGGGTAAGATTATCGATGTTAAGCCAGATGAGATTATCGTTGATATTCAGTATAAAGCTGATGGTATCATTACTAGAAATGAATACTCAAACACTCCTAATCTTGATTTAACTAAAGTTGCTAATGTTGGTGATCCAATTACTGTTAAGGTTATTAAGACTAATGATGGTGAGGGACAGGTTTTACTTTCATATAAGAAGGTTGCTGCTGAAAAATCTAACGAGAAATTAAAAGAGGCATTTGAGAACGAAACAGTTTTAACTGCAAAGGTTACTCAGGTACTTGATGGTGGACTTATCGTTATGGTTGAAGAGAGCAAAGTATTTGTACCTGCTAGTTTAGTATCAGATACATACGAGAAAAATCTCGATAAGTATATGGGTCAGGAAATTGAGTTTGTTATTACAGAGTTCAATCCTAGCAAGCATAGAATCATTGGTAACAGAAAGAAATTAGTTGCAGCTAAGAAAGCTGAGGATGCTAAGAAGTTATTTGATTCAATTAAGGTCGGTGACGTTGTAGAAGGTACAGTTAAGAATGTTACTTCATTTGGTGCGTTTATTGATTTAGGTGGTGCTGATGGTCTTCTTCATATCTCAGAAATGTCATGGGGAAGAATTGATGATCCTAAGAATGTATTAAAGGAAGGCGAGACAATTAAGGCATTCATAAAAGAGATTAAGGGTGAGAAGATTGCACTTAGCCTTAAGTTTGAAGATGCTAATCCTTGGATTAATGCAGCGGAAAAATATGCTGTTGGTAATAAGGTAACTGGTAAGATTGCTAGAATGACTACATTTGGAGCATTTGTTGAGCTTGAGCCAGGTGTTGATGCACTTTTACATGTATCTCAGATTTCTAATGAGCATGTTGAGAAGCCAGAAGATGTATTCAAGATTGGTCAGGAAATCACAGCTCAGGTTGTTGACTTTAAGCAGGAGGAGAAGAAGATTAGTCTTAGTATTAAGGCTTTACTTGCTCCAGTTGAGGAAGCTACTATAGAGGAGTAATAAAATATGGCATACGGGTACGAAGAATTCAAGAAGGATGTTTATAAATTGACTAACATCAATTTGGATATGTACAAGGAACGCCAGATGAAAAGAAGAATTGAGACTTTATATTCCAATAAGGGATATAAAGATTGGGAAGCATTTTATAAAGGTATGAAGCATGACGGAGCTCTGCTTCGTACCTTTGTTGGTTATATAACAATTAATGTGTCAGAATTTTACCGTAATCCTAATCAATGGGAGATATTAGAGAAAAATATAATTCCACAATTACTAAGTAATAAAAAAGGTAAATTAACAATTTGGAGTGCTGCCTGTTCGACTGGTGATGAACCTTATACATTGGCAATGTTGTTTTCAAAGCATATGCTTTTATCTGATTTGAATATTATTGCAACAGATTTAGATGAAGATGTTTTGAACTTTGCAAGGAATGGAATATACTCTAAGAAGAGTATAGTGGGATTACCACCAGAATATGTAAAAAAGCATTTTGATTTTGATGGTGATAATCAATATATAATTCATAAGGATATTAAGCAGTGTGTTAAGTTTCAGCAACATAACCTATTAGAAGATCCATATTTTAAAAATGTCGATTTGATTGTTTGTAGAAATGTTGTTATATATTTTACTGATGAAGCTAAAAATCATGTATATAATGGATTTTATGAATCCCTTGTTAATGATGGGGTATTATTTATTGGTAGTACTGAGCAAATCTATAATGCAAAGGAAATTGGTTTTTCACCTATACAAACATTTTTCTTTAGAAAGATAAAAAAATAATAATATTAGTATTTTGATAATATATGGAAAATTATTATTTCAGTAATTTATGAGTAATTATTATTTTGATAATTTATTTCTTGACTTTATTATTGTTATATGTTAGATTAATGTAGTTGTGGGATGGTCCTCTGTACATTTTAGTATAAGAACATCTAATATTTTTAGGAGGTAATGTTGATGAACACTAATGACATCATCAAAAACATTGAGGCTGCTCAGATTAGAGAAGTAGCAGAGTTTAACGTAGGTGATACTATTAAAGTATACGCTAAGATTAAAGAAGGTAACAGAGAAAGAGTTCAGGCTTTTGAAGGTACTGTATTAAAGAAGCAGGGCGGAAGTTGTAGAGAGACTTTCACAGTTAGAAAGAGTTCTAATGGTGTAGGTGTTGAGAAGACTTGGCCACTTCATTCACCAACTATCGAGAAAATCGAAGTTATTAGAAGAGGTAAGGTTAGAAGAGCTAAGCTTAATTACTTACGTGATAGAGTTGGTAAGAAGGCTAAAGTTAAAGAGCTTGTAAAATAATTCTTTTTAATAAATGACTGGAGTTTTTCTCCAGTCATTTTTAAAATATTTAGATATTTATATAAAATAATATATTGATATAAAGGATATTGTCATGAAAAAATCATATGTACGCTCTAAAAAAAGACTTCGTCTTAGCATAAAAGTAAAGAAGATATTAATGAATATTTTGCAATGGTTACTATTAATTTTAATAGCAGTTGTTGTAGGTTATTCATTTATTGTAATGTGTTTCCAAACAATTAATGTTGTTGGTCCATCTATGTACCCTACGCTTAAAGATAATCAAACTGTTATAGTAAACAAGTTAGATTATAAAGTTAATAATATAAAACGATTTGATATAATCGCATTTTCTAAAATGAATGAAAATGAATATTATGATATTAAACGAGTTATTGCTTTACCAGGAGAAAAAATTAAGATTAGTTCTGGAAATGTATATATAAATAGTGAAAAATTAACAGGTCTTCCATTTAATGACAAAATATTGTTAAGTGGTGCTGTATCAGAAGAGATAACTTTAAAAGATAATGAATATTTTGTATTAGGTGATAATGTAAATAATAGTGAGGATTCTAGATATAATAATATAGGCTTAATAACTAAATCAGAAGTAATTGGCAAAGTAACAAAAGTGATCAAGCCTAAATCAGATAAGGGGAAAGTAAAGTAATGAATATACAATGGTATCCAGGTCATATGACTAAAGCAAGACGTATGATGCAGGAAGATATTAAGCTAGTTGATATAGTTGTTGAGCTTTTAGATGCAAGAGCACCTTTAAGTAGTAAAAATCCAGATATTGATGAATTAGCGAAGAACAAATATAGACTAGTATTATTAAATAAAATTGATTTGGCAGATTCTAGTATTACAGATAAATGGGTTTCGTATTTTAAAGATAAAGGATTTTTTGTTGTTTGCCTTGATTCAAGGAAAAATTCTGGGATGAAGGAAGTAACTAATATTATTCAGGAAGCCTGCAAAGAAAAAATTGAACGAGATAGAAAACGTGGGATAATAAATAGACCTATTCGCGCAATGGTTGTTGGTATCCCTAATGTAGGCAAATCGACTTTTATTAATTCTTATGCTAAAAAGGCATGTACAAAGGTGGGTAACAAACCAGGTGTAACAAAAGGTAAACAATGGATTAGAATTAGTAAAAATGTTGAACTTCTAGACACACCAGGAATTTTATGGCCTAAATTTGAGGATCAGGAAATTGGTAAACGAATAGCATATATAGGTTCAATTAATGATGAAATTATATCAAAAAGTGAATTATGTATGTATTTTATTGATTATCTAAAAGAAAAATATTATAATCTTTTAAGTGAGCGTTATAGTATTGATGCTTCTAAGAAAAATTATGAAATTATTGAAGATATTGGCAGATTAAGACAGTGTATTCAAAAGGGTGGCGAAGTTGATATTGATAAAACTTCTAATATTATTTTAGAAGATTTTAGAAGTGGTAAGCTTGGAAGAATTAGTTTAGAGATGCCATAAACAAATTATAAAGTGGGTGTTACATACATGAGTAAAGAAAATGTTAATTCTGATATTGATAACAATATGCATCAAGAGTCATTAAATGATAATAATTCAAAAAATAATAATTCAACAGATAATGCTAGTGTTGATATTAATATGGATTCTAATAACAAAAAATCAGATAATGCAAATATAGATTCAAGTGAAATTGATTCTAAAAATATTTCTTCAACAGATAAAGAAGAAAATCAGAAAGCAAAAAAGGAAAAGAAAAAATTATTCAAAAAAAAGAAAACAAAAGATAATTCTTCTGATGATAATACTTTAGAAACAACTTCTATTGATGAATCAAGTAAATCTGATGAGGAAGTAGAAGATGATATTAACGATTACAAAATAGATGAAGATGGTAATTTTGTTAGAAAACGTAAAAAGAAAAAGAGAAAAAAGAAGGATACAAGAGATCCAAGAGAAATAAATATAGTTAAGGAATTACTTAACTTAATAGTTTATTTTGCAGTTGTTATATTAGCTGTTTTCTTTATTTTGAAATATATTGGTTGTAAATCGTTAGTAAATGGACCTTCAATGAATCCAGTATTAGAGAATAATGATTACGTTTGGGTAGATAAAATTTCATACAAATTTGTTGATCCTAAACGATTTGATGTTATAATATTTAACTATGATGAAAATACAAAATACGTAAAACGTATAATTGGATTACCAGGTGAAACAGTTAAAATTGATCAGAATGGAAATATTTATATTAATGGCAATCTTATGAATGAAGATTATGGTTTAGAACGTATTGAGCCTACAAGGATTGGACGTGCAAGTGAGCCGGTATTACTTGGTGAAGATGAATATTTTGTATTAGGTGATAATAGAAATAACAGTAGTGATAGTAGATTTGCTGATGTTGGTAATATTTCCAAGGATGAAATAATTGGCAAGGTAATATTTAGACTTTCACCAATTAAGAAAATTGGAGTTATTAGATAAGATAATATTGAATAGTTGCGTTTGAGAAATAGTGCTAATTATGATATTGTAATTATATTATAGTTAGCATTTTTTCGTTAGAAAGGATAATTATGAGCATAAGTATTAGTGAAATTACAAAAGAATTAAAAAATATTAAAGACACAGATAAAAACAATTTAAGCCAATTTGTCGATAAATATAATAGCGATGAAAGAAATGGTGTAGTTACTTTAATAAATAAAGCAAATAAAAAAATTAACAAAATTATTAACGAAGAAATTCGTACTCATAAAATGTATGAATTTGAACGAAAGTATTATGAACAAGGATATAAGTATATATGCGGAATTGATGAGGTTGGAAGAGGACCATTGGCAGGGCCAGTAGTTGCATGTGCAGTTATTTTACCTGATAGTGAAGAGCTTCTATACTTAAATGATTCAAAACAAGTATCTAAGCAAAAAAGAGAAGAACTTTATGATATTATATTAGATAAAGCAATTGCTTGTGAGGTTGGAATTGTATCTTGGGGAAGAATTGATGAAATAAATATTTTACAAGCAACATATGAGGCGATGAGAGCTGCAATTAGTAAGCTTAAAACTAAACCAGATTTATTGTTAAATGATGCTGTTAAAATTCCTGAAATAGATGTAAAACAGGTTCCGATAATAAAAGGGGATACACTTTCTGCATCTATTGCAGCAGCAAGTATAGTTGCAAAAGTGACTAGGGATAGAATGATGGAAGAATATGCTCGTATTTATCCAGGGTATGATTTTGAGAATAATATGGGATATGGAACAAAGAAACATCTTGATAATTTAAAAGCTGCAGGACCATGTGATATACACAGAAGAACATTTATTAAGAATTTATTGTAGCTAGAAAGGGTGGTGTGATTTTATGAATATAAGTAATGTTTCCAACAACATATCAGCTAATATTAATAATTATGCATCATCTATTAATCAAGAGAATAATGTAAATCAAACTTCAGGTGCTGAAATTAGTAATATAGCAGACTTAAAAGAACTATCCAAGGGAGATAGTTTTTCGGGAAAAGTAATTGGAATTAATAACAATACTTTAACGATTAAGCTAAACAACGGAAATGAAATTAATGCAAAAATGGCTGAACAAATTAAAGTAAATGTTGGCTCTATAGTTGAGTTTTTTGTAAAACAAAAAAATTCTAATGGTGTAGTGATTAGTCCAAGTAATACATCTAATGATATCGTTAAACAAATACTAAATAATAACGGTTTTGCTGCATCGGATAAAAATATACAAATTACTAATGCACTAATAAATAATTATATGCCTACAGATAAACGTTTTATGCAAAAAATTATGCAGGCATCATATAATTTTCCCAATGTATCAGTTGATGATATTATATCAATGACAAAGCTTAATATTCCTATAACAAAAGAGAACATAGATATATATAATCAATATAAAAATAGTCAGCATCAATTAACAAATGATATTTCTAATTTGACTAATTCAATAGAAGGTTATATTAATGACTTGGCAAATGATAATACTATTAATCCTTCAAATGAGATAAATAAAATAGTTAAGGCGTTATTTAATAATGGTGATATAAGTATAGTTGATAAAAATGAGTTGATTAGTCAAAACATTGGCAACCAAAACACTACTAATCAAAATGAATATTATAATAGCGTTAAAGGTAATAGTATTGAAAGCAATGATAATATAATAAGTTATAATTATAATAAAGAACAAATAACTAATGATAATATTAGTAATATAATAGAAAACTCTATATCGTCGGAAAACAAAGAATATAATAAAATATCAGATTCTATAATTAAAATTGCGCAGATTTTAAATATAGATGCTGAGGATTTGGCTACAAGGATTAATATTGAATCCGATGAAAGTGAACAGATACTAAACAAGATAATTAATTTTTCAGAAACTAAGGCTGATTTGTTGAATAATTTATCTGAACTTACTTTTAATAATCAGTCGAATTTTAACAATCTGATTACAAAAGAAGGTTTTATATTTATACTAAAACAATCTATTAATAAGGAGCTTTCACTAGATGCAAAGAATATGAAGGATTCTAATGAGATAGATGATTTATATTCTGAAACAAGTAGTAAGCTATCTAAGTTGATTAATGATTTTTCAGGTGATAATCATAGTGGAGCAAAAGAGTTTTCAAACAACGCCAAAGAAATGCAGCAAAAGCTTGATTTTATTCAAAATATAAATAATATGTATGCCTATGCGCAATTACCAGTTAATGCTTCTGGAAATAATTTTAATTCAGAACTGTTTGTATATATGAATAAAAAGGCTAAAATTAGTGATAAAAAAAATATTAGTGCAATGCTTCATTTAGACATGGATAATCTTGGACCTATAGATGTTCATGTTACTCTTAATAATAGTGAAGTAATAACTAAATTTTATGTTGAAGATGAAGAGAGTGCAAGAATAATTAAAGAGCATATGGATATGCTTCAGGAAGCACTTAAAAATAATGGGTTAAATTTACATAGTGAAACAATTAATAGAAATAGCGATAATATAAATAATATTGATATTAAAACAACTAATTCTAATAACATGGTTCATAATGAAATATTTCAAAATGAATTGGAAAAATCTGTTAAAAGATATACTTTTGATGTTAGAAGTTAAATTATTAATTATATACGTTCATAATGGGGTGAAAAAGTGAAAAAGTCAAAAAAAGCTGTTGCATTAATGTATGATCCAGATAATCAGGCACCTCAGGTTGTTGCTTCAGGAAAGGGTGCAATTGCTGATAAAATTATTGATACTGCAAAACAAAATGATGTTCCGTTATATAAAGATACTGATTTAACAGATACGCTTCTTAAGCTTGATATTGGAGAGTGTATACCACCAGAATTATATGGGGTAGTTGCTGAAATATTAGTATACGTAGATAAAATGGATAAAATTAAATCTAAAATCAATAGATAAAATTAATTTTTGGTAATATGCTGCAGATATATTTTAATATAAGGAGTGAATGATAATAGATAAAAAAAGTAACAGTATTAAAATAAAGCAAAACAATAATATAAATAAACGAAAGCTTGGGAAAGAATACGAAGAAAAAGCAGCAATTTATTTATCTGACAAAGGGTATCGTATAATTGATAAGAATATATTTACTCCATTTGGGGAAATTGATATTTTAGCTGAAGAAAAAGAAACCCTTGTATTTGTCGAAATTAAGTATAGATCATCAAACAAATGTGGAGATCCGCTTGAATCAGTGAATTACAATAAACAGAAAAAAATATGCAAGTCTGCATTATATATTTATAGCAGAAAAGGGTTTTATTTTGATAAGCCGTGTAGATTCGATGTTGTTGCAATAAATAAAGATGAAATCAATCATGTAAAAAATGCATTTGATTTTTTTATGTAAAAAAAATTATAGTATAAATAAGAAAGGAAAAATTGACATAAGTATGAATATTTTTGATTGTAAACTATTCGTATTTAAGGTGAATTTATAATGATTAATTAAATGAGAGAAAAATTTGATTTAGGAATAAATAAAGATACAATTTTTGCTAATCTTGAAAAAAATATTAAATATATAAATAATATTTCTTATGACAGTGATGATAGAACTACTTATGTTGCACTTTATAAAAAAGAAGAATATGTTCCTGTAATAAAATATAAAATTTTTGATGAATATAGTGATGTTATATCTGGCTTTTCTACTAGATTAGGCGGAGTAAGCAAAGAACATCTTTCAAGTATGAATTTAAGCTTTTCTAGAGGGGATGACAAAGAAAACGTTATAGAGAATCATAAAAGATTTGCTGATGCTGTTGGATATGATTATAAAAAATTAGTTTTTTCTGATCAGGTGCATACAACAAATATTCATGTAGTAACAAAAGATGATGCTGGAAAGGGTATTGTTATTGAAAGCGATATAAAGAATACAGATGGTCTTGTTACAAATTGTTATAATATTCCACTGATAACATTTTATGCTGATTGTGTACCTATATATTTTTATGACCCAGTAAAAAAGGTTGTAGGATTAGCGCATTCTGGGTGGAAAGGTACAGCTTCGAATATTGCAAAGTCAATGGTCGATAAAATGAAAGAAAGCTTTTCTTGCAATGAAGAAGACATTATCTGTGCTATTGGACCATCAATATGTCAGAAATGCTATGAGGTTGATAATGTAGTAACTGATATAATAAAAGCAAACTTTTCAAAAGATGAATACGATGAAGTAATAATTGATAAACATAATGGCAAATATCAACTTGATTTACATAAATTATGCAGAATAAATTTACTTAATTGTGGAATAAAAGCAGAACATATTGCTATGCCTGATATTTGTACATGCTGTAATGACAAAATTCTCTTTTCACATAGAGCATCCAATGGAAAACGTGGAAATCTTGCAGCGGTAATAATGCTTTACAATGATTAATGATTAGTGTATTATTAATTAGTTAAGAATATGAAATGGAGAAAATGCTATGAGTAGACCAGTTGTTGCAATTGTTGGTAGACCTAATGTAGGTAAGTCAACACTTTTTAACACTTTGGCTGGAGATAAAATATCAATTGTACAAGATACTCCAGGTGTTACACGAGATCGAATATATGCAGATGTTAGCTGGCTTAATTATAATTTCACTATTGTTGATACAGGTGGAATTGAGCCAGAGAGTAGCGATATAATATTAAAAAGTATGAGAGAACAGGCTGAGATTGCCATTGAAACTGCTGATGTAATAGTATTTATTACAGATGTAAGACAAGGCTTAGTAGATGCTGATGGAAAAGTTGCAGATATGCTTAGAAGGTCAAAAAAGCCTGTTATTCTTGTTGTTAACAAAGTAGATAGCTTTGAAAAATTTATGCCAGATGTGTATGAATTTTATAATTTAGGAATTGGTGATCCTGTTCCAATTTCTGCTGCATCTCAATTAGGTTTAGGTGATATGCTTGATGAAGTTGTTAAGCATTTCCCAGAGGATGCAACAGAAGATATTGAAGATGAAAGACCTAGAATTGCAATTATAGGTAAACCAAACGTTGGTAAATCATCAATAATTAATAAGTTGATTGGTGAGGATAGGGTAATTGTATCAGATATTGCAGGTACAACTAGAGATGCAGTTGATACAACCATTACAAGAAATGGTACTGAATATGTCTTTATCGATACTGCAGGTCTTAGACGCAAAAACAAAATTAAAGAAGAAATAGAAAGATATAGTATTATTAGAACAGTATCTGCTGTTGAACGTTGTAATGTTGCTGTTTTAGTTATTGATGCTGAGGAAGGAATTACTGATCAGGATGCTAAGATAGCAGGTATTGCCCATGAACGTGGCAAGGGAATGATTATTGTTGTAAATAAGTGGGATGCAATTGAAAAGAATGATAAAACAATATATAAATACACTAATGAAATAAGACAAAAATTATCTTATATGCCTTATGCAGAGCTTATTTTTGTTTCTGCAAAAACAGGCCAAAGACTTAATAACTTATTTCAAGTTATTGACGCTGTTATTGAAAATCATTCTCTTAGAATTGCAACAGGTGTATTAAATGAAATTGTTTCAGAAGCAACAGCTCTTAACCAACCACCTTCTGACAAGGGTAAAAGATTAAAGATTTTTTACACTACTCAGGTTTCTGTAAAGCCACCTACATTTGTAATATTTGTTAATGATAAAGAATTAATGCATTTTTCATATACAAGATATTTAGAAAACAAAATACGAGAGGCCTTTGGATTTAGGGGTACTCCACTGAAATTTATTATACGTGAGAGGAAAGAAAAATGATAATTCATAGATTATTATGTTTAATATGTGGTTATGTTTTTGGATTACTTCAGACTTCATATATATACGGCAGAATGAATGGAATAGATATTCGTGAACATGGAAGTGGTAATGCAGGAACTACTAATGCTCTTCGTGTATTAGGAAAAAAAGCTGGTCTAGTTGTATTTATTGGAGATTTATTTAAAGCTGTATTTTGTATTTTAATTGTCAGAACAATTATGAATAATATTGATCCTAATAATGTTAATGTATATATATTATATGCTGGGTTTGGCGTTATATTAGGACATAATTTTCCCTTCTATCTCAAATTTAAAGGTGGTAAAGGAATTGCTGCAACAGCAGGAATTATTTTAGGCTTCTTTGATCCTATTATAATTATTTCGTGTTTGTTGGCTTTTACATTAATTGTTTTATTTACAAGATATGTATCAGTTGGTTCAATTGTTATTTTACTTATCTTTTTCTTTGAATATATGATTTTTTCTTTAAATGGGAAATATAGCTTTGATTTAAATGATACTCATTCATATAAGTGTATGATTGAAAGTATTGTAATTGTTGGAGTTATTGCTGCAATGGGTATATTTAGACATCGAGCCAACATTAAAAGATTAATTAATCATGAAGAAAACAAAATAGGAAACAAGAAAACTGCATAGTGAAAATGGAGGCATTATGAAAATTACAATATTAGGAGCTGGAAGTTGGGGGACGGCACTTACTGTTTTATTAGATGATAACGGTCATGATGTTACTGTTTGGTCAATTGATGAAAATGAAATTAAGATGCTTGACAAAGATAGAGAGCATAAGACTAAATTGCCAGGTGTAAAGCTTAGTGAAAAAGTTAAATTTACAACTGACGAAAAATCAGCAGTAACATCTGCTGAGATGATTGTTATGGTTGTTCCTTCACCTTTTATAAGAAGCACATCAAAAAAGATTAAACCATATGTGAAGGATAGACAATTGATTGTAAATGTATCAAAAGGAATAGAAGAAGATACTTTATTTACATTAACAGAAATAATTAAAGATGAGATACCTAATTGTGAGGTTGCAGCCTTATCTGGTCCAAGCCATGCTGAAGAGGTTGGCAAAAAAATGCCAACAACTGTAGTAGTAGGTGCTAAATCAAAAGAAACTGCAATGCTTATTCAAGATGCATTTATGAGTGAGTATTTTAGAGTTTATACGAGTCCAGATTTAATCGGAATTGAGCTTGGAGGAGCACTAAAAAATGTTATTGCTTTAGCAGCAGGTATTGCTGATGGACTAGGCTGTGGTGATAATGCAAAAGCAGCAATTATTACACGTGGTATATCAGAGATTACTAAATTAGGAATTGCAATGGGTGGACATGCTTCAACCTTTGCAGGTTTGTCTGGTATTGGTGATTTGATTGTTACATGTGCGTCTGTTCATAGTAGAAACAGAAAAGCAGGTTATTTAATCGGACAAGGCTACACATACAAACAAGCAATGGATGATGTAAACATGGTTGTAGAAGGTGTATATTCTGCCAAAGCAGCATATAAACTTGCTAAAAAATATAATATTAGTATGCCAATTGTGGAAGCTGTAAATGAAGTATTATTTAATGACTTATGCGCTAAGGATGCATTAAAACTATTACTTACACGAATGAGAACGTCTGAATCATTAGACCTTACTTGGGATAAATAGGAGAATTAAGTGAAAACTGACTATCATAATCAAACAAAAGAAATGTTTTATAATTATAAAATGACTAAGATAAAAAATAAAAAAATTGCTTATTTATTTGTTTGCTTGCTTTTGTTGTTGGTGATTTTTTGTTTAATTTATCTTAATCTAAATAAAGAAATATTGTTATAGTAGTTTAAGAAAAAAATATAATATTTATAACATGAATATCTTCCGTAATTAATACATATATATTTAATAGTGTAATAGTTATGGAGGATATTTTTTTATGGACATCTATAGTGATATTGAAAAGCGCACTAATGGTGAAATATATATAGGTGTTGTTGGTCCTGTTAGAACAGGAAAATCAACATTTATCAAAAACTTTATGGAGAAATTTGTATTGCCAACAATTAATAATAAAAGTGAATACAAACAAGCTGCAGATGAACTGCCACAATCTGCATCTGGCTCAATGATTATGACTACAGAACCTAAATTTGTTCCAAAAGAGGCAGCACAAATTACAATTACTGAAAATGTAAAAGCAAAAGTAAGATTAATTGATTGTGTGGGGTATATGATAGATAATGCTTCTGGTTATATGGAGGATGGGAAGGAACGAATGGTTAGAACTCCTTGGTATGATTATGATATACCGTTTTCAAAAGCAGCAGAGATAGGTACACAAAAGGTTATATATGATCATTCTACAATTGGTATTGTAATTATTACTGATGGCAGTATTACAGGTATTGATAGAGCTGCATATGTAAATGCAGAAGAAAAGTGTATAAATGAATTAAAATCATTAAATAAACCTTTTGTTGTATTGCTTAATTCTGTTGCACCAGATATTGAGGAAACAAAAAAACTTGCAGAAGAATTATCTGATAAATATAAAGTTTCAATACTTCCGTTTAATTGTGAGAATTTTGACGAAAAAGATATATTGGATCTATTTCAAAATATATTGCTTAATTTTCCAATTTCTTCAATTAATTTTAACATTCCTAAATGGCTTGAAGCACAAGAGCTTAATGACAAAATAAAACAAAACTTGATTAGCGTATCATCAGGGATACTTAAATCTATTATTTCTATGAAGGATGCGTATGATATATCAATAAATGACAATCCTTATATTGAAAATATTGAAATAAATAATATTGATATGTCTGATGGAAGCGTATACATAACAATAAATATATTTGATAAATATTACTATGAAATGTTATCTGGATTATTTAATTGTGAAATCAATAATGAGTATGATTTTATTAGAGAAATAAAAGAACTGTCTAATACTAAGGAAAAATGCTTGAGAGTAAGTAGTGCATTACTTCAAGCTCATAAAACAGGCTATGGCTCTGTTACTCCTGAAGAAGGTGAAATATTATTAGACGAACCAGAATTGATTAAATCTGGTAATAAATATGGTGTTAAAATTAAGGCAAATGCTCCATCTATTCATTTGATTAAAGCCAATATTTCAACAGAAATTGCACCAATTGTAGGTTCAGAAGAACAAGCTGTTGATTTAATAAAATATATAAAAAGTGATGGTGTATCTGACAAAAATATTTGGGCTGTAAATATTTTTGGAAAAACAATAAAACAATTGGTTGAAGATGGCTTGAAGTCGAAGATTAATAAAATAAATCAAGAAAGTCAACAAAAGCTTCAAGATACAATGGAAAAAATAGTGAATGATTCAAATGGTGGAATGGTGTGTATTATAATTTAGGATATATAGTAAGAATACTTTAATATTTTATTGTATAGCATTTATGTGAATATATAATGAAAAAGCATTTATTATTAATTCTATGAATATATAATGCAAAAAGCATTTATTATTAATTCTATGAATATATAATGCAAAAAGCATTTATTATTAATTCTGTGAATATATAATGCAAAAAGCATTTATAATTAATTATGTCAATAGATAATAATAAAATTATTTATAATTTATACTGTGACTTTGACTTTTATAGCATTGTTTGATAAAATAACTTCAGTTTTGATTTTGTTAACACTCAGGAGAATGTTATGTCATTAAATACTAAACCTGAATATAAAATAAATGAATTTGAAGGTCCTCTTGATCTTTTATTACATTTAATTGAAAAAAATAAATTTAATATATTTGATATTCCTATTGTTGAAATAACAGAACAATATTTAGCTTATGTTAACGAGATGAATGAATCTGATTTAGATGTTATGAGTGAATTCTTAGTTATGGCTGCAACTCTTATTAGTATAAAAGCTAAAATGCTACTTCCTAAAGAAGAGGAAGAAGAGGAAGAAGAGGAAGATCCAAGAGCAGAGCTTGTTAGAAGATTGTTGGAATACAAAATGTATAAATATGCTTCCTATGAATTAAAAGATATGGAGCTTGATGCTGAAAAAGCATATTTTAAGAGTGCTACTATTCCTAAAGAAGTAAAGGAATTCAAAGAAGAAATTGATCCTTGCGAGGTAACTAAGGATGTTACACTTATGATGCTTAACGAGATATTTAATCAGGTTATGAAGCGTACAGTTGAACGATTAGATCCTATAAGAAGTAAATTTGGCACAATTGAGAAGGAAGAAGTTCGTATTGAGGATAAGATGGATGAAATCCGTAACAATATTAGAGGACTTAAGGGTATTAACTTTAGAACTTTACTTGAGGTTCAAGCATCAAAAATTAATGTAATAGTTACTTTTATGGCTATTCTTGAATTGATGAAAATAGGTCATATAGTAATTAAGCAGGAAGAATTATTTGGTGAAATAGTTATTGATTCATTGGAGATAGATTAAATACATAATTAACACATTGGATAATTAGGAGATTGTAATGAACACATTTAATTTAGAAGCTGCAGTTGAAGCGATTCTTTTTTCTATGGGGGAGGCAATTCCTGTTAAAGACTTAGCAAAAGTAATTGAGGTAGAAGAAAAAGAAATTGAATCTGCAATTAAAGCATTGTCAGCAAAATATGAGAATGAAGATAGGGGCATACGTATTGTTAAGCTAGAAAATTCATATCAATTATGTACTAAAAATGAATATTTTGATATTTTATCAAAGATGGTTAATATGCCTAAAAAACATACATTAACTGATTCTTTAATGGAAACATTAGCAATTGTAGCATATAAACAGCCTGTGACTAGACAGGAAATTGAAGCAATACGTGGAGTGTCATGTGTTCATGCAATAAATAAACTTGTTGAATATAAATTAGTTGCCGAAGTTGGTAGATTAGATGCAATTGGAAGACCAATTTTATTTGGTACAACAGAAGATTTCTTAAGAAGTTTTGGAGTAACTTCCATGGATGAATTACCAATTATTTCTCCAGATAAAATAGAAGACTTCAAAAAAGAAGCAATGGAAGAGATTAATATTAAGGTTGAAACATAAATATTTTTGATATACATAAATAAAAAAGTAAGGAATAATGGACTCCTTACTTTTTTTATTCTAAAATGCTTAATATCTTAATATCGGATTTTTTTGATAAATCTATATATTCATTGTTGGTTTTAATAAGTGGTTTAGAGAGTGATACTTTATTGATGTAAACAATATCACCTTCGATACCATTACTTAATTTAACCTTACAGTTCAAATAACTGTTAACAACGTGTTCAAGGAAGGTAAGTAAAAATTTTGGATTGTATTTCCTAAGTCCGTCTTCTTCAAACATATTAATAACTGAAAAAGGACTTAAAGCTCCACGATATACCCTGTTAGAAGTCATAGCTTCATAGATATCAGCAATTGTAATTATCTGCGCAACCCAGTCAATTTGATTATCAACCATTCCAAGCGGGTAGCCTGAACCATCACATTTTTCGTGGTGCATTAATGCTGCATATTGAACATGTAAATCTGCTTTACGTTTTTTTAATAATTCATAACCTTTTTGGGTATGGGTTTTAATTATTTTAAATTCCTGATCAGTGAGTTTACCTGGCTTTTTTATTATTTCATTTGGTATTAGAAGCTTGCCAACATCATGCAAAAGACCACACAAAGTAAGAAGTTCAATTTCACTGTTTGATAAACCTAACCATCTTGCGAATATATTGCATATAAGAGAGACGTTAAGTGAATGATTAAAGGTTGAATCATCATAATCCTTAAGGGTTGATAACATTGTGAAAATGCTAAGTGGTGATTGTGTGGACTTAAGTATATTTGTAGTACATGATAGTAGAACATCAGCATCCACAGGTGCATTTCTGTTAACAATATCATTAATATGTTCTGAAATATTAGTAATCTGTTTTTCGTAGCGTCTTTTAAACATCTTATAGTCAGGAGTGTTAGTGATAGATTCTAAATTAATCTCAGCATTAAAGATGGAATTTTCATTTGTGTCTGACAAAGAAATAGCATCGTCATCTTCTGCAACATCAACAAAAATAACGTCATTATTAACGAGCATATTGATTATGCTTTTTGTAATGACGGTATTTTTCTGTAGAATTAACTTACCAGTTGTAGAGAATGTATCTGTAAGTGTAACCATTCCTTCTGTTAATTCAGATGTGAATTTTGAACTCATCTATATCAACTCCTATCTGCACGGCATAGATGTATAACATAGAAATATTATATCAAAATAATATATATATATCAATTAATTATAAGAACTTTCTATTCGTCAGGTAGTATAAAAAATGAGGTGTTATTTATCATCATTTCACCACATTTTTGGAAACCATCTGTAATATGTTCACTTACAATATCAGAAAGTTTTTCAGCATCTCGTTTCAACAAACATTTTAATATTATATTGTGTTGATTAAATAAATCGTTAATTGAGTCGTTATTATCTTTTATTAACATAATTCTGAATCTAATGTAATGTTGATTAAGTGAGCATATTGTTTGCCATATTCCTTGCTTTCCAGCTAATTCAAAAAGTTTTGCATGAAAATCATTATCTAACTGCATGAAATCCCATGCTAAATCTTCGCTTTCTTTAGAATTAATAAGACTTTGCTGTTTTGAAAGAATCTGTTGTAGTGGAAGAGCATAAGAAGGATTAAAATTAGAGCATAATTCCGAAACAATAGATAGCTCTAAACATCTTCTTATATATATTGTGTCAGAAACTTTATTAATATCTATCTTAGATACAAATGTACCAATATGTGGCTTTACTTCAAGAAGCCCTTCCTTTGAAAGAGCTTTAATAGCCTCTCTAGTAGGAGTACGGGAAATACCATATCGCTCACATAAATCTAACTCACTAATAAGCAAACCTGGTAATAAGTCCATATGTAATATTTTCTTTTTTATATCTTCATAAATTATTTTTGATGCCATATCAATGCCCTCCAGATATAGATATATTATATTACACTGTATAATACAAAAGCATGTAATTTATAATTAGTATATAATAAAACATACATGTATACAAGTGTTAAATATTAATAATATAATTTTATTCAAATGTAATTATTTAAGTATTGACACTTGTATACAAGAGGTATAATATCGAATTAGAGTAACAATTGAAATCATATTGTTATTGTACTTTAACTTCTATGCTATAAAGTATATGATATTAATTTTTAAGGAGGATATTGCTATGGATATGACATTTCGTTGGTATGGTGAGAATAACGATAGTGTCACATTATCTCAGATTAAGCAGATTCCTGGTGTAAAGGGAATTGTTTGGGCGCTTCATGATAAACAACCTGGCGAAGTTTGGGAAATTGATGAAATAAAAAAAGTAAAAGAACAACTTGATAAATATGGCTTTCATATGGACGTAGTAGAATCTGTTAATGTTCATGATGATATAAAAATTGGTTTACCTACAAGAGATATGTATATCGAAAACTACAAGAAGACTTTATATAATCTTAAGGAATTTGGTGTTAAGGTTGTATGTTATAACTTTATGCCAGTATTTGATTGGACAAGAACAGATTTGTATCATCCATTACCAGATGGTTCTACAGCATTATATTACGAAAAAGATAAAATTAAACAAGATCCAATGGAAATGGCAGAATATATATTAAATAATACAAAGGGATATACAATGCCTGGTTGGGAACCAGAACGAATGGCTAAGCTTAAAACGCTATTTGAACAATATGAAGGTGTTACAAAGGAAAAATTATGGGATAACCTAAAATATTTCCTTGAAGCATTAATGCCTGTTTGTCATGAATGTGGAATTAAAATGGCAATACATCCAGATGATCCACCTTGGGATATATTTGGTTTACCAAGATTGCTTGTTGATGAAGAATCAGTAGATAAATTCTTAAAGCTTGTTGATGATCCTTATAACTGTCTTACACTTTGCTCAGGTTCACTTGGCTCGTCTACAAAAAATAATGTTGCTGATATTATTAGAAAGCATTGCGATAGAATTGCCTTTGCTCATATTAGGAACGTAAAGCACTTTGATAATGGAGATTTTAGCGAAGCATCTCATAGAGATATGGATGGTGATACTGGAATACTCGAAATATGTCGTGCATACCATGATTGTAATTTTGATGGATACGTTAGACCAGACCATGGTAGACATATATGGGATGAAAAATGCAGACCAGGATATGGTTTATATGATAGAGCATTAGGTATTATGTATTTACTTGGTTGTTTTGATATGTTAGACAGATTGGATGGAAAAATCTAAAAGGAGATTTTATATGGAACAATTAATTACAAATGATTTTTTGTTACAAAATGATTTGGCTAAAACACTTTTTCATAATTTTGCTAAAGATATGCCAATAATTGATTATCATTGTCATATAGATCCAAGAGAAATAGCAGAGGATAAAAATTTTGAAAATATAACAGAAATGTGGTTAAAACACGATCATTACAAATGGAGATTAATGCGTCAAAATGGTATTGATGAATGCTTAATTACAGGTGATGCTAGTGATTATGATAAGTTTATTGCCTTTGTAAAAACTTTAGAGGCTTCTTTTGGTAATCCGATATATCATTGGAGTCATTTAGAATTAAAGAACTACTTTGATATTGATTATGAGTTAAATAGCGAAACAGCAGATATGGTTTGGAATATTTGCAACGAAAAAATCAATTCAGGAAAGCTTTCAGCAAAAAAAATCATTAAGATGTCTAATGTAAAATGTATAGGAACAACTGATGATCCAATAGATGATTTAAAATGGCATAAAATGATTAAAGAAGATGAGACATTTTCTTGTAATGTCATTCCAACTTTTAGACCTGATATGTTGCTTAATATAACAAATGAAGGTTTCTGTGAGTATATTAGCAAATTATCAGATAGTGTTTCTTTTAGTATTAATTCATTTGAAGAATTAAAAAAGGCCTTGATTTGTAGAATGGATTATTTTAATAAATTAGGTGCAAAAAGCAGCGATCATAGCTTTGATATAATTCCGTTTAGTATTGCTAGTGATACTGAGATAAATGAAATATTTCTTGAAGCTATTACTAATCATAAAATTAATTCTGAAATGAAAGAAAAGTTTGATACTGCTATTATGTTGTTTCTTGCAAAAGAATATGCTAAGAGAAACTGGGTAATGCAGCTCCATTTTGGAGTGACAAGAAACACCAACAAGAAAATGTTTGACAGGGTCGGAAAGGATGCTGGATTTGATAGAATACTTAGTCAGGTATCTATTGAAAATCTGGCAAAACTGTTAGATTCATTAGATAAAGATGACAATTTACCTAAAACAGTTTTATATAGCTTAAATCCTAATGATAATGCTGCAATTGATACATTATGTGGATGCTTTAATGAAGCATCTGTTAAAGGAAAGGTTCAGCATGGTGCAGCGTGGTGGTTTAATGATCATATAACTGGAATGAGAAATCATTTGGAATCATTAGGAAATTATGGACTTATGACATCTTTTGTTGGTATGTTAACAGATTCTAGAAGCTTTTTATCATATACAAGACATGAATATTTTAGACGAATATTATGTCAATTTATTAGTGAAAAGGTTAATAAAGGCGAGTTTGTTAAGGATATTAATAGACTAGGAAAGATTGTAAAAGATATTTCTTATGATAATACATATAAATATTTCTTTGGTTAGGAAAGGGGCTAATTATGTACAAAAAACTTGAGGAAATTGGTATTGTACCAGTTGTTGTAATAGATGATGAAAACGATGCTTGTGACTTGGCAAAAGTGCTTATTGATGGAGGATTGCCTTGTGCTGAGGTTACATTTAGAACACCTGCTGCAAAAGGTGCTATTAAAAGGATAACTGAAAAATATCCTGACATGATTGTTGGTGCAGGAACTATTTTAACAATTGAACAGGCAAAGGCTGCAGTTGATGCAGGGGCTAAATTTATTGTAAGTCCTGGAATTAACGAAGCAGTTGTAAAGTATTGTGTTGACAATAATATTATTATTGTTCCAGGATGTGCAAATCCTTCAAATATTGAGACTGCTTTAAGCTATGGTATAAATTATGTGAAATTTTTTCCGGCTGAACAAGCAGGTGGAATTGATATGATTAATGCACTTTCAGGTCCATATACTAGTGTTCGTTTTATGCCAACAGGTGGAATAAACGAGAAAAACATTGATAAATATCTTACGAATAAGAAAATATTTGCATGTGGTGGAAGTTATATGGTAAACAAAAGCTTAATTGCTGGAAAACGTTTTGATGAAATTACTAAGCTTACTAAAAAAGCTGTAAACGCTATGCTTAAGCTTTCAATCGAAAGTATAAAAGACGGAAATATTGTTGCAAGTGTAGCAAATATAAATAGGTTTATTTATCATGCATCAAAGCAAGGGGTTTTATTCGATTTCGATAATGCAAAATATGTTAATAACATACTTTCAGAAATTAATGTACTTAATAGTGATGGCTCAGTTAAATTTACTGTTAAAAATTCATAATAAAAAGGAGAAATAAAACATGTCTAAAAAAGTAGTAACATTTGGAGAATTGATGCTTAGATTAGAGCCAGAAGGATATTTGAGATTTGTTCAAGCTGAAAAATATCTGGCTACATTTGGTGGTGGAGAAGCCAATGTAAGCGTGTCATTAGCAAACTTTGGATATGATGTAAAATTTGTTACTAAATTACCTTCTCATGAAATTGGTCAGTGCGCAGTTAATTCTCTTAGGAAATTTGGAGTTAATACATCTGATATTGTAAGAGGCGGAGATAGAGTTGGAATATATTTTCTTGAAAAAGGTGCAAGTCAAAGACCTTCTAAAGTAATATATGACAGAAAAGGTTCTGCTATTGCAGAGGCTGATGCTAAAGATTTTGATTGGGACAAAATATTTGACGGAGTGGAATGGTTTCATTTTACAGGAATTACACCTGCACTTGGAAAAAATGTTGCAGATATATGTCTTGAGGCATGCAAGGCTGCAAAGGATAGAGGGATTACTATTAGCTGTGACTTAAATTACAGAAAAAAATTATGGACAAAAGAAGAAGCAAAAGAAACTATGTCAGTATTATGTAAGTATGTTGATGTTTGTATTGCTAATGAAGAGGATGCCAATGATGTATTTGGAATTAAAGCAACAGATACTGATGTAGAGGCTGGAAAAGTGTCGTATGAAGGCTTTAAAGAGGTTGCCTCTAAGTTAGCTAAGGAATTTGATTTTAAGAAAGTTGCAATTACACTTAGAACTTCTATTTCAGCAACAGATAATATGTGGGCAGCAATGTTATATGATGGAACAGATTTCTTCTTTAGCAAAACTTATCCTGTACATATTGTTGACAGAGTTGGTGGTGGAGATAGCTTTGGTGCTGGTCTTATATATTCACTTATGGAAAATTATGATAGTCAATCTGTTATTGAATTTGCTACAGCTGCGTCTTGCTTAAAGCATTCTGTAGAAGGTGATTATAACATGGTTTCAGTAGAAGAAGTTAAAGCTTTAGCTAAAGGAAATGGTTCAGGAAGAGTACAAAGATAGGAGCACATATGGAATTAAAACTAAATTCATTAAACGATGCAAATTGGTGGAATGAAAATAATATTAATATTCCATTATATGATGTACAAGAAGTAATAAATAAAACAAATGCTAATCCTACGTGGCTACATTTTGGAGCGGGAAATATTTTTAGAGGTTTTATTGCTAATTTACAACAAAAATTACTTAATGAAGGATTAGAAAAAACAGGCATAATTGCATCAGATACATTTGATTATGAAATAATTGATGAAATATATAGAAAATATGATAATTTAACATTATTGGTTGGATTAAAGCCAGATGGAAATAATACTTTAGATGTTATTTCAAGTGTAACAGATTCAGTAAAAGCAAATGTAAATGATGAATCAGAATGGAAGCGTTTAATTGAAATTGCATCAAAAGATAGTCTTCAAATGATAAGTTTTACAATAACAGAAAAAGGTTATGCAATATATAAACTAGATGGCACAATGATGGATGTTGTCGCTGAGGATATTAAGAATGGACCTGTCAAACCAAGACATGCCATGTCTATAGTGGCTACTTTATTATTTGAAAGGTATAAGAAAACTAAAGCACCTATTGCTTTAGTTAGCATGGATAATTGTAGTCATAATGGAGATAAACTTAAAAATTCTGTACTTGAGATAGTTAGTGGTTGGTATAAAGAAGGTTATGTAGATGATGATTTCATTAATTACGTATCCAACGAAGAAGTAGTTTCATTTCCTTGGAGTATGATTGATAAAATAACTCCAAGACCAGATGAATCAATTAAAAATAGCCTTGAGGCACTTGGGCTTATTAATATGGCGCCAATTACAACCTCAAAAAATACTTATATTGCGCCATTTGTTAATGCTGAAATCCCACAGTATCTCGTTATTGAGGATAAATTTCCTAATGGAAGACCTGCATTAGACAAAGCCGGAGTATTTTTCACAGATAGGGAAACGGTCAATAATACAGAAAAAATGAAGGTTACAACATGCCTTAATCCACTTCATACAGCACTTGCTATTTTCGGATGTTTACTTGGATATAGTAAAATATCAGATGAGATGAATGACCATATGTTAAATAAATTAGTAAATAAAATTGGTTATGAAGAAGGGATACCGGTTGTTGTTAATCCTGGAATAATTAATCCAAAGGATTTTATTAACGAAGTAATCACTGAACGACTTCCGAATCCATTTTTACCTGATACACCACAAAGAATTGCTACAGATACAAGTCAAAAGCTGGCAATTAGATTTGGGGAAACAATTAAATCCTACGAAGCAGTTAATAAACAAGCTGATTTAAAATATATTCCCCTTGTTATTGCAGGATGGTTTAGATATTTGCTAGGAGTTGACGATTTAGGCAAGACATTTTCTATAAGCTCAGATCCAATGCTTGATGAGTTACAGAAGGTTGTTTCTAATATAGCCCTTGGAAAAGCGAATGATTTATCTCCTGTTAGAGCTTTATTATCTAATATACAGTTATTTGGAACAGACTTAAATAAGAATAATATGTCAGATAAGATTATTAGCCTTCTTGATAAAATGTTATGTGGAGAAAATGCAGTAAGAAATACAATTAAAGAAGTATTGTCATAATTTTAAATAAAATACATTGGTACATATTTTAATATTATGTGCTAATGTATTTTTATTTTTAAATAAAAACAATGCATGTTGTATGTAGGTGGCAGTATTTTGTTTGATTTTGTCGAACAAAAATTATTGATAATTTTATTTAGTTGTATCAAAATAATCATTGAATAATATAATGATTATTCAATGATTATGTCAAATAAGTTAAGAAAAAAACTTAAAAAATTCAGAAAGAAAACAGGAACGGATAGAAGATATACCTATGAAAAACAAGCTGATTAAATTGATTAAAAGTAAAAATACATTATTCTTTTTTTCTTTTATTATATGTATGATATGTATTGTTATCTTAATAATTAACATAAATAGATATAATAAAAAAAGAACAGATATTGCTGCAGATGGAATATGTGAAATATATATGCATGATACAGCAACTTTAATGGAAATATACGTTAAGACATCATTTAATTCCTTTTTTAATGAAATGAATACTTCGTATAATTCATTTATATTAAATGATCATTGCAATATGGAGGATATAAAGTCGTTTTGTAAAAATATTTCATCTATAAATAATAGAGAATATTTTGCTTTTATTGATATATATGGCAATCTATACAATGAAGAGGGCACCAATATTTCTGGCAAAAATCTATCATTTTTTTATAAGATCAAAGCAGGTGAAAAAAGAATTATATCAGTTTCAGCAGACAACAATGATATTTTACATATTAGCAATCCTAATACAATAACATTAGCTACATCAATTGAACCATATAAGCTAGACAATCATGTAATAATTGGAATGGTATCTGTTATAGATGTTGAATATTTTAAGTATAGACTTAGTATGGATGAAGCAAATGATAATACATTCTATATTGCAAGTATTATTAAGACCAATGGAGATTACATTATTCATAACTCACCACACAAAGAAACAATACATTATACAAATTATTATAAAGCATTTAAGGATAATGCAACTTGCTATAATGATTTTTCCTATGAAAGGTTGAAATCCGATATAACTAAAAGAAAATCTGGATTTGGTAAGTATTCTATAACAAACAAAAAAGGATATATATACTATACACCAATTAATGATTCGGAATTATATCTTTTGGTTTATATGCCTTACGATGTTATGAAAAATACTATACGTGACATAAATAACGAAAATACAACACAGTATATTATTATTTTTACAATAGCAATTTTTATCGTGTTATTTTTCTTTGTAATATATGCATTAGCATCTAAACGATTAATAAAAAACATGAAAAATGCTATGAATGAGGCAGATAAAGCTCGAAAAGAAGCTGATAGTGCAAATAAAGCAAAAAGCGATTTTCTATCACATATTTCACATGATATAAGAACTCCGTTAAATGGCATAATTGGAATGACGGATATAGCAAAACAAGGAAATGACTATTCTACAAGAGTAAAGGAATGTTTAGATGATATATCTGTTAGTTCAGATCATCTTTTAACTCTTATAAACGATGTTTTGGATATGAACAAAATTGAAAGTGGAAAAATGGAATGCCAAAATAGTATTTTTTGTATTGATGAAGTATTTAATGAATGTAATAGTATAATTGATGGTTTAGCGAAACAAAAAGAAATTGATTTTAATTATGAAAATTTTACAAAAAAAGATATATATGTATTGTCTGACAAGGTAAAAATAAAACAGATATTATTAAATATATTAAGTAATTCCGTAAAATATACAAATAAGGGAGGTAATATTTTTTTTACTTCAACAATTGAGTCAATAAAGCAAAGTGAAGAAATAAAAATCAAATATGAAATAGAAGACAATGGAATTGGAATAAGCGAGGAATTCTTAAATACTATTTTTGAGCCATTTTCACAGGAAAGTACAGAAGCTACCAATAGTTATCAAGGCTTTGGTCTTGGTATGGCTATAGTAGGCAATTTAATAAATTTATTAAATGGTACGATAACTATAAATAGTTGTGTTGGTAAGGGAACTAAAGTAGTCGTGGTTTTGCCATTAAAACTTGAAAAGAATATTGAAAAATCTATTGATTATTCTATGACAGAGGTTTTAGCTTCTGTTGACAATGGTCAAAATATATTATTAGTTGAAGATAATAAAATGAACATGAAAATAGCGTATTTTCTTTTATCTTCATTTGGCAATTATAATGTAATAAAAGCCTATGACGGATTTGAAGCAGTTGAAATATTTGAAAAATCTAAGCCTTACGAAATATCAATGATTTTTATGGATTTAATGATGCCTAATTTAGATGGAATAGATGCAACAAAAAGAATAAGAGATTTGGATAGAGCAGACTCAAAGGATATTCCTATAATTGCCATGACGGCTAATGCATTTAGCGACAGTATAATTAAATCCAAAGAAGCAGGTATGACAGATTATATTATAAAGCCAATAGATAAAGGGTTATTAAAGCAATTGGTTTATAAGTATTCAAAAAAAAATAATATTTTATCAAATGAGTAATATTAATATAATAAGAATTATTTCGTGGGTAACAGCATGAAAAATAAAGGTTTGTTATATTTGCTATTATTTACATTAATAATTAATAGCTATTACTTTAACTCTTATGCAATGGAACAATTACAAAAAGAAAAATTATATTCTATATCAGCTGCAGCAATTGACGGTGATAGTGGAAGAGTATTATATGAAAAAAATGGATATGATGAAAGGGCAATGGCAAGTACTACAAAGATAATGACTTTAATTTTAGCCTTGGAGTTAGGTAATCCTAAAGATATTGTAACAGTTTCTTGTTATGCAGCTAAAATGCCAGAAGTAAAACTTGGTATTAAAAAAGGAGAAAGCTATTATTTAAGTGATTTGCTTTATTCACTCATATTAGAAAGTCATAATGATTCAGCAGTGGCAATTGCAGAACATATTGGTCAAACTGAAGAAGGCTTTGCAAAGCTTATGAATGATAAAGCAAAGCAATTAGGTCTTGATAATACATATTTTATTACTCCAAATGGATTAGATAAACAAGATAAAAAATCATTTCATCATACTACAGCTGTAGATTTAGCAAGGCTCATGAAATATTGTTGCTATGATTCGCCTAAAAAGAATGAATTTATTAATATTAGTCAAACAAAATCCCATAGTTTTACAGATATTGAAAGAAAACGTTTTTTTTCAGTTAATAATAAAAATATATTTTTAGATATGTATAAGGGTGTTCTTAGTGGAAAAACAGGTTTTACCTGTGATGCAGGCTATTGCTATGTATGTGCTGTAACTATAAATAACAAAAATGTTGTTGTAGCCTTTCTTGGCGCAGGCTGGCCAAATCATAAGAATTATAAATGGATTGATTCTAGAAAATTACTTGATTATATTTTAATAAATTATGAACGAAAAAAAATAATTGATAGGAATTACTATATTCCCCAAGTTAATGTACATAAGGGCATAGAAGCAAAAAAAATAAATCCGTATGTTAAAAATGACGTGGAAGCACTTTGTTTCGACAATGATAAAATAGAAATAAGGCACAATATATGTAAAGATATATCTGCACCAGTAAAAGCAAATGAGCCAATAGGTAAATTAGATATATACATAAACAACTATAAATATAAATCTATTGATATTTTTTCGGATATAACAATAAACAAAATTGATTATAATTATACAATTAATATTTTGCTAAAAAAAATCATACATATCAAATAACCAATAATTTTGTTTTGCATATTATATTTTAGGAGGATAATTAATTGAAACATATATGTGTTATTGGAAATGATAGGAGAATGGAATATATTGCTGAATATTTCTATAATTTAGGATATGAAATATCTAAATCTTTATATGAAATAAAAGATAATTCTATAGTAATTTGTAAACCTGTAATAGATAAAACAGAGGAAAAGGATCTTTGCAATAAAATAAAAAAAACAAACTATTTGTTTATTGGCAAAGTAAGCCAGACCTTTGAAGGCTTTTTAAATAAAAATAAAATTATGTATTATCAATATTTAAAAGATAAATTAGTAACAACTGAAAATGCAATATTAACTGCAAAAGGAATAATTAAAGAAGCTAGTAATTATAATTCTGTAATAGAAGAAAGCCATTGCCTTGTTACTGGTTATGGTTATTGCGGAAAAGCATTAGCATTTGAGCTATTTAAGCATAATGCTAATGTTGACGTTTTAGTTAGAAATAAAGAATTAAAAAATGAAATTCAGAAAAATAATTATGGTTATTATAATTTTAGTGATATAAATACTATGGATTTATCTAAATATAGCTATGTATTTAATACAGTTCCAGCTATTGTTTTTACCAAAAATGAAATAGATAAATGTTCAAAAAATATTATGATATATGATATTGCTTCAGGCATGGGAGGAGTAGACGCAAACTATTGTCTTAGCAACAACATTTTTTATCATCAAAGCTTAGGAATACCTGGCAAATACTATCCAGGTAAAGCAGGTGAAATAATAGCAAATGCAATAAATAAAATCATTTCAACTATAATTCCTCTATAATAAAATATTTAAGGAAGGTAATAATATGGAACTTAAAGGTCGAAACATTGGCTTTGCAATAACAGGCTCCTTTTGTACCTTCGATAAAATATTAAAACAAATAGATATTCTTAAGAAGTGTGGTGCAAATATAATTCCAATAATGTCCTATAATGCTTATAATCTTGATACCAGATTCAGAATGAGTAAGGAATTCATTGATGATGTAAAGAAAATTACAGGTAACGATATAATAAATACTATACAAAAAGCAGAGGTTATTGGACCATCAAAGCTATTTGATATAATGATAATAGCTCCCTGCACAGGAAACACAGCAGCCAAACTATGCAACGGCATAATTGATACACCAGTATTAATGGCTGCTAAAGCACATATAAGAAATAACAGACCCCTTGTAATCTCAATATCAACCAATGATGCATTAGGAATAAATTTGCAGAATATTGGAAAATTAATGATTATAAAAAATGTCTATTTTGTACCATTTGGGCAAGATGATCCTATAAATAAACCCTTTTCCATGATAGCAGATGTAACCCAAATAAATAAAACCCTAGAACATGCATTAGAATATAAACAGCTTCAACCAATTATTATATAAATATATGGGGCAACATATTTTATGTTCCAGCTAGTTTTTAGCCGTGAAATACAAAATATGTACCCCATTTATTTTTTATATTGAAACGGAATATTTCCTCATCCAGTAATCAATTTGGATAAGATATGCCATCATTTGTGGACCTGCTAATAATTGACCATACCATGGCTTTCCATATTCTTTTGGGGAATTAATAAAATCCTTAACATAAGAAATATTTAAATATCCACGAAGTGGAGATGTAAAATCCTCAAGTATTTCTGTTAGTTTATTTGACAAAAGTTTTTCGTATTGTGGATTATATGTTTTTGGATATGGATTTTTAGGCCTGTTTAATACCTCATAAGGAAGATAATCCTTAGCAACTTCTCTAAGGAGGCTTTTAGGAACGTTGTTAACACATTTATATTCCCATGGAATATTATAAACATAATCAATGATTCTATGATCCGCAAATGGAACACGAGCCTCAAGTCCACTGCTCATTGAAGTACGATCCATACGATCCAATAAAGTTTGCATAAACCACCTAATATTCAAATAAGTGATTTTCCTTATATATTTATCTTTTTCGGTTTCATTCGGTATAATATCTACTTCAGATAATGTGTTATTATATGCGTTTTGAATATAGCTTTCCATATGAAGATTTGCTGCAAATTCTGAATTAAGCAAGGATTTCTTAAATGAAATGTCAAACATCCATGGAAATGTATTTACAGCACATGACTTATGAAACCATGGATATCCGCCGAATATTTCATCCGCACATTCACCTGTTAGTGTAACTTTATGATTTTTTGATACTTCTTTACAGAAGAACAAAAGTGAAGAATCTACATCAGCCATTGTTGGAAAGCCTCTTGAATCAACTGATGCCTCTAGCAAATCAAACATATTTTCATTATTACAATATAAATATGAATGATTTGAATTAAGATATTCTATCATCATATCAACGTATGGTCTGTCTTGGGAAGGTTGAAAAGAATTGCTCAAAAAATGCTTATCATTCCCTACAAAATCAAATGAATATGTTGATAGCTTATCATCTAAATTTTTAGCACAAATGCTAGAAACAAGAGATGAATCAATTCCACCAGATAAAAAAGTACATATTGGAACATCAGAAACCATTTGCATTTTTATTGTATCAACAACTAAAGCTTTAGTTTTTTCAATAGTATCTTCTAATGAATCTTCATGAGGAACAGATTTTAATCTATAATATAATCTTTTCTTAATAATTTTATTTTTTATACAAATTACTTCGCCAGGTAATACTTCTTTTATACCAAGAAAAATTCCACTTCCATACGTTTTTGCAGGTCCTAATGAAAATATTTCGTTTAATCCAGTAATATCAATGGAAGGTCTAATACCTGGATATTCAAACAAAGTATCAATTTTAGAAGCAAAAACAAAAGTATCTTTAACGATTGAATAATATAAAGGTTTTATTCCAAATCTATCTCTGTAAACGAGTAAAGTGTTAGCTGTTTCATCAAATATTGCAATTGAAAAAATACCGTTAATATAGTCGATAAAATCTTGACCATATTTTATATACATATATAGTAAAACTTCGCTATCAGAGTAGGTTTCAAATTTATATCCATCTTTTAATAGGTGATTTCTTAATTCTTTATAATTATATATTTCACCATTAAAAACAATGTGAAAATGCCCACTATTATAAGTTATTGTTTTAGGCTGATCGCCAGTTTCTAAGTCAATAATTGCTAGTCTGGTGTGAGCAAAACAACAAGGACCTATTATTTTATAATCGTCGCTATCAGGACCACGATATTTTAATGTTTTTATCATATTATTTAATATAGTAAAATGTTTTTTTGGTTCATTGGAATAATCTATAGAAGAATTAAAATATCCAGCAATTCCGCACATACGATATACCCTATAATTAATATTTAATTATATAGTATTCATGTAATGAAAAATTGAAACCTGACTATTATAAAATGATTGTAGAAGGAAGATAAATTATTTGATAATTAAAATATATAATTAAAAACAATATAAAATAATATAAAACAGAATATATTAACAATATAAAAACAGAATATTTATAGCATTATTTAACATAAATATTTATATCAATTAAATAAATTTTATATCATTAATTTACAAATATTTATATCATTATTAAACACAAATATTTATATCATTATTTAACAAATGATTTATCAAATAAAATATTTATATCATTATTTAACAAATGATTTGTCAAATAAAATATTTATGTTAAAATAAATTTTAAATGTTTAATTATTATTTGGAGATAATAAATGATTTATATTTTGATTATTTTATTTTTAATAGGAATACTTGTTTTTATTGATGGTATTCTAGAATGTAAGCGTTTTAGAGTAAAAAAATACACAATTAAAAGCGAGAAAATAAATAATGAAGTCAGGATTGTTATGTTTGCTGATTTACATAATGTATTTTATGATGAAAAAAACAGCAAATTAGAGCGTACAATAAGATCATTAAATCCTGATATTATTCTTTTACCAGGAGATATGCTTGTCTGTAGACATGAAAAAATTGCAGATGGTTATAAAACTCTAGAATTTTTGAACAGAATTTCTTGTATAGCCCCTGTTTATTATTCATATGGCAATCATGAAAAAGGGATTAGTGAACCAGATGATGAACGTTTTGACGTTGATGAGATAAGGGATTTTAATATATTTTGGAAGGATTACACTAACAAACTAAGTAGTAATATTCATTTGATGAAAAATGAACAAGATATTATTACAATCAATAATTCAAAGCTGTTAATATTTGGTTATGATATTCCAAGAGCATATTATAAAAGAATGACTGAAGCAGTATTAAGGGATGCAGATATAGAGTATATTGATTCTAATTCGTCGAAAGATTGTTACAATATTATGTTGGCCCACAATCCGGATTTTTTTGATTACTATTCAAAGACAGGTTTTGATTTAGTATTATCAGGGCATAATCATGGCGGAATGTTGAAAATTCCATTTTGGAGAGGATTTATATCCCCAAGGCTTAATATTTTTCCCAAATATTCTTATGGATTATATGATAAATCTGGTACAAAGATGTTACTTACTGGGGGCTTGGGGATTCATACCTTCAAATTCAGAATTAACAATGTTCCAGAATTAGTTTTTATTAAGCTACAAAAATAAAAACAGTAAATATATTAAGTGAAAATTATTGAAATACTAGATGATATAAAGTATTATATCAATGTTAAATATAGTTAAGGACGAAGGATAAGATGAGCAATAATAGCAAGAAAAACAAAAATACGTATAATTCAACAGAAAAAGCTGTTTCTACAGAATTAACAAAAGATTCTTTAGAGACGAACAATAAAAAAACAGATTCTAAAGAAGATAATAAAGCATCCAAAAAAGATCCGAATACGAATAATATAGGCATATCAGATAACTTAAAAGAAAAGAATTCAAAAGATAGTAATTCAAAAGAAAAAAATTCGAAAGATAATTCAAAGGATAGTAATTCAAAAGTAAATAATTCGAAAGATAATTCTTCTGATATTGAAAAATCTAAGTTGGCTAAAGAATCCAATGATAAAGAAAAAGACAGCACTAATATAGAATCAGATAGTAAGAATAATAAGAATTCTTCTGAAGACAAGGATAATAAGAATTCTTCTGATGATAAGGATAATAAGAATTTTTCTGATGATAAGGATAATAAGGATTCTTCTGAAGACAAGGATAATAAGGATTCTTCTGATGATAAGGACAATAAGAATTCTTCTGCTGACAAGGATAAGACTTCAGATGATAGGTCTGCAAAAACGAAGAACAATAGCAATAATGAAAATAAGCCTTTAGATTCAAATAAAAAAGATGAAAAAACTACTAAGGGAAATCCAGATGTTCCATATATAGATCCTTCAATTTATTATTACAAAAAAAAGGAGAAAAGAACAAAAATTGTTTTAGCTATTGTGGCAGCTGTAATAATATGTGTTTATGTAGGTGGTTTTGTATATTTCTCAAATCATTTTAGCACAAAAACATATATTAATGATATTGAAGTTTCTGGTAAATCAATTGCAGAGGTTGAAAGTATTCTTAATACTGAAATGGATAAGTATCACCTTGATATTTTGTTTACAAACGGTAAAGAAACTTTAAATAAAGGTGATGGTGGCATAAGCTATTCATTAAAACAAAGTGTTTTGGACATAAGAAAACAAAACAATGCAATTTTGTGGTTTATTGATTTGTTTACAGAAAGCCATTATAAAGTTGAATATGTTGTTAACTATGATAAAAAACAATTGTCAGATTACATATTAGGATTTAATTACTTTTTAGCATACAATATGCAACCATCAATTAATGCTAAGGTTGAAATGACCAATGGAGAGGTTATTGTTACTCCAGAAAAATTAGGCACAAAAATGGATAAAGATTTGGTTATGGATAAAATCTGTAGTGCTCTTGATTCATATTTGACAACGATTGATTTAGTTGAAGCAGGTTGTTATATCCCAGCAGAAATAACAGAAAATTCTGAGTCAATTATTAACACAAAAAAGAATGCAGAGGCTTTTCTTGCAATTAAAGCAGTTCTTTCTTTTGGCGATTATCAATTCCAGATTCCTCGGGAGGATTTATCTGAAATTGGTACATTAAACGACAAAGGCGAGGTAGAAGTAACACGTAGAAATGTTGATTTATATGTAAAAAAGCTTGATGAAAGATTTACTACAATTGATAAACCACGAAAGTTTGAAACTAGTGATGGTAAAACTATTTTGATATATGGTGATGGATACTATGGATGGATAATGGATCCTGAAAAAGAATCTGAAGAACTATATGATTATTTATCAAAGAAAAAAGATTTTAATATAGAGGCGGCATACAAGCTTCAAGGATATGCAATGTGTGATACAAATGATATTGGCAATAGCTATGTTGAAATTAATTTAACAAAACAACATGTTTGGTTATATATTAATGGACGCAAAATTATTGAAAGTGATTGTGTAACTGGTAGACCATCTTTGAATACTCCAGGAGGCTTATATGGAATTACATATAAGGCATATGACGCAACATTAAAAGGACCTGATTATGAGACAAAGGTTTCGTTTTGGATGCCTTTTAACTGGGATATAGGATTGCATGATGCAGCCTGGAGAGCTGATTTTGGTGGTGATATTTATACATATGATGGCTCCCATGGATGTGTTAATTTACCATATGATGTTGCACAGACAATATTTGATTATGTAGAGGGAGGCTTCCCAGTTGTATGTTATTGGGAAGATGAGGTTCAAGTAATAAGTGAAAATTAAATAAACATTTACAAAATTAAGGAGGTACCCTATGAGCAGATTATACGACGAATTAATTGAAGCATATGATAGCATTAAATCACGAATTCCTTTTGAACCAGAAATAGCACTTGTTTTGGGCTCGGGATTAGGAGATTTTGCTAATAATATTACTAATCAAGTTTTAATTCCTTATGAAGATATTAAAGGTTTTCCAATATCAACAGTTTCAGGTCATGCTGGTACCTTTGTTTTTGGCTTGATTGGAGATAAAAAAATAGTTGCAATGCAAGGAAGAGTTCACCACTACGAAGGCTATAGTATGCATAAAGTAGTTATGCCAATTAGGTTAATGAAGCTTTTTGGAGCAAAGAAGCTTATTTTGACTAATGCAGCTGGTGGAATTAATGAATCATTTAAACCAGGTACACTAATGATGATAACAGATCAAATTACTTCTTTTGTTGATTCACCTCTTATTGGCGAAAATGTAGAAGAATTGGGAACTAGATTTCCAGATATGTCTAATGTTTATGATGTTGAATTGCAGGCACTTATGAGAAAAACAGCATCTTCTTTAGATATCGACTTAAAAGAAGGTGTATATTTACAAACAACAGGTCCAAGCTATGAAACACCAGCAGAAATAAAGATGTTTAGAGGTTTTGGAGCAGATGCAGTAGGAATGAGTACAACATGTGAGGCAATGGCAGCCAAGCATATGGGAATGTCTATAGCAGGAGTATCATGTATAACAAATCTTGCAGCTGGCATGAGTAGTACGCCATTAAATCATATGGAAGTAAAAGAAACAGCTAATAGAGTTGCTAAGCAATTTGAAGCATTGATTAAAAACTTTATATTAGCAATATGATAGATTATAATAAATTTTTTTAAAGAACAAAATTAATTCAATATGAATTTGATGTTGTAAAATTCATATAAATGACAGTTTTAATATACAAGAGGATATACAATGAATCGAGAATTATTCAAACGGTTAATAGATAGTAGAATAGTAATTTTGGATGGTGCAACAGGTAGTAACCTCCAAAAAGCAGGAATGCCAATTGGAGTATGTCCAGAAAAATGGATATTAGATAATCCAAAACATATTATTAAGCTTCAATCAGATTATATTAAATCAGGAAGTAACATTTTGCTTGCACCAACCTTTACAGCTAATAGAATTAAGCTAGCTGAATATGGTCTTGAAGATCAGATAAAGGAAATCAATACACAATTAGTCGCTTTGTCTAAGCAAGCAGTTGAACAAGAGGGAAACCGAGGTTATGTAGCAGGTGATTTGACTATGACTGGTCAACAGTTAAAGCCAATGGGTAATCTTGAATTCGAAGAATTAGTTGACATATACAAAGAACAGGCAACTATATTAGTTGATGCAGGTGTAGATTTATTTTTTATTGAAACAATGATGAGCTTAGCAGAATCAAGAGCTGCTCTTATTGCAGTCAAAGAAATATGTGATTTGCCAGTATTAGTTAGTATGTCCTTTAATGAGGATGGTAAAACTTTCTTTGGATCAACACCAGAATCAGCAGTTGTTGTTTTACAATCACTTGGAGCAGATGCGGTAGGTATTAATTGTTCTACAGGCCCTAAAGAAATGATTCCTCTTATAAAGCAGATGTTAAAATACGCTAAGGTACCTATTCTTGCCAAACCAAACAATGGTATGCCAGAGTTAATTGATGGTAAGACAGTATATAGAATGACTCCTGATGAATTTGCAACATACGGAAAAGAATTAGTTGATGCAGGTGTAAGATTAATTGGAGGATGTTGTGGATCAACACCTAAACATATTGAAACCCTAAAGAAATATGTAAGAAATGTTGATATCAAGCCTTTTGTTGCTAATCCAATTAATGACAGAGTTTTATCAAGTGAACGTCAAATTCAGGAAATTTCATTAGATGGTCAATTTATAGTTGTAGGAGAAAGAATAAATCCTACAGGAAAGAAGCTTCTTCAAGAGAAACTTAGAGAAGGAAAGATGGATTTAGTTTGTGATATGGCAGAAGAACAAACTGAATGTGGTGCTAAAATATTAGATATTAATATGGGAATGAACGGAATCAACGAAAAAGATATGATGGAAAAATCCATTTACGAGGTAACATCCGTTGTAAATACACCTCTTTGTATAGATTCAAGTCATGTTGATGTAATAGAAAATTCCTTGCGTGTATATCCAGGTAGAGCATTAATAAATTCGATTTCATTAGAAGAAAGTAAATGTCGTCCGTTAATGAAAATTGCAGCGAAATATGGGGCAATGTGTATTTTATTACCATTGTCTGATAAGGGATTACCTGAAAGCTTTGAAGAAAAGATAGAAATAATTAATACACTAATTAAAATAGCTGAAGAAGAACATGTTGATAGAAATTGTCTTGTAATAGATGGACTTGTAGCAACTGTAGGTGCAAACAAACAGGCAGCTATTGAAACCCTTGCAACAATAGAATATTGTAAGAATATATTACATATTCCTACAATATGTGGATTATCCAATATTTCCTTTGGATTACCTGAAAGAATTAATGTTAATGTCGCTTTTTTAACTATGGCAATATCAAAAGGTCTTACAATGGCAATATGTAATCCAGGTCAAGCACAGCTTATGAATGCTGCATACGCTTCAGATTTACTTATTGCAAAGCAGGATTCAGATAATACATATGTAAGCAATGTTGTAAAACTAAATCAAACAACCGAACAAACTAGTGCTAAAATAAAAGATGATTTAGTTGGTAGTAAAGTGTTTTTGGATGTTGTTAAAGGAAATAAGTCCACAATTGTTGATGACGTAAAAAAAGAGCTTGAAATTGGTAAGAGTCCAAAGGATATAATTGATAATGACTTGATCCCTGCTGTAAATAAAGTAGGCGAATATTTTGAACAAAAGAAATATTTCTTACCACAGCTTATTGCCGGTGCCACAGCAATGGACATGGCAATCGAATATATTACACCGTTCTTAAAATCAGATGATGTAAATGAGAATAAAGGAACAGTAATTATGGCTACTGTAGAAGGAGATATTCATGATATCGGTAAAAATCTAGTTGTACTTATGCTTAAGAATTATGGATATAATGTAATTGACTTAGGAAAAGATGTTCCAATAGATGTTATATTTAATGCGGCAAAAGAAAACAATGCAGACGTTATTGGACTTTCTGCTCTTATGACAACAACAATGATGCGAATGAAAGACGCTGTAGATTATAGAAATAGCAACAAGCTCCCTTTTAAAATTATTATCGGTGGTGCAGTTGTATCACAAAATTTTGCAGATGAGATTGGTGCAGATGGCTACTCCAAAGATGCAAATGAAGCAGTAAAGCTTGTTGATAGACTATTGACATAGTTATATTATGTGGTTAAAATATATTAATTAGGTAATATTGTTGAAAGGTGGATACATTATGAAAAAAATGGTGCTATCATTACTAGTTGATAATACGTCTGGAGTATTAAGCAGAGTATCTGCAATGTTCAGCCGTAGAGGTTATAATATAGACAGTTTAACAGTTGGAGTCACTGAAAATCCAAAGTATTCAAGAATGACAGTTGCAGTACTTGGAGATGATAGAATATTAAGTCAGATAAAAAAACAGCTTCTTAAACTTGAAGATGTTATTTCAATTACAGAATTAAAGGATGGCGAGTCAGTTTGTAGAGAACTTGTTCTTGTTAAAGTTAAAGCATCATTAGAAGAGAGACAGCAGATTATTTCTATGGTTGATGTATTTAGAGCAAAGGTTGTTGATGTATCATGCGATTCGCTAATGATCGAATTAACGGGTAATGTTAATAAGATAGAAGCCTTTATCGCATTGTTAGATGGCTTCCATATTGAAGAAATGGTTAGAACTGGTTTAACAGGTTTAACAAGAGGCAATTGCCAATAATATTGTAAAGTGATTACTTCAATAGAGTAATAACTATAAATTTAATTATTTATTTTAGGAGGTAAATAAAATGTCAGCAAAGATTTTTTATCAGGAAGATTGTAACTTATCTATCTTAGATGGAAAGACAATCGCAATCATTGGCTACGGCAGCCAGGGACATGCACATGCTCTTAACTTAAAGGAGTCAGGATGTAATGTTATCATTGGATTATATGAAGGTAGTAAGTCATGGGCTAAGGCTGAGGCTCAGGGATTTAAAGTATATACTGCTGCTGAGGCTGCAAAGTTAGCTGATATCATTATGATTCTTATCAACGATGAGAAACAGGCAGATATGTATAAGAAGGATATCGAGCCAAATCTTGAGGCTGGTAATATGCTTATGTTCGCTCATGGTTTCGCAATTCACTTCAATCAGATTATTCCACCTAAGGATGTTGATGTAACAATGATCGCACCTAAGGGACCAGGACATACAGTACGTAGTGAGTATCAGGTAGGTAAGGGTGTTCCTTGTCTTATTGCAGTTCATCAGGATGCTACTGGTCAGGCACAGGATAAGGCTTTAGCTTACGCTTTAGGTATTGGTGGAGCAAGAGCTGGTGTACTTGAGACTACATTTAGAACTGAGACAGAGACTGACTTATTCGGTGAGCAGGCTGTTCTTTGTGGTGGTGTATGTGCTCTTATGCAGGCTGGTTTCGAAACACTTGTAGAAGCTGGTTATGATCCAAGAAATGCTTACTTTGAGTGTATTCATGAGATGAAGCTTATCGTTGACTTAATTTATCAATCAGGCTTCGCTGGAATGAGATATTCTATTTCTAATACTGCAGAGTATGGTGATTATATTACTGGACCAAAGATCATTACTGAAGAGACTAAGAAGACTATGAAGAAGATTCTTAAGGACATTCAGGATGGTACTTTTGCAAAAGATTTCTTATTAGATATGTCAGCAGCAGGTGGACAGGCTCACTTCAAGGCTATGAGAAAGTTAGCTAGCGAGCATCCATCAGAGAAGGTTGGCGAGGAAGTACGTAAATTATATAGTTGGAATGGTGAAGAGAAGTTCATCGATAACTAAGATTTAGTACTAAAAAGAACCTGGATCCGTATTAGATCTAGGTTCTTTTTAATATATTGATTTTATTTTAGGGGAGAAACTACCATGACTTGTTTGGAAGCACAATCAAATATCATGAAATTCATTGATAAAACTTTGCCTGACGATAAGGTAGTTGACTTTGCCAGGCATATAAAACATTGTCCTAATTGCGCTGAAGAATTAGAGATTTCTTATACATTAATTATTGGAATGCGTCAATTAGATAACAATGAAGACTTATGCCATGATTTTAAAGCAGCAATCAAAGATGATTTTCAAAAAGCAGAAAACAAAATAAAAACAGCAAAAAGATTTAAGGTTTCAACATTTAGCATGATTTTTGCTGCAGTAGTAGTATGTTTATTATTTTTATATGACCAAGGATTAAATAAGGTATATGAAATTGAACAGACAATAAAAAGTGTAGAGCAGGGAGACGCATATTTTTATGAGGAATTTAGTGATATTTTATCTATATGTCAAGAAGATTTTGTTAATGAATATACTGTAATTGAACCAAAGCCTGGATTTACATTTTATCAAAAAATCAAATTATATAATTATATACATCCTAAAAAAGATGAGGATGAAGATGAAACAAAAGGTTATAATATAAATTAGAAAGTATTGATTTTAAATCGTTTAAATATATGAGTATTATGTTAATGAAAATATTGAAAAATGCTATGAACAAAGTTCATATACATATTATATGAGGAGAATTAGTATGAATAAGTTATTGTTAGTAGATGGAAATAGTATTCTTAATAGAGCGTTTTATGGTTTGCCGGATTTAACTACAAGTGAGGGCTTACATACTAATGCAGTATTGGGATTTTTAAATATAGTATTAAAGGTTTTAGAAGAGGAAAAGGCTACGCATTTATGCGTAGCTTTTGATGTAAAACAAAAGACCTTTAGACATGAAATGTTTGAAGAATACAAAGGTACTCGTAAATCCATGCCAGATGAGTTAAGAGAGCAGGTTCCTTTGATTAAAGATATTCTTACAAAAATGAATATTACAATATGCGAAAAAGACGGTTATGAAGCTGACGATATTTTAGGAACTCTTTCAAGAGTTGCAAATAAAGAAGGATATAAAGTTACTGTATTATCTGGCGATAGAGATTTATTGCAGCTCGCTACTGAAGATATACTAATAAGAATACCTAAAACAAAAGCAGGTAAAACAACAATCGAAGATTATTACGCCAAAGATGTAGAGGAATTATATGGTGTAACACCGTTAGTTTTCATAGATATGAAAGGACTTATGGGAGATTCATCTGATAATATTCCAGGTGTTCCAGGAATAGGCGAAAAGACAGCAAGCAAATTGTTAATAGAATATGGCTCTATGGAAGGATTATATGACAATATTGATTCCTTAAAGAAAAGCAAGATGAAAGAAAATTTAATCAATTATAAGGAACAAGCGTTTATGTCTAAAATTTTAGCAACGATTAAGCTTGATTGTGTTTTGGATGTGGATTTAAGTAATTCGACTGTTGACAATATGTTTAATCAACAGGTTTTTGATGAATTTACACGTTTAGAGCTAAAAAGTCTATTAAATAGATTTAAAGATAATATGAAAACCTCTAAAACACTTGAATATACAAAAGAGCTTGTTGATGATTTTGATAGAGTGAACGAAATATTTAAAGAAGCAGAAAAAAATAATACTTGTGGTGTAGCGTATATATGTGATAAAGAAGGCGAACCCCTAGGGGCAGCAATTTGTTACGATAAAACTAATGTTAAAGTGATAAGATTTATGAATTTTATTACTTTAGAGTTTTTTAATTCTAAGCTTTTAGAATTAAATAAAAATACAACGCTTTCTTTTGTTGATATTAAAAGTATTCTTCCAATAGTAGATTTGTCAGATGATGACAATATTTTTGATTGCTCATTAGCTGCATATTTAATTAATCCTCTTGTTGAGAGCTATGCTTACGATGAATTATCAAAAATTTATTTAAATGTATCACTACAACCAGAAAAGGATTACATTAAAAAGCAGGATATTAATCTGTTTTCTTTTGAAGATAATAATTTACTAGAATTATTTGCATTAAAAGCATTAATTCCTTGTATAACAAAGGAAATTCTAATCCATAAATTAAATGAATTTAATTTATTAGATTTATATAATAATATTGAAATTCCATGTCTTTTTGCATTATATGATATGGAACAAAATGGAATCAAAGTCGATAAGGAAGCTTTAAGGTCGTTTGGAGATAAGCTAAAGCTTAAAATAGATGAATTAACTAAAAAAATATATGAATTAGCAGGACAGGAGTTCAACATTAACTCAACAAAACAACTAGGTGTTATATTATTTGAACAATTAGGCTTAACATGCAGTAAAAAAACGAAAAGCGGATATTCTACAAGTGTAGAAGTTCTTGAAAAAATAAAAGATGAGCACGAGATCATTCCTTGTTTATTAGAATATAGACAGTTAACAAAGCTTAATTCAACATATGTGGAAGGATTAGTCCCATACATTTCATCAGATAGCAGAATACATGGCAAATTCAATCAAACAGTAACTGCAACTGGAAGAATAAGTTCAACAGAACCAAATCTTCAAAATATACCTACAAGACTTCCTCTTGGAAGAGAAATAAGAAAAGTATTTATCCCAGAAAAAGATTTCCTGTTTATAGGAGCAGATTATTCGCAAATCGAATTAAGAGTTCTTGCCCATTTATCTAATGATAAAGCATTGCTTGATGCATATAACAATAACCATGATATACATGCAGCTACAGCATCAGAAGTGTTTGATGTTCCAATTGATCAAGTGGATAGTCTTATGAGAAGAAAAGCTAAAGCTGTTAATTTTGGTATTGTATATGGCATTAGTTCGTTTGGACTAGGACAAGATCTTGATATTTCAAGAAAAGAAGCTGAAAGCTATATTGCAAAATATTTTGAAACATATAAGGATGTTAAAGCATTCTTAGATAAAACTGTAGAAAGTGTAAAAGAAAAAGGTTATTCCGTAACATTATTTAACAGAATTAGACCTATCCCAGAACTTAAATCTAGCAATTTTATGCAAAGAAGCTTTGGTGAAAGAGCCGCAATGAATTCGCCAATTCAAGGAACTGCAGCGGACATAATAAAAATTGCAATGATTAATGTAAACAAAGAACTTAAATTGAGAAATCTTCGTTCTAAGCTTGTTTTACAGATTCATGACGAATTGCTTATAGAAACACATAAAGATGAATTTGATGAAGTAAAGGAAATATTAACAACTAAAATGAGTGAAGCAGTTAAATTAAATGTTCCACTTATTGTAGATGTCAATTTTGGAAATAACTGGTATGAGGCAAAATAAATGAAAATATTAGGAATTACTGGTGGTGTTGGTTCAGGAAAAAGTAGAGTATTATATGATATAAATAAAATTTGTAAGGCATATATTATTGAAACTGATAAGCTTGCTCATGAATTGATGGAACCAGGTCAGATAATATATAACAAAATAGTAGATACTTTTGGTAAAGATATTCTTTGTGAAGATGAACCATATTATATTAACAGAGCAAAGCTTGGCGAAATAGTTTTTAATGATAAAAATAAATTAATGCAACTTAATAATATTACTCACCCAGGAGTAAAGGACTATATTAAGTCAATGATAAATTCTATAAAAGCTAAAGGTTCATATGATTTGTTTGTAATAGAAGCTGCATTACTTATTCAAGATGGATATAAAGAAATATGCGATGAAATCTGGTATGTATACGTAAGCGATGAAGAACGAATAAAAAGACTAATGGAATCTAGAAATTATACCCGTGAAAAATGCATTTCTATTATAAATTCACAGGAAAGTGTTGAATACTATAAAAACAATACAGATAATATTATTTACAATGATGGGTCATATGAAGAAACCTTTAATATAATCACTGAATTATTGAATAAGTTTATTTCAAATGATATAATTAAGTAATGCATTTTTATGCATAATTCTTTTACATCAGGAGGTTGCCATGGGAGCAGTAAAGTACCCGGAACCATTGGTTTTTGGATTAGATATAGGTACAAGAAGTATTGTTGGTACCGTTGGATATAAAGATAAAGAAAAATTTAATGTAATTGCCATGGCTGTAAAATATCATGAATCAAGGGCTATGATAGATGGTCAAATTCATGATATTGCAAAGGTAAGTGAGGCTATTGTAGAAGTAAAACGTTCTTTGGAAGAACAATTAAATGGCTACAAATTAAAGGATGTTTGTATTGCAGCCGCTGGTCGTGTATTAAAAACAGCTATAGGACATGGTGAATATGTTTTTTCGGAAAATACTTCAATTAATCAGGAATATATTCATTCAATTGAGTTAATAGGTGTAGAAAAAGCACATAATATGATACTTGAGGAAGCACATGATAAGGATGATTTAGAAAAGTATTATTGTGTAGGATATACAGTTGTAAAATATTACTTAAATGATTATGAAATTCTTAAACTTGAAGGACATAAGGGAACAAAGATTAGCGCAGATGTTCTTGCTACATTTCTTCCAGAAGAAGTAGTTAATAGCTTATATACTGCAGTTGAGCATGCTGGATTAAATGTATGTAATTTGACACTTGAGCCAATTGCTGCTATAGATGTTGCAATTCCTGAGAATTATAGATTACTTAACATTGCACTTATTGATGTTGGTGCTGGTACATCCGATATATGTATAACAAAGGATGGAAGTATTATTGGATATGGTATGATTTCCTCTGCTGGAGATGAAATGACAGAAGCTTTAATTAAGAAGTATTTAATTGATTTTGATACAGCTGAGAAGCTTAAGTCTGCTTCACCTAAGAAAAAATCAATTTCTTATAAAGATATAATGGGGATAACACACAAAATCACTCCGGCTGAGATAAATGAAACCCTTGAAACAGTTAAAGAAGAAATAACTAAAAAGATTTCTGACAAGATAATAGAACTAAATGGTGGAACACCTGTTTCGGCAGTATTTGTTGTTGGAGGCGGTGGTAAAATCACCGGATTTACAGATTTGCTTGCAGACGCTTTGGAGCTTCCACATGAAAGAGTTGCGTTACGTGGTGAAGAAGTTATGAATGATATTAACTTTCTCCTTGAAGACTTCAAAAAAGACTCACTATATGTAACACCAGTTGGTATATGTTTGAATTTCTATGATCAGAAAAATAATTTTATTTTTGTAACTGTTAATGAAGATAGAATTAAGCTTTATAACAATGATAGATTAACTATATTTGATGCTGCGGCACAGTATGGTCTTCCTAATGAAGCAATATTTCCTAAACGTGGTGATGATATTACCTTTACTATTAATGGCAAAAAGAGAATTGTTCGCGGATATGATGGAGAAGCGGCATTAATCAAACAAAACGGAAGAGTTGTTGGCTTAAATGAAGCAATACAGGCTAATGATATTATTACAATAAAAGAATCAACAAAAGGAAAATCTGCCAGTGTATTATTATCATCCTTACCAGAATATTCAGGAACAATAGGCATAAATGTTAATGGAAATACAATAACATGTCCTAAATTTGCAGAGGTAAATAATGAACCTCAGCTTGCTTCCTACGAAATAAAAGATAATGATGATGTAATAATGCAAAATTATTATACATTAGAGCAATTGCTAGTTTTTCTTGATTATAGACCAGAAGGGAAAATATACATCAATAATAAAGAAGCTACATCTGAAGATAAAATTTACGAAAACTTTATTGTTACATGGAATGATCAACTTACATACGAAGACTTAATCGAAGAATCGAAGGATGTTTTACAAAATAATCATAATAAAATAAATTCTTCTGAAACAAAGAATAAAAATATTTTGTCTGATACAAATAATAAGAATTCATTAAATGATACAATAAACAAAGATGATATTACAGATATTAAGTCAAATGATAGTAATTATGAAATACAAAATACAATTCAAGATATACAACAACCAAAGCAGATAAAAAGTATTAAAATTAAAGTGAATCATACAGATACTATATTGACTGGTAAAGCAGATTATACATTTGTTGATATCTTTGATTTCTACCCCTTTGATCTTTCTACATTAGGTGGAGATAAGTTGATTACTAGGATAAATGGTAAAGATGCTGAATATATTGATCCGATTTTTGACGGATGCTATGTGGATTTATTTTGGGAATAAAATTGTATTAAATAAAAGACAATTTTTAGTAAACTATCTGTTGTATACAATATGATTTTGTTTTATACTTATACATATACGACGTTCGAAAAGGTGGTAGAATTGTGAGTTTTATTGAAAAAATTAAACAAAGAGCAAAATCTAACAAAAAGACAATCGTTTTACCTGAAACAGCAGACATGCGTACTCTTAATGCTGCACATAAGATATTATCAGAGAATATTGCAGATATTATTTTAGTAGGCGACAAGGATACAATAATAAAAAAGGCTGAGGGTCTTGATTTATCCAAGGCAAAATTTGTTGATCCACACAATTGTGATAGATTCAATGATTATGTTTCCGTATTAATTGAAGCTAGAAAAAGTAAAGGAATTACTGCTGAAGAAGCAAAAGAACTTTTACTTAATAATGTATTGTATTTTGGTTGTGTAATGGTTAAAGCAGGAGATGCTGATGGAATGGTTGCAGGAGCAGTTAATTCTTCGGCTAATGTATTAAGAGCAGCTCTTCAGGTATTAAAGACCGCTCCAAATACTAAATTGGTTTCTGCATTTTTCTTAGTTGTTGTTCCTAATTGTGATATGGGTGCAAATGGAACATTTGTATTCTCAGATGCAGGACTTAATCAGAGCCCTAATTCAGATGAATTAGCAGCAATTGCTGAAAGCTCTGCAAAATCTTTTGAATTATTAGTTGAAGAAGAACCAATTGTTGCGATGCTATCCCATTCAACAAAGGGAAGTGCAAAACATCCAGAAGTTGACAAGGTTATTGAAGCAACTAAGATTGTTAATATGGAATGTCCAGGGTTAAAATGTGATGGAGAATTACAGTCAGATGCGGCAATTGTTCCAGAGGTTGCAGCATCAAAGGCGCCTAATAGTACAGTTGCAGGACATGCTAATGTATTAGTATTCCCAGATTTAGATGCTGGTAACATTGGATATAAGCTTGTTCAAAGACTTGCTAAAGCAGATGCTTATGGTCCAATTACACAGGGAATCTCTAAACCTGTTAATGATTTATCAAGAGGATGTTCATCTGATGATATTGTAGGTGTTGTTGCAATAACAGCAGTACAAGCTCAAGCATTAGACTAGACATATAGATTATAAAAAGCCATTAATTTGGCTTTTTTTACGTGATTTTTATAAGAAGGAGACAAAAATGAAAGTTTTAGTAATTAATTGTGGTAGTTCATCACTTAAGTATCAGTTAATTGATTCAGAAAGTGAGAAGGTATTAGCAAAGGGAATTTGCGAAAGAATCAAACTTGATGGAGTTTTAACTCATCAGATTCCAGGTAAAGATAAGATAAAGATTGAAGCTCCTATGCCAGATCATAGCGCTGCTGTTAAGATAGTATTAGACACATTAATTGATAAGGATATGGGTGCTATTACATCACTTGAAGAAATTAATGCTGTAGGTCACAGAGTTGTACATGGTGGTGAAAAATTCTCAAGTGCGGCTTTAGTAGATGAGAATGTTATTAAAGAAATTGAGGCATGTAATGATTTAGCACCACTTCATAATCCTGCAAACTTAATTGGTATTAGAGCATGTCAGAATTTAATGCCTAATGTTCCTCAGGTTACTGTTTTTGATACAGCTTTTCATCAAACAATGCCAAAGCATGCGTATATTTATGGTATTCCTTATGAGTATTATGAAAAATATAAGATTAGAAGATATGGTTTCCATGGTACAAGTCATAGTTTTGTATCAAAGAGAACAGCTGAAATTATTGGTAAAAAATTAGAAGATAGTAAGATAATTGTATGTCATCTTGGTGGTGGTGCAAGTATTTGCGCTGTTGAAGGTGGAAAATCAATTGATACTACAATGGGTCTTACTCCATTAGAGGGTATCACAATGGGTACAAGAAGTGGTAATATTGATCCAGCGATTATTGAATTCATTGCAAATAAAGAAAATAAATCAATCGTTGAGATTTTAGAGATACTCAACAAAAAGTCTGGTGTTTATGGTATTTCAGGTAAATCAAGTGACTTCCGTGATATTAATGATGGAATTGATCAGGGCGATGAGCGTTGCAAGATTGCAATGGATGTATTCTGTTATCAGGCAGCTAAATTCATCGCTGGTTATGTTGCAGCAATGAATGGTGTTGATGCAATTGCCTTTACAGCAGGTGTTGGAGAAAATGATCATTTAGTAAGAACTCTTACTTGTGAAAGATTAAAATTCCTTGGTATTGAAATTGATGAAGAAGCAAATAAAGCTCGCGGTGAGGAAATCAGAATTTCAACTGATAACTCAAAAGTACCTGTTTATATTGTTCCAACTAATGAGGAACTCGCTATTGCAAGAGAAACAGTTGCATTAGTAAAATAAAAAATTATTTGCAATTTTGTCATTTTAATCACATTTTTATAAAAAAGCAACAAAATTTTTCAAAAAAATATGATAATAGTGTTGACAAGTTATGATATAACTTATATAATTGCAGAAGTGTGATTTTTAAGGAGGTGTACCAAATGTCAATTTGTCCAAAGAATAAAAGCTCAAAAGCAAGAAGAGACAAGCGTAGAGCAAATTGGAAGATGAGTGTTCCTGGATTAGTTAAGTGTAGCAAATGCGGCGAGCTTATGATGCCTCATAGAGTTTGTAAGGCTTGTGGATCATATAACAAAAAGGAAATCGTTAAAGCTGACTAATCAGTTTAGTATAAAAATGAACCGTACCGATAGGTATGGTTCATTTTTTTTGTATTGAAAGGATTAAAAATAATTTTGTAGTATGCATATTCTTATTTTATACAACGTAATATGTTACAAGAACATATATCTAATTTTTAATATGTATAAAATTGTAATATATGATAAAAGTAAAATATATGTAGATAATTATAAGTGTATTGATACGTTTTCATCAAATGAAATAGTAATACAATTTTCTAAAGAAAAATTATCACTTGTAGGATTAAATTTTTCTGTCAAATACATTACAAATAATAGCCTAATAGTTATAGGTGAAATTAAATCTATATTATGGAACTAATTACAATAATCAAACAAGGAGAATAAAGTGCTAAAACAATTTGTAATGTGGTTATTTGGTTACAACAAAATAATAGTATGCAAAAGTGCAAATAGATTAATAAGCCTTTTGGCAAAAAATAATGTTAATATATGGAAACTAGAAAATAATAAAGACGCCATTACATTTTATATCTTAAAGAAAGATATGAAAGTGTTAGATTTATATTGTAATAAAACATTAACAACATATAAAATTGCATCTTCAAAGGGTTTATATATTATATTTAACAGGTTAAAGAAGAAGCTTCCCTTTTTGATTGGTTTATTGGTTTTTATTTCATTATCAATCTACACAAATTCTTACATATGGTACATAGATATAAAAGGAACTAATGTGTATACAAAGGAACAATTGCTAACAGAAATAAAAAAAAGCTATGTGCCAATTGGAACAAAAAAGCGAAATATTGATTGTAATACTTTAGAGAATAATCTTCGTATAAAATATGATAAAATTGCATGGATAAGCTGCAATATATCAGGTACTTGTTTAACAATTAACTTAAATGAAACTCTTAATAATGATATTATTTATGATGAAAAAACTCCTTCTAATATTATTTCAAATAAAGATTGTATAATAGAAAATATAGTTGCAACCACTGGAAAAGTTTGTTGCAAGAAGGGGCAGGAGGTAAAAAAAGGTGATATTCTTATCTCTGGAGCAGTTAATATATGTAATGAATATGACGAGCTTATTGAAACAAATTATGTAAGTGCTAAGGGGATAATATATGGAATAAGTAAATATAATTATTATGATTCCTTTGACATGACTTATTTAACTAAGGAAATGTCAACAAAAAATAAATCTAAAAAGGTAAAAAATAAATATTACTTAAAGATTGGAAACAAATATATATTATTTAAGCCTGATAAAATACATAGTGGTAATACAACTGTAAAAACATTAAAAATAGGAAAAACATACTATTTGCCAATAAATATATATAGAGAAGATAATACAAAATATGATTATATCGAAAACGTATATACTAAAGAAAAAGCATTAGAAAAAGCAAATAAAAAATTACAATTATATATTAATTCGTTAAGAAAAAAAGATGTGGAAATACTACAAAATAATGTTAAAATATACTTTGAAAGTGGAAAATGTGTAGCAAAAGGAACAATTAAAGTAAAAGAACTAATTGGTATTCCGTCAAAGCTTGAAATAATTGAAGAACAAGGAGAAGAATAGATGGGAACATATTTTGAAAATATTACTGTACCTTCAGATCACATTCAAAATGTTTTTGGGCAATATGATAAAAATATAAATAACATCGGAAAAGCATATCATGTTGCATTTGTACTAAGAAATGATACCCTTAAGGTTATGGGGGAAGAAAGTGCAGTAAAGCGTGCATGTTCAGTTGTGAATCAGATTATTAAACTGTCAGAGAATGGAACTGATATAACTGATCAAAATGTAAATTATGCTATTTCTATGGCTAAAAAAGGGACAGAAGAAGTTGTTAGTGAGTTAGACAATGACAAAAATATGATATGTCACACTGTTAATGGTAAACCAGTAAAAGCAAAAACTTTAGGACAAAAGAAATATATAGATGCAATTGACAATAATATGATTGTTTTTGGGATTGGTCCTGCTGGTACAGGAAAAACATATCTTGCAATGGCTAAAGCAATTACAGCATTTAAGAATAATGAAGTAAATAGAATTATTTTAACAAGACCTGCTATTGAAGCAGGTGAAAAACTTGGATTTTTGCCAGGTGATTTACAGAGTAAGGTTGATCCATATTTAAGACCATTATACGATGCGTTATATGAAATAATGGGAGCAGAAGCTTTTTTAAAGAATATGGAAAAAGGTTTAATTGAGGTTGCTCCACTTGCTTATATGAGAGGTAGAACGCTAGATAACGCATATATAGTTTTGGATGAAGCTCAAAATACTACACCTGCACAGATGAAAATGTTTCTTACTCGTATAGGTTTTGGCTCAAAAGCAATAATAACAGGAGATTTGTCACAAAAGGATTTACCAAAGGATGCACAATCAGGACTTGAAGTTGCTGTAAAGGTTCTTAATAAAATAGAGGATATTTCTATTGTTAATTTTACAAGTGAAGATGTTGTTAGACATCCATTAGTACAAAAAATTGTTAATGCCTATGAGGCGTATGAAAGTAGACAATCAAAACCTAAAAAACAACATTATACTTCTAAAGAAAAACAAAATAATAAATAATTTATATATTGAAAAATGTAATTTGTACTAGACTTGAATAGTAAGACTATATGTTGTATAATACTAAAGTTATAAAAAGTAGGAGAAAAAATATGGTATATTTTGAGAATGAAGTTGGTGAAAGACTTCCAGAAAGATACATTGAAATTGCTTTGGATGTAATTGAAGCATCTCTTTTATATGTTAAATGTGAATATGAATGTGAGATAAATGTTTTATTTACAGATAATGAAGGAATTAAGGCTATTAATAAAGAATACAGAGCAATTGATGCTCCTACAGATGTTTTGTCATTTCCTTTACTTTCTTTTGAAACTCCTGGTGATTTTAGTTTTGTAGAAGATAATTCTATAGATAATTTTAATCATGATACAGGTGAGCTTATGCTTGGCGACATTATTATTAATATTGATAGAGTTTTTGAACAAGCAAAACAATATGGACATACAAGAAGAAGAGAAGTAGCATTTTTAATTGCACATAGTATGTTACATCTGTCTGGATATGATCATATTGATGATGAAGAACGTAAGGATATGGAAAAAAGACAAGACGAAATACTTAACATGAAAGGATACACACGAGACAATGAAGAAGAGTAAACTATTATTAGCCTTGACTGGCGCATTAATTATTTCATCTGTAGCTACAGGCTGTGGAAATAAAAAGGAAGCTCCAACAACTGAAACAGTTTTACAAGTAGCTGATGATGCTACAATGACTGACGTTCCAGAAATGCAAGAACCTAAAAAGGAAGGTTTCATTTTAAGTCCATATACAGGTGAGTGGATTGAGGAATCATTTAAGGATAAAAGACCTTTATGTATAATGATTAATAATATAATTGATGCAATGCCACAGTCAGGTATTTCTCAGGCTGATTTAACATATGAAATGCTTGTTGAAGGTGGAATTACAAGATACCTTTGTGTATTTCAGGATTACTCAAAATTACAGAAGCTTGGTCCTGTAAGAAGTGCTCGTCCATACTACGTTAAGATGGCAAATATGTTAGATGGATATTATGCTCATATTGGTTGGAACTCATTTGCAGAAGAACAGATTAATTTACTTGGTGTAAATAATCTTAATGGTCTTACTGGCGTATATGATGTAATGTTTTATAGAGATGATTCACGTTATGCACCTCATAATGTATATACTGATGCTGACAGGATTAAAGCTGGTATTGAGTATGAAGGTTATAGAACTGAAAGAGATTCAAGATTCAAGAAGATGTTTGCTTTCAATTACGAAGAGAAAGAGCTTGGAACTGGTAAGGCGGCTAGTAAAGTAACAACAGCATTTGGAGATTATGCACCATGGTTCGAATACAATAGTGAAGACAAGATGTATTATAGATTCCAGTATGGAGATAAGCAGATTGATGACCAGACTGGGGAACAATTGAAGTATAAGAACATAATCGTTATGTTTGTACAATATGAGGATATACATGAAGGCTTATTAGACATAGACTTTACAACAGGTGGTAAAGCATACTATGTATGTGACGGAGAATATAAGCCAATTGAATGGATAAGTAAAGATTCTTCTGTTATGTTTGTTGATGAAGACGGTAAACAGGTAAAAATGAATCCTGGTAACTCATTTATTACTGTATTTCCACAGGAAAAATATGATAATGTAACATTTGAGTAATTAATTCGATTTATTTACGAATAAAATATATGAAGTTTGGAAATAATTTCTTCAAGGAGTAAAAACCATGAAGAAATTATTTTTATATCTAGCCATTATATATATAATATTTATTATTCCATATACTTGCATTAATGCTATATTTAGTAATATACTATCCAATAAAAATAGTGAATTAATATCGATGGATTGTTTAGGTAATAATACTAGCAAAAATATTAATACATTAAATAAGATAAGTAATACTTTAGAAAAAAATACAATTGAAGGAAAAAATATTATTCAAGAAAATAATTCTAATTTAGAAAATAATAGTATTAAAGAAAGTAATATTAAAGACAACGATATTATTAATAATAATATTAAAGATAATAATATTAAAGATAACAATAGTATTAAAGATAACAATAGTATTAAAAGAAGTAATACAACTAATAATGATAATAAGCCATGTAATAATGATTTGCCTGTGACATCATATTACAGCGATAACAAAAAACACAAATATATTGTTACTGAAGAAAATGGATTAGTTATTGTTTATTTTGATAATAAATTCAACGTATTTGAATATACAGATATAAGTATGGAAGAATTAAAACATCATAATCTCACGCAGTACAATAAAATAATAAACAAAGTAATTTTTCATAATAAAGAAGATATATATAGATATTTACAATCGATTTCAAGCTAAAATAAAAAGCCTCATTTATAGGGGCTTTACATAATACAGGGATGTAAGGAGATAGTATGTACGATGTTTGTGTAATAGGTGCGGGGGCATCAGGTGTCATTGCCGGTATAGCTGCTGCCAAAAGAGGAAAAAAAGTTTTAATCCTTGATAAAAACAAAAAAATATGCCGTAAAATATATAGCACTGGTAATGGAAAATGTAATATGACTAATGAGAACTTTTCTATAGCCGCAAATTATAATTCTGAAAGTGTTGATTATCCTTTATTTCTTGATAAAATACTTGGTCAAAATCCAAAGGATTCTGTAGTTAAACTGTTTAAGGAGTTTGGAATAATTCTATATAATGATAACTCATATTATTATCCAAAATCTAATCAAGCATCATCTGTTGTATGGGCATTACAGGATCAGATTAATAAGCTAAAAATTGATGTAAAAACAAAAACTTCTGTAAATAATATACATAAGCTAGAGGATAAATATGAAATTAAATGTTTGGATAACAAATCATATTATTCAAGAAAGATAATAATTGCTTGTGGTGGTGCATCCTATTCTGCTATTGGTGGTTGTTTTGATGGATATAATATTGCAAAGAATATAGGGCATAAAATAAATACAGTTTCGCCTGCGCTTTGCGGTGTACATACAAAGCAAAATACTGAAGAAATATCAGGTGTAAGAGTAAAATCAATTGCCAAAATCAGAGTTAATGAAAATACGTTGCCAGTTCAATTTAATCATTTAGAAGAAAATGGAGAATTACAAATTACAGCTGATGGTCTTTCAGGAATAATGATTTTTAATTTATCATCTAGAATGAATCAATTACTTGATAAAAAAATACCATTTTATTTAGAAATAGATTTAATTCCTAATATAAATTTTAATGAATATAGAAGCCTTTGGAAACTATCAGAGGATAGAAGTATTATGGGATTTATTAATTCTTTAATAAATGACAAATTAGCTCTATATATAACAAAAATCTTACAAATTAATCCAAAGGAAAATTTAAATAACTTAGATAGTAAATCTATGCTGAGTATCTATGACACATTAAAGCATTTACGTTTTGACATTACAAAATTAAAAGATTTAGATAATGGACAGGTTTGTCATGGTGGTGTAAATATAGAAGAAATCAACCCAGATACTATGGCTTCAATTTATGATAATAATATATATATAGTAGGAGAAATGCTTGATATTGATGGAGTATGCGGAGGATATAATTTAACCTTTGCTTTCTTGTCAGGATTAAAAGCTGGTATGAATGTATGATAAGAATATCTCAAATTAAAGTTCCTGTTGATAGTAAGGAAACAGCAATAAAAAAAGCAATTGCAAAAACAATTAAAGATAGTAATTTTGAATTTGTGCGTATAGTAAAAAAATCAATTGACGCAAGAGATAAGAACAATTTGCTTTTTATTTATACGGTTGACATAAAATTACCAAATGAAAAGAAGATTCTACAACGTTTTAGGAACAATAATAATATTATGTTAACAAAAAACGAATCCTACATAATTCCTTACAAAAACATTTCGTATGATGGACAAAGACCAATTATAATTGGCGCTGGTCCTGCAGGTTATTTTTGCGGTCTTTATTTATCTAGAATGGGGTTTAAACCAATTATATTTGAAAGAGGTTGCTCTGTTGATGAAAGAGTTAAATGTGTAGAAGATTTTTGGAATGGAGGAGCTATTAATCCCGAATCAAATGTTTCATTTGGTGAAGGTGGAGCAGGTACATTTTCAGACGGAAAGCTTAATACAGGAATAAAAGATCCATTAAATAGAATTAAAGCTGTAATAAATGATTTTGTTAGTTTTGGAGCACCTTTAGACATTTCATATCTTGCAAAGCCTCATATAGGTACAGATGAGCTTCGAGTAGTACTAAAAAATATGCGTCAGGAAATAGTTAATAATGGAGGCGAGGTGCATTTTAATCATAAATTTATTGATTATGCAAAAAGTAATACAGATAAAAATGAAATAACAGTTTCAATTTTAAATCAAATAACTAACAAAATATCGACACATCATACAAATTCGCTTATTTTAGCAATAGGTCATAGTGCACGTGATACATTTAGAATGCTATATAATAATAAGCTTAATATGGAGCCGAAATCCTTTGCCATTGGAGTTAGAATTGAACATAAGCGTGATATGATTGATAAAAGTCAGTATGGTAATAGTGATAAGGCAAAATTATTACCAGCTGCTGATTATAAAATGACATTTAGATCAAGTGAGGGTAGAAGTGTATATAGCTTTTGTATGTGCCCTGGTGGATTTGTTGTAAATGCTTCTTCAGGGGATAATCAATCAGTAGTAAATGGAATGAGTAATCATGGCAGAGATGAAGTGAATTCTAATTCTGCAATTGTTGTAAATGTTACTCCAAAAGATTTTTGCAACGAGGGCTTTGGCGATAGCCCTTTATCAGGAGTATTGTTTCAGGAAAGTTATGAAAAAAAAGCTTTTGATGAGGGAAAAGGTAAAATACCAGTTCAAACTTTTATTGATTTTAAGCAAAACAAAGTAACTGAGCAATTTGGCGACGTAACGCCGAATATTAAAGGCTTATATACCTTTGGAAACCTTAATAATTGTTTGCCTAGCTATGTAAACAATGCTATAATTGAAGGGATTGAGTATTACGATAGAAAATTATGCGGTTTTGGAAGAGAAGATAGTATTTTATCTGGAATAGAATCAAGAACTTCTTCTCCAGTAAGAATAATTAGAAATGATGATTTTATGAGTGATTATAAAGGAGTATTTCCTTGTGGCGAAGGAGCAGGATATGCAGGTGGAATAACTTCAGCTGCAGTAGATGGCATAAAAGTTGCCGAGGCAGTTGCTTCGTATCTAATTAATAATATTTAATTAAAATATATTTCACTTTAGAAGGGATAATAATATGAATTATAGAGAATTACTTAAGGACAAGAATAAGATTGTTATAAAGATTGGCTCGTCTTCAATTATACATAAAGAAACTGGTGGCGTCGATTTTAGAAAGCTCGAGAAGCTTGTTAGAATATTATGTGATTTAAAGAATCAAAATAAAGATGTAGTATTGGTATCATCAGGTGCAATTGGTGTTGGATTTCAGGCATTAGGCTTAAAATGTCGTCCCAAAACATTATCTTTAAAACAGGCATGTGCTTCAGTTGGACAAGGACAGCTTATGATGATGTACCAAAAGCTTTTTATGGAATATAATCATCTTGCAGCACAGGTTCTTTTAACATTTGATGCTATAACAGATCCAGTAAGAAGAATTAATGCTGAAAATACAATGAATGAATTATTGCAACAGGGAGTTATTCCTGTTGTAAATGAGAATGATACAGTAGCAACAGAAGAAATTGAATTTGGTGATAATGATACATTATCAGCAATTGTTGCACATTTAATCAAAGCGGATTTGTTAATCCTTTTAACTGATATAGATGGATTTTATACAGATGATCCACACAAAAATAAAGCTGCTGTTAAATTATCTGTTATTGAAGAAATAACTGAAGATATGAAAAACATGGCAAAAGGAGCTGTTTCTTCCTACGGAACAGGTGGAATGGCTACAAAGATTGCCGCTGCAAGAATTGCAACAGATTCAGGAGCTGATATGGCAATAATTGATGCATCAAATCTTAACCTAATTAATCAGTTGATTGACGGTGAAGAGGTTGGTTCATTATTCCTTGCACATAAGCAAGACGATTTTAATGTTGTTGACTTTATAATTAACAAAGATTATTTAAAATAAAATGGGAGTATAAGAATGACTGAAGAAAAAATCAGACGTATTAATGAATTATATAAAAAATCAAAATCCCCTGAGGGGCTTACACCTTCAGAAAAAGAGGAACAACAAAAGCTTAGACGCGAATATGTTGAAGCTTTCAAACGTAATTTAAGAGGAGTTCTTAATAATGTTGATATTAAGGAAAAAGACGGAAGTATAACACACGCAAAGGATATACCAAATAAGAAAAAAATCAAGGGATAGTATTTTTTATGAATATAAAAAATAATTTAGAAAATATTATTATAACTAACAAACAAGCTAAAACAAAACTACGTCAAGAAATTCTTGCAATAAGAAATACTCTTACAAAAGAACAAGTAGTTGAATTATCAAATCAAATTATTAATAAGATTACTAATTCCAATTACTATAAAAAGGCTAATAAAATATGCATTTATATGCCAATTAGAAACGAAGTTGATTTGACACGTCTTGCATTAAATAATGATAAAGATTTTTTTATTCCAAAGGTTATTGATAAAGAAATGGAATTTTATGAATATAATAAAGCATCTCTTGTTAAAGGGGCATATGATATTTTAGAGCCGGCTAATTCTAATTTACTAATTCCTGATAAAGACACGTTAATTCTTATGCCAGGTTCTGTATTCTCACAAACAGGAGATAGAATTGGCTATGGTGGGGGATATTATGATAAATTTTTAGCCAAATATCCCTTATGTAAAACTATAGGTGTTTGTTATGACTTTCAAATTGTGGGAAGTATTCCAATAGAAGAATATGATGTAAAACCAGATATGATTATTAGCGACAAACAACAAATTATTGTTTAATGCTATATGGAGGTATTTAATATGTTAATTGATTTAGGGAAAAGAGCAAAAAAAGCTTCTAGAACAATGGCTACACTTGGAACAACAGAAAAAAATAATGCTTTACTTAAAGTTTCAGATTATTTAATAGCTAACGCTGATATGATAATAAAAGCAAATGATATAGATATTGAAAATGCTAAAGCAAATAATATGTCAGAAAGCTTATTAGATAGATTAAAACTTACAAAGCAAAGATTTGATGATATAGCAGAGGGTATTCGACAGGTCGTTTCATTAGAAGATCCAATAGGTGAAGTGTTATCTATGAAGGAACGTCCAAATGGTTTATTAATTGGACAAAAAAGAGTTCCAATAGGTGTAATTGGAATAATATATGAATCAAGACCAAATGTAACAGTTGATGCATTTTCACTATGCTTCAAAACTGGAAATGCTGTAGTACTTCGTGGTGGAAGTGATTGTATTAACTCTAATATTGCTCTTGTTAAAGTAATCAAAGAAGCATTAGTAGCATGCGATATTGATCCAGATGCAATTAATTTAATTGAAAACACTGATAGAGAGATAGCAAAACAATTTATGCATCTTAATCAATATATAGATTTACTTATTCCTAGAGGTGGAGCAGGCTTAATTAAAACAGTAGTTGAAAATGCTACAATTCCAGTAATTGAAACTGGTACTGGTAACTGTCATATTTTTGTAGATGAATATGCTGATTTAGATAAAGCACTTCCAATTATTAAAAATGCAAAGCTGCAAAGACTTGGTGTATGCAACGCATGCGAATCTCTTGTTATACATAAAAACATTGCTAATAAGGCACTACCAATGATTGCTAAAATGCTATCCGATAATGACTGTGAAATAAGAGGAGACGAGGCAGCTTGTAAAATAGATGGAAGTATTGTAAAAGCTACAGAAGAAGACTTTGCAACAGAATATTTGGCAAAAATTATATCTGCAAAGGTTGTAGATAGCTTTGATGAAGCTGTAGCTCACATTAATAACTACAGTACTGGTCATTCAGAAGCAATTATTACAGAAAACTATAGCAATGCTCAAAAATTCCTTAATGAGATTGATTCTGCATGTGTATATGTTAATGCATCTACAAGATTTACAGATGGATTTATGTTTGGATTTGGTGCAGAAATTGGTATATCAACACAGAAGCTTCATGCTAGAGGACCAATGGGATTATTAGCACTTACTTCAACTAAGTATATTATTTACGGTAACGGACAAATTAGAGAATAACTATGTCTATATGACATATAACATTTAAGAGGAGTACTTTTATGAGCAAAATGAAATTTACAGGATCTAAAAACTATGTTGCATCAAAAGAACTTATGGCCGCAGTTGATGTGGCGAGAGTTTTAGAAAAACCATTACTAATAAAAGGCGAACCAGGTACAGGTAAAACAATGCTTGCTGAAGCAATAAGTGAAGCCTTTGATATGAAATTATTTATATGGAATATTAAATCAACAACAAAGGCACAGGATGGACTTTACGTGTATGATACTGTTCAAAGATTATATGATAGTCAGTTTGGAGAAGCAGGCGTTGATGATATAAAGAAATACATCAAATTAGGTAAGCTTGGTGAAGCCTTTAAGGCTGATGAGCAGGTAATCCTTTTAATTGATGAAATAGATAAAGCTGATTTAGAGTTTCCTAATGACTTATTATGGGAACTTGATAAAATGGAATTTTATATTCATGAAACAAAAGAAACTATAAAAGCCAAAAAAAGACCTATTGTAATTATTACCTCAAATGCAGAGAAGGAGCTTCCAGATGCATTTCTTAGAAGATGTATATTCCATTATATAAGCTTCCCAACTAAGGAAGAAATGGATGAAATAGTAAGAGTACACTTTGATAATATTGATGAAAATTTACTTAAATATGCAATGGATACCTTCTATTGGATAAGAGAGATTAAAGAAGTTAGAAAGAAGCCAAGTACATCTGAGCTAATTGACTGGTTAAATGCATTATTAATTGGCGGTATTGAACCAGAAACAATTAAAGAAAAGCTTCCATTTTTAGGTGTGCTTATTAAGAAGGATGAAGATATTGATATAGTAAAGAAGAGGAGAATACTTTAATTGTTTACTGAATTTTTGTATGTGTGCAAGGATAAAGGCTTAGACATTTCTACAACTGAATGGTTAACCTTTATGGAGGCTCTAGATAAAGGACTTGCTTATTCATCTTTAGAGGGTCTTTATAATTTAGGGCGAATGATATTAATTAAAACAGAATCAGATTATGATAAGTTTGATCTTGCCTTTATGGAATATTTCAAAAATGTTCATGTAGAAGAAGAGCTTCCTGCAGACATAATGAAATTTCTTGATAAGGGAGATATGGACACCTCTGGACTTAATAAAGATATATATTCCTTTGATACAAAACGTAATAAAGAAGATACTAAGCGTATGTTCAGGGAGCGTGTCACTGAACAAAAAGAAGAACATAATGGTGGAAATTATTGGATTGGAACAAGTGGAGGATCTGCTTTTGGACATAGTGGACGTAATCCGGGAGGATTACGTGTAGGTGGTCATACAGGATTACAAACAGCATTTCAGGTTATGGGTGAAAGAAAGTATGCTGATTTTAGACATGATAAAACAATTGACATTAGACAGTTTCAGATTGCCTTTAGAAATCTTAGACAATTTTCTACTAAACTAGAAGTACCGAAAACTGAATTAGATTTAGATAAGACCATTGAATCTACTTGTAATAATGGTGGATTTCTTAAATTGGAATTTGATAAGCCGCGTAAAAATTCAGTTAAACTACTTTTATTATTTGACTGTGGGGGAACAATGCTGCCATTCAGTGAATTATGCAATAATTTATTTCAGGCAGTTCATAAGGCAAATCATTTTAAAGATTTAAAAACCTACTATTTTCATAATTGTATATATAGCAAGGTCTATAAAACAGCTGAGTGTGAGATGGGAGACTGGGTTGATTTAGATTATATTTTCAGACACACAGATAAAGATTATAAAGTAATCATTGTAGGAGATGCTCAAATGGCCCCTGAAGAGCTTTTTGATCTTAATGGTAACTATCGTGGCCCTAATGATGGAAGAAGCGGATATGAGTGGAATTTGATGTTTAGAGAAAAATATAAAAAGGCTATATGGCTTAATCCAAGATTCCATGGTAACCTTAATAGTTTGTTTTGGATGGAATCTGAAAATACTCTTGCTCAAATATATGATATGTATCCACTTACTGTTGACGGATTAAAAGAAGGCATTAAAAAGCTTATGTCACCAAGATAATTGATAAGAATATACTTATAGAAAAATACTTTGATGTATGTTGAAGGAGAGAGGCTTTATGGAAAACATGTCTAGAGTAGGATTAGTTTTATCAGGTGGTGGTGGTAAAGGTGCTTACCAGATAGGAGTACTAAAGGCGTTAAAAGAAAATGGATACCTTGATGATATTACTGATATATCAGGTGCATCTATTGGTTCTGTAAATGCAATGCTTTATGCTATGGATAATATTGATATTATGTATGCTGCTTGGAACGATATTGATATGCGTACAGTATTTGATTTGGATTTAGCCAAACTAAAAATCGATAGCTTATATTTTTCTAGAGAAGAAATGCTAAAGCTAGTTGAAAAATATATTGATTTCCAGAAGATATTAGGTGGCAGGTATAATATTTATTGCTCAATATGTAAAGTACTAGAAAAACAAAACTATGAGGTATTTTACAAAAGATTAGCAGATTATGATATAGAAACAATCAAAAAAATTCTTCTTGCCTCAACAGCACTTCCAATAGTATATGAAGCTGTTGAAATAGAAGGCGCTTACTATCGTGATGGTGGCATATGTGACAATGAGCCCATAAAGCCTTTATATGATAGTGGCGTTAGACAATTTATAATTATTGGACTAAATCATAATAAAGTGTTTGATGCTTCAAAATGGCCAGATGCTTCATTTATTACGATATATCCAAGTAAAGACTTAGGTTCATTAATTGATGGAACACTTAACTTTACTGAACGTGCAATTGAATTTCGCCAAATGCTTGGTTATAAAGATGGCCTTAGAGCAATAAATACAAAATTCAAAAAAGAAGATATATATATCAATCTTGAAAGTGCTTTATCCGAAAATGATTACAACGAAATAAAGATGCAGCTTCGTGCAAATACAGTTTATAAATCTGCTGAAGCTAGTATTAATAAAAACCTAGATAAATTTAATGAAATTGCTGCAAAATACGATAAATATTAACCATAAAAGGTCTTTATAATTTGACATTGTTTTGATAAAAAATTATAATATAAATATACTTTTAGAAACATATTTTTATATGGGAGGCTGATATTTATGACTAACAAAATTATTACTATTGGTAGACAATTTGGCAGTAACGGACGTATTATTGGTCAGCAGTTAGCAAACAAGCTTGGTATTCCATTTTACGATAAAGAACTTCTTAATAAAACAGCTAAAAATTCTGGTTTAAGTGAGCAAATCTTAAGTAGTTTAGATGAAAAACCAACTAAAAGTTTTCTATACTCATTAGTTATGGATCCATATAATTACACATATAGTGGTGGTGGAATGCAGATTAATCTTAATCAACAGGCATTTCAAGCTACATATGATACAATTAAGAAAATTGCAGATGAGGGTCCTTGTGTAATCGTTGGAAGATGTGCAGATTATGCTCTTAGAGAATATGACAATCTTGTTAGAATATTTATTTATGCGCCTTTACAAGAACGTATAAAAACAGTTGCATCAAAATTAGGAATTACAGAGGATAAGGCTAAATCTCTCATTAACAATGAAGATAAAGGAAGAGCAGCATACTACAATTATTATAGTACAAACAAGTGGGGAGCAATTGATACTTATGACTTACTTGTGAACAGTAGCTTAATGGATATAGATAAAGCAGTAGATTTTTTAATAAGCTTTATTAATGATATGAAATAAAATGTTTTATATATTTTACTTTCAAAAAGCTTTAATTTTATAATATAAAAATTACCAAATGCTAATTTGACTATAATATGCAAGTTAGCATTTGTTTTTTTATAAAATACAAAGAATTAATTTATACAGCAAAAAAAGGTAAGTGTTTTTGACCTGCCAGAAGCGAAAGGATTTTACTTATGAAACTTATTTTTTTTGATATTGATGGAACGCTTATTGATGAAAATAATAATCAGATGTCTGATAGTACTAAAGAAGCGATTAATAAAGCACGTGAAAATGGGCATATATGCATTGTTAACACTGGAAGAAGCTACAAGCTTGTAGGAGATTGGTTGCCAAAATTAGTAGAATTTGATGGATATTTATGTGGATGTGGAACGCACATAATATATAATAACAAAACTTTGTTGCATCAGACATTTACAGCCGAAGTTGCGAATCAAATAATACAAGGACTTGAAAAATACAAAATCGATGCAGTATTAGAGGGCAGCGATAATAATTTTCATAATAATATAGATAAAATACATACTAAGCTTTTTAAGGACTTTATGCTTACCTTCAGTAATATGAATTATGGTTTATATGAAGACGCAATTGGACGCTTTGATAAGTTTTATTGTTATGCCCCTGAAAAATGGCAAATTGAAGGATTTACGAAAGAATTTAGCCATATACTTGATTTCATTGACCGTGAAAAGGGCTTTTACGAAATAGCACCTAAGGGTTTTTCTAAAGCAAGTGCAATTAAATATATTGCAAATTATCTAAATATTCCTATGGAAGAAACAGTAGCAATAGGAGATAGCAACAACGATCTTCAAATGTTAAAATGTGCGCACATTGCAATTGCTATGGGCAATGGAAATGATAATGTTAAGGGCATGGCAGACTATGTTACAACAAATGTTAGTGAGGATGGAATAAAAAACGCATTAATATGGTTAAATGTAATTTAATTATTTAAGCTCTTAATGACTATTTTTCCCGTAATTGAACTTTATTACGAGCAGCACGTTTGCGTTGATCATCTAAGTCTGCATAATGTTTTCTTGTAGTATTAACATCTGAGTGACCTAATACATCTGCAACAAGATAAATATCAGAAGTTTCCTGATACAAAGCTGTACCATAAGTACTACGAAGCTTATGGGGTGTAATATGCTTAAGTGGAACAGCTGAAACAGAGTACTTTTTAACAAGATTTTCAATACTACGTACACCTAAGCGTTTTCGTTGAGAAGATAGGAAAAATGCCTTTTCGTGACCTTCAACTGGAATAATCTTTTTACGTTCTTCATAATATGCTTTTAGATAAGCAGAAGCCTCATCACTAAAATAAACGATAGCTTCCTTACCACCTTTTCTTGTAACTCTAATACACATATTTTCGAAGTCAATATCCTTAATATCAAGGCCAACACACTCGGATATACGAATACCGGTACTTAACATAAGAGTTAAAAGAGCTAAATCGCGATTTTTAGCCTTCTCATGGTGAAGTAATTGATGTTTAGTCAAATTAGAGCCATATTCAACGTTATCAAGGAAATTAGCAACCTCAGCCTCATCCATTCGTGTAATTGGCTTATCATGTAATTTAGGCATATCTACCTTACTAATAGGATTTTGGCTTACATACTCATGTTTATACAAATATTTGTAAAATACGCTTAATGAGGCTAATTTACGCTTAATTGTAGCCTTATTATTAGTATATACACGTCCATTCTTACGATACATCTGCAAATAGTCTAAATAATCCTCAATAAGCTCATGATCAATTGAAGATAGTACATCTAATGAAATATCTTTTAAAGAGTTAAAATTTGCATCTGTATATGAATCAAAAACATATTCATAAAAGCATTTAATATCTCTAGCATAAACTAGCCTAGATCTGGAACTATGAGTTTGCTGTATACCTCTAAAAAACTTCTTAACATAATCAGGAAGTTCGCTACAAATTTTACGGACAAGTTCAATATTGTTTAATTCATTTTGTTGATGATAATTAAATTCCTGCATAAAAACCTCCAAAGTAGTAGTGTATTACCTAAATCTAATTATTCGCAAAACCATAGTTTTATGAATAATTTGTATAGGAATAGTATACTGCAAAAGCCTATATAAATCAAGGGTTTATATAGCTTTGAGTACTTTTTTAAAAAATTTGTGCATAAAATAAATGCAATAAATAACTAAAATAATTATCTATTGCATTTATTTTAATATACTATATTTTATTATTTTCTCAAATACTTTTATATACTATATTTTTTTATTATTTTCTCGAAATACTCAGGCAATTCGGATTTGAATTCCATATATTCACCAGTTATTGGATGATTAAATCCAAGTACACCTGCATGTAAAACCTGACCATTTGAATTTACTGGACAATTCTTTGGACCGTACACTTCATCACCTAATAATGGATGATTTATACTAGCCATATGAACTCTAATTTGATGAGTACGTCCAGTTTCCAGTTTACATTCAATTAACGACAAATTATTTGATAACTCTTTAATTTGCTTATAATGAGTAATTGCTTTACGACCATTTATATCAATGGCCATTTTCTTTCTATCTGTTTTATGCCTTGCAATTGGTTTATCAATTGTTCCTTCATTTTCTTTGAAATGATTATATACAATTGCTGTATAAATACGATTTATATCATGAATTTTAAATTTGTCTGACATAACACGGTGTGCTGCGTCGTTTTTACAAACAACAAGCAAACCTGTTGTATTCATATCAATTCTATGAACTATACCTGGTCTTTGGATACCATTAATTGATGATAACGAATCTTTACAATGATACATAAGAGCATTTACTAATGTGCCGCTAAGGTGTCCTAGTGCAGGATGCACAACCATACCTTTAGGCTTATTTACAACAATTATATCATTATCCTCATAACGAATGTCTAAAGGAATATTTTCTGGTAGTATTTCTAAAACTTCAGGCTCTGGAATACAAACATTAATTACATCATTTAATCGTAACTTATAGTTTGACTTAGCGTTTTTTTCATTTACCCTTATGTCTCCATTTTCAATTAATTTTTGAATATACGCTCTAGACATATCTGGTAACTTATCAGACAAAAATTTATCAATTCTAAGCCCTGTAAATTCACTATATTCATCATTAATAATTATATCAAATTCATCCATATTATATCCTCAAAAAAAACAGAAAGAATAAATTGTTATTTAGACTATTCTAAATATCTTTTATGTAATTTAATCTAGAAATCAAACTATTATTTGATTAAATTTATTATAGGTTAAATTTATTTTAGGTTATATTTATCAAATTTATTTTAGATTAAATTTATTTTATATTAAATTTATTTTAGATTAAATTTATTTTAGGTTAATTTGTTTCATCTTCCTTAGAAGCATCTGAAATATTATGTTTAGATGAATTTAATTCTTGATAATTTGAAGCATCAGATGCACTTTTTACATTAATTTTATTAGCGTTAAATAATAATTCAATTTCTTCGTTGTCATATTTGAAAATAATCAACAAACCAATTATAAGCATACTAACAACAACATATATATCTGCTACATTAAAGATAGGAAAATTAATTAATCTAAAATCAAAAAAATCAATTACATATCCATTTGAAAATCTATCAATTAAATTACCGATTGCACCTGATAATAATATAACTATTGCACCTCTAATAGATTTAAATTGTTCAAATTTCAATGATCTTATATATATATATCCACAACCAATCATAATAATGACTGTTACAATCAAAAATAAAATTCTTTGTCCTTCAAGCATTCCCCAGGCCATTCCTTCGTTTCTAATGTATGTAAAATTAAAAACATCTTTTATAATTGGTTTTGTTTCAAACAATTGAAATTTAGTTTCAACAATATGTTTTGTTAATTGATCAATGGCTGTTAAAAATGCAATACATAATATAGGCAAAAAATAGATTTTTGTTTTCGATTTATTATTCATTCTAATTTATACCTTTCAATAGTTCTTCCATTGCTTTTATCATGTCTTCTTCAGTTACATCTAGACTAATTAGTGAACTACCTATTCCATCAATTAAAACAAATTTTACTTTAGAGCCAATAGATTTTTTGTCATTTCTTGTAAGTTTCACAATCTCTTTGATATCAATTGAATCTGGAATTTTAGGAAGATCATATTTCATAATAGTGGAAATAATACAATCCTTAGTTATTTTATCAATAAGACCTTTGTTGTAAGAAATTATTGTAGAAAGAATGCAACCATACAATACACATTCTCCATGCATAAAAGAAAAATTCATATATTTTTCAATTGCATGACCTAATGTATGTCCAAGATTAAGTAATGCTCTATCGCCTTTTTCTGTTGGATCCTTTTCAACAACATTTTTCTTAACAATATTGCTTACATACACCATTTCCTTAAGAGTATCATAGTCCTTATCTAAAATTAAAGAATGCTTATCATTTAACCAATTAAAATAATCAGCATCCTTGATTAATCCATGCTTAATGATTTCACCCATGCCTGAAACAAACTGTCTATCATCTAAGGTCTTTAATGCATTTATATTAGTGTATACTAATCTAGGCATGTGAAATGCACCAACCATATTTTTATATGCGTTAAAGTCAACACCGGTTTTACCACCAATGCTTGAATCTACCTGTGATAACAAACTAGTTGGAACCTGTATAAAATCAATACCTCTTAAATATGTTGCAGCTGTAAAACCTGTTAAATCACCAACAACACCACCACCAAGAGCAATTAATAAATCACTTCGATTAAACTTTTCTTTGATTAAATGTTCATATAGCGTTTCAACAGTCTTTAAGTTTTTGCTTGCTTCACCCTCTGCAAATATATGTGTAATAATTCTATCACTCACTTTATGTATAGAACGTAATATAGCATCCATATAAAAGGATGCTACTTTACTTTCAGATACAACACAGATATTTTTGCCTTCAAATCCTAAATCAATAAGATAATCAGCTAAATCATCATATGAATCTGAATACACTATATTATACTTGGGCTTTTCGTCATAATAAATCATTAACTTATCCATATATCAGAAATGCTCCTCGTAATTATTTTATGTGTTATTCTTCTTCCGAATTAAATATAGGTCTTTGAGTAGTACGTTTTTTACTAACATCAGCAACTTTTAAGTTACTTGAATTAGTAGCTTGCTTTGTCTTTGGTGGAGTACCATCATAAGGATTATATCTACCATCATCTTTTTCTTTATTTGAAAATGGATCAACGAAATCATCATTTGCGCCTAACATAGAAGTATAAACAGCACTAGTACTATTCTTTAAGTCATTAGGACTTGCATAGTTATATGTTGCTCCTGCTGATGCAGCTCCACCAAGTGATGATTCATCTCTCATCTGAGGATCTCCATCAAAAGTTCCAAAATCTGCTGATGCAGCTCCACCTGGAATAACACCTGTTGCACCAAATAAGACACCTAATGCACGTTCGTCAATGTAAGAACCAAAATCAAAATCTGTTTCTTTTAAGAACTCTAATTGCTTCTTCATTAACATACAGAAGTTTGACTTATATGCAGCATACTGAGTTTTAATTAATTCTAATTCATCCTGTATAGCAACAAGCTTATCTTCAGCATCACCAACGATTGTTTTTGCCTTATTCTTTGCTTCTATTTCTATACTTTTTGCTTCTCTAAATGCTTTAGATTTCGTATCTTCAGAATTTTTTTCAGCAATCAAAAGCGATCTTTGTAAATCTGTTTCTTTGGATTTATAATTTTGTAATTCATCATTAAGTCTTGCAACCTTTTCAGTTAATTCTGCATTAGATCTGTAAAGTTTCTCATATGAATCAGATACAATATCAAAAAACATATTTACATCACGTTTTTCATAACCTAATCCAATCTTAAATCTTTTCTGTTGTATATCCAATGGTGTAATCATATTCTTCCCCCCTGATTTGCCATGCTATACACATGTCTTTAATCACTACTATTTATTAATTTATAATATAAATATTAATATCTTCCTAATTGTGGTGAAATAGTAGTTTCATTAAGAATTTCTTCTCTTAAATCACCTGATACTTCTATTGAATTTGGTGCTGCAATAAAAATATTAGCTGATATAGCTTGTAAAGAACCATTCAATGCGTAACATGCACCACCAATAAAATCTATAATTCTCTGTGCAGGCGCTAACTCTAGTCCTTCCATATTTATAACAATTGTTTTACCATTCTTTAAGAAATCAGTTACAGTTTGTGATTCACTAATCTCCTGTGGTTTAATAACATACACTTCGCTTCTTCCCCTAACACTATCTGTTCTTTGGCGTTGATTATTAAAATCAACAAGCTTACCTGAATTTTGACGACTAGATTGTCTTGTCTGTGTACTCTGATAAGATTGTGTTACACCACCTTGTGTTTGACCAGCTTTTGCTCCACCTTGGCTTCTAGCATCAGAAGTTCTAGAATATGTAGATTTATTTTTTCTTGATGGTGTATCGTAATATTCATCGTCATCATCATCATCGTCATCATCAAATAAATCATCATCAAATTCATCATCATCTTCCAAATTTCTTGGTTTCAAAAAATCTAAAAAGCTTTTTTTACCAGTATCTCTAGCCATAAATATTATCTCCCTTTACAGATTATAATTACGTTCGCCAAATATACCTGTGCCAACTCTAACCATAGTTGCACCTTCTTCAATAGCGACTTTATAATCATTAGTCATACCCATTGATAGTACGCTCATATCAATATTATCATAGTTTTTTGATTTTATGTCAAGTGATAATTGGTATAATTTTTTGAAATGACATCTATTTTCTTCGGCCTCTTCAACAAAAGGAGCTATTGTCATTAGACCTTTTACACAAATATGCTCCATTTCTTTAATGTTTTCAATGAAATCATATACTTCCTCACAAGCAATACCGAATTTAGTATCTTCATTAGCTACATTAACCTGAATTAAAATATTAACTATAACATTTTTCTTAGCAGCTTCTTTGTTTATTTCTTTAGCGAGATGTAATGAATCTACAGAATGAATTAATTTTACTTTATCAACAATATATTTCACCTTATTTGTTTGCAAATGACCTATTAAATGCCAATTAACTGGTGAAGATATTCTCTCATATTTGTCAACTAACTCTTGAACCTTATTTTCTCCGTATTCTTGCACACCATATGTCATAAGCTCTTCAATATCTTCTAATGGTTTAGTTTTACTTACAGCAATAAGAGTTACTTCTTCAGGATTTCTATTTGCTTTTTTACAAGCTTTTAGAATTTCGTTTTGTACATTTTCTAAGTTTTCTTTTAACATTTACATCACCTTTAATATATTATTTGATTTTCACTAACTGACGAAGCGTCTAATATGATATTATCATATACCTTTATTTCTTCATCATTTTTTATTAGGGAAAATTCATCTACTGTTTTTAATACGGTTACTCTTCTAAACTCTGCTGTACCTCTATTAGCTAAATAAACTCCTTGCAATTTGTTTAGCTCTAAAAGTGATACTGCAATTGTATTATTAGAAGTAATATCAAGTAACACATCTGAATTACTAAATACAGATGGATCAACATAACAGTATTCGTCATCCATCATGTAAATTGTAGGTAGAACCTGTTTAATTGTAACTTCTCCAGTTTCATTATCCTTAACCTGTATATTAAATCTATTATAGTTTGTCTGATTTCCACCACCTGATAAATATCTAACAGGAATTTTATATGTATCTTTTTCAACAATAGATGAAACAGGAATTTTTAATCCTTCATCATCTGGTTTAATTATTTCGATGCTAACAAATCTTTCAGCGATAAAGTTGCTCATATATTTGTTTAAGCTAATATTAATATACTTGCCATCAGGTTTTTCAATAATTGTATATGGCATATAAACTTCAAAAGATGAATTATTAATCTTAAATAAAACACTATCTCTATTTGATATTCGTTCTATTTGCTCGTCTGTTATTGGAGCTATAATATTCCAATTTTCACTTGGTAATACCTTTATTATTTGACTATTAGAAGTAACATCGTCGCCTGTTTTCAAGGTTTGCTTTTGATATTTTGATTTATCAAAAGCTTCCTTTGAAACGTTATTAATATCATAATTTTCATATCCGTCAATATAATATGTTACAGTTCCACTGTATGGGGATGTAATAGTTGAAAGTCCTGTTATTGTTCCACTAACTCGTTTCATTAATATCTCATTAGTTACCTCAACAACTTTATTATTTATATTGTTGTTAAAATTATATGTATTATAAAAATTTTCGTTTCTATATGTTGATTTATATAATGAAATGGTTGTTCTAATATTATTATAATCAGAAGCTGTTAATATCTCTTCAGACTGGGCTCCTTCTTCAATATAGTCCTTCATTTTACCTGAACCATCAATTGTACAAAGAGTTGCCCCTTTTTTAATCTTCTGACCATCTCTAACATAGTAGCAAACATAGCCGTTTTTGTTGGAATTTATTATTTTTTCTTCTCTAACAACAAGACCATTCAAAGAGATATTGTTATTAATATTACTTTTGCTTACTTTATATATTGTTATAGGATCTTTATTAATCATTCTAAACAAACTAATAAGCGAATAAATAAACACTGCTGCAATAACAACAGTCGCTACATTAATTTTAACATCTCGATTATATTTTAAGATTCTATTATTTTTCATATTATCACCTTGTTTTTAATTAAGCTACTCAATAAGGCAAAGCATCCTAACTATTGCAGAATAAAGAGTATATTTTGACTCCCAAGAAGAAGCAACCATAATATATGATTTACCATCTTTTTCTAAATACATTGTAAGACAATATCCTGCTGCATCTGTTGTTCCTGTTTTCCATACATTCATTGTATAATTGGAAGGTAAGACTGCCTGACCAGTTTTGAAATAATTAGTTGCCTCTATATCAGCATCTACTTCAATACCTTCATCTGTATAATATACATATGTATAATTTGCAAATTCATCTATTTGCTTAATAACATCATGAGTATATGCTTCTTTAGTAATCAAATATATATCATATGGACAAGAATAATGATTAGGATCATCTAAACCATGTGGATTAACAAAATGTGTATTAGTTGCACCAATTTCCTTAGCTTTTTCATTCATTAATTTACAGAAAGAATCTACATCGCCTGCAATATATTCTGCAAGATATAATGCATAATAATTATTTGATTCAATTAATAATCCACTTAAAAGATTCTTAAGTGATATTTTATATCCAGGAAATAAATCTGATGCAATAACTCCTTCGTATGTCAAATCATAATATGTCTTAATTTCTACCATATCATCAAGTGATATCTCTCCTGCCTCAAGCTTTTCAGCAACAATAATAGCAGTCATAACCTTCGTCATACTAGCTGGATACATTCTATCGTAAATATTTTTTGCAACACAAAATTCCTTATCAGTGTCATTAATTAAAAGGGCATAGTAGCAATCGTCAAACTTGTCTTCATAAAGCTCTTCATCTCTAGCAAGAGTTGTATGATCAAAATTAAAAAATGCTATATCTTCTTTTTGCTCGAACATTTGAACAGTATAATTTATCTCTGATAAGGATGGATATATATCTTTTATTCTTGAATTATTATATGTAATTACCACAAAAATGATTGCTAATATACAAAGAGCAATCATTTTTTTAATCGTACTATTAATCATTTTTTGACACCAATCAGTGTTTGAATTGCTCACGCCAATCCAAATCACCTTTCTCTAAAGCTTTAATCAATAATTCCGCAGTTGAGAGATTAGTTGCTAATGGAATATTATGAACATCACAAAGCATAAATATATTATATATATCTATTTCATGAGAAGTATTGCCAAGTGGATCACGTAAAAAAATAACCATATCTAGTTGATTGTTTTCAATCATAGAACCAAGCTGTTGTTCTCCACCTGTCTGACCTGCTAAGAACTTGTGTACTGTAAGATTAGTTACTTCCTCAACCATTCTTCCAGTTGTTCCAGTAGCATATAATTCATGACGTGACATAATCCCACGATATGCTATGCAAAAATTTTGCATTAATTTCTTTTTTGCGTCGTGCGCAATTAATCCTATATTCATACTCTATCTCCTCTAAAAGTGTCTTCTCTGCATACTAATATTAAGTAACATTCCAATTCCAGCTGATATACTAATCAGCGAACTAAGTCCATAACTAATAAAAGGTAAAGGTATACCTGTATTAGGAATAATACCAGTTGCAACTGAAATATTAATGAATGATTGATACGCTATTAGCACACCAACCCCCGTTGCAATAAGCATGCCTTGTGCATCCTTTGCAGTTCTTGCTATCTTTATACATTGTACCACTATTAGCAGTAATATTGCAATAATAATTACGCTTCCGATGAACCCGAGTTCTTCTCCAATTACAGAAAAAATAAAGTCTGTTTGCTGTTCAGAAATAAAGTTTGCGTCTTTTACTTTTGCAATTGTTGAAGTATTTAGTCCTTTGCCATTTAGTTTACCTGAACCAATAGCCATAATAGAATTACTTTGCTGTGAATAATCTGCTCCATACTTACTTGGATTAACGAATTGTAAAATTCGATTGGCCTGATAATCCTTAAGAAGCTTTTGCCCTGGCCTTTGAATATACCATAGGAATCTATTTGATAATGGTATAGCAATAATAAGTACTATACCAATAAGCTTATAACTTAGTCCAGATACAAAAAGTATTGTCACAAGTACCATCGAAAGACAAAGTGTAGTTGATAAATCAGGTTCAGATAAAATTAATATCAGACAACCTGCAGCGCTAACTGCAAAAATCATCAAGCATTTAATGGTATTAATTTTCTTTTTTTCATAATACTTTGCTAATATAGTAGAAATAAATATAATCATGAATATTTTAGCAAACTCAGACGGTTGAAACTGTATTCCATTTGCACCACCAATTAATATCCATCTTTTTGCATTGTTAACTTTAACACCGAAAAGTAAAACAGATAATAACATTACAAGATTAAAAATATAAATATAAATATAGAATTTACAAATAAAATTATAGTTTACAACGGACAAAAATATAATAATTCCCAGTCCTAGCACAGCACCAAATATCTGTTTAATTGTATCAGAGCTACTAGCACTGTTAATTACAACAATACCAAATATTTCTGCTATCAAAACAAGAAATAACAATTTGAAATTATAGTCCTTGAGATTGAATTTTGTGAACATCTTTTTCCTTCTTCTTTAGCCATTTTAGTATATTTATTTTAGGTGAATCTGATTTGTCAATTGCTAAACCAGATATTCTTTTAGCAATTTCTTCATAAGCTTTTGCAGATTTTTGATTAATCGTACTTAGCTTCACTCCTCTGTTATTTGAAATCACTACATTTTCATCATCTAATATTGTTCCAATAAGATTAATTGCAAGTATTTCAGATACATCATCAACACTCATCATATCCCCACGTTTAACCATATCCATTCTTATACGATTAATAATTAAGTCTACTCTTTTAACCTCATTAGCATTTAATAGTCCTATTATTCTGTCAGCATCTCTTATAGATGAGACTTCAGGGGTTGTTACAACTATAGCTCTTTCTGCACCCGCAATAGCATTTTTGAAACCATGCTCAATGCCTGCTGGACAATCAATAATTATATAATCATAATCGATTTTCAGTGATGCAATAAGCTTCTTCATTTGCTCAGGAATGATAGATGTTTTATCCTTTGTCTGAGCTGCTGGAAGTAAAGATAAATCATATTTTGATTTATCCTTTACAATAGCTTGAGAAGCCTTACATTTTCCTTCGATTACATCAACAATATTATATATAATTCTATTTTCCAAACCCATTATAACATCTAGATTACGTAATCCTAAATCTGTATCAATTAACAATACTTTAAATCCTAATTTAGCTAAAGCAGCCCCAATATTAGCAGTTGTAGTTGTTTTACCAACTCCACCCTTACCAGATGTAACAACAATTACTTCACTCATTATTAATTCCTCCTTGATAAATTACCTGTTGCATCAAGACTGTATATAAACGATTCAATGCCTATAGTATTTGCTACATATGCTTCACCATAAATGTAACCAATAACAATGATATTACCTTTAGAGATAACACTTGCTCCTTGTTCAATATCTCCAACAATTATGATACTCTTTGCAGCCTCTATAGATTGCCCATTTTTGATAGTACCTATAATAAACAATCCATCTTTATCAATTGGTGAATTAATCATTTCATATTTCTCTAGTTTAGGTTTAGCCTTATTAACTTTTACATTAATTCCTTTATCATTAAGCATATCAATTATTCTTAGTTTTTCTTCTTTTGTTAGCTTTTTGCCATCAAAAGATAAAGAAATGGGTTTGATATTCTTATAATAATGTTTTGTTTCATGAAGTTTATCCTCTAAATCTCTCAAAATAGATTCAAAGGTTGCTTCAGGTGATATTATTAGTCGAATGCCCAAATTATTACCTTTGATAATAACAGGACTAATCATTGTTCACCTCTAATCATGTATTAATCTGATAATTTGTTGTCACCACTCATTTTAGCATCTACCAATGCTTCTGGATCAAACATATAAGCCATAATAAATCCAGCTAATTCTCTGGCGTTACCTGACGAATATCCATTTTGAATTACACATGTAACCGAAACCTCTGGCTTTTCAAATGGTGCATATGCAATAAAAAGTGCGTGGTTAGGTTTTATCTCACTTTCCTGAGCTGTTCCTGATTTTGCAGCAACAGAAACGTTTATTTTGTTGATTAATTCCGAATCTGGTGTACCTAATGAAATAACTCGTCTCATACCAGTTTGTACTGCGTCCCATGTTGAGCCACTAATTTGGGCGGTATTTCTAACCTCTGCTGTGTTGTCTTTGATTAGATTGCCCTCATAATCCTTAACCTTATCTAATAAGGTTAAATTATAACATGTTCCTCTGTTTGCAACAGTTGTAACATATCTTGCAAGCTGAACAGGTGTATATAGATTTTTACCCTGGCCAATTGCACTTCGAACTATGTCATTATCTGAAACTCTTGGTTTGGTCTCAGGTAATTCAACACCTGATAAATCTGACAATCCAAACATATCAGCATATTTTGCTAATCTTTCCAAACCGTAGGCATCACTATATGAATCATCCTTTTTCTTTCCAAGCTGATAGCCAACCTCGTAAAAATACATATTACAAGAATCTTGTATAGCTTGCTGTATTTCAATTGATCCATGACCACCTGGGTAGGCCCAACAATGTGGAGCTGGGTTAACCTTATCAAATTCTCCAGCACAATTTATATAAGAATCCTGTGATATGACTCCTTCAGTTAAACCTGCTACAGAAGTAAGTATCTTATATGTTGAACCAGGAGCTGTTGCCTGTTGACATGCTCTATTATATAACGGAGCTGTTTTATCATTAAGCAATTTATTGTAATACTCACTATTTACTTCATTTGTTAAATAATTATTGTCGTAGCTAGGATAACTAACCATAGCTAAAACATCGCCTGTGTTAACATCTGTTACAACTACAGAACCAGAACATGGTTCTATAGCAAGCATAGCTGGTGTAATTTGAAGAAGTTCAATTTTTTTGCGCATGAATTCATATGCATTATATTGACCGTTTTTGAATTGTTTATATTCTTTGTCACCTTCTATTGGTAAAAGGCCTTGAATATATACTAACTCAACAATATCTTCACCAGAAATTACACCTGATTCTAACATAACTTTTAAAATCTGTTTGTCGAATTCAGTATCCTGTTTCAAATAATCGAAAATATAATCACATAACATTGAATATATTTCATCATTATCATAATATGAGCTACTTACATCAAAAGATTTTATATCTATTGACTCTATACTTATTGCATACTTAAGAAAATCTGCTAAAGAAATTGTACCTTGAACATAATTATTGTATTCTTCATCCTCATATGTAAATAACGAAAAATCTAATATATTATTATTTGATAAAACTTCACATATATATTCCATATAATCCTGATATTGTTCATCTAAATCCATAACCTTTGTATTAGAGGTTCTAAGTATGTTTTCAAGATTAGATAATATACCATCTTTTGAGGAATTAAAGCTTGCTAATATATTTTTTTCTAAATCCGTTGCATCTTTGGCCTTCATTTTTTCGAGAGTTAAGTAATTATTATTAAATAAGCCAAAATATACAGCTGTAATAGGAATCTCAGCATTTTCTTTTTGTTCCGTAACATTTGCTGGTCTTAAATTAGATAAAATAATATTCGCAATTTCTTTTTCAAGAGTGTCATAACAATATTTTTCCAAATCTGCATCAATGGATAAATATACATCATTTCCAGCAACAGTTTGTTCAGAATCTACTGTTTCAATAATCTTTCCAAGATTATCAACGTACATTGTTTTTAAGCCATTTTTACCACGTAAATCACTTTCACAATATTGTTCAATGCCCGTTTTTCCGATCATCTCTTCGCCGCCATACTTTAATTCATCAGACAAATTCTCATTATACTCTTTGAGCTCTTCATCTGAAATTGCTCCAATGTATCCAATAATATGAGCGAAATATTTCGCGTCATTATATCTTCTAAGAGATTTGACTGCTACATCGATTCCAATCAACTCATCTTTGTTTTCTGTTATAGCAGCATTACTTTTTTCGCTTATATCATATGCTATAGTAACAGGAACATATTGTTGGTATCTGTTCATCCATAACTTATATCTACAAGCTATTATCTTCAGTAAATCATCTTTGCTATACTCATCTGAAACTTCAAAAACTTCATTTTTAAGATAAGTCATTACTTCTTCTGCATCAGCTTGTTTTTGATTGACCTCAAGGCTATCATAGTCAGGACTTGAGTAAACATTTATCTTAAATAGCTTTAGCTGAGCGTCCTTGACAGTAAATTTATATTTTCCATCAGAACCCATTACAATTGGAAAATCTACATATAATTTATCCTCATTGGATTCTAGAATTTTAATTGTATCATAGACTATTTTATTTTTTAGTTCATTAGCATCTACACCTAGCTCTTTAGCTCTAACACTTAATCTATCATCATTGCTAAATGTTACTGAATATGAAAGCTCATTATAAGCTAATACCTTTCCATTCCTATCAAGTATATTTCCTCGTGGTGCTTCTACGCTTAATGTTTTCTTTGACTTATAAGTGAAGTTGTTCATATGTTCATCTCCTTCAACAATCTGAAGGACAAACAACCTTCTTATAAGAATAAAAAATAAAACAAATACAAGAACTGTAACAGGAAATAATCTATGTTTTACATAATCTAAAATTATTTCTTTAATTGAATTTAATATTTCACGAATCATTAAAATGATACCTCTTTTTCTGTTTACTAATTCAATCTATGAATTTTAGTCTTGTTAGACATCTTTTTTAGATGCTTATTAATTGATACATATAGTTTATATATTATTATTGTTAGAAGTGCTGTACTTAATGCTTCTGGAATAATAACTCCTTTAAAATATGCTAAAAATTCTAGTCGGTTTCTTAATAAGAAATAGACTAAAAATACACAGGTATTAAAAACTATCTCATCAACAATAATAACTAATAGTGGCATTAATACATCTTCAATCATATAATTCTTGTGAAAAAATCCATTCAAATATCCAATTAACATATATAAAAACATAAATGGACCTAACAAAGATGTCATATAGCAATCAGTTAAAAAACCACAAAAAAAACCTACAAGCATTCCCTCTTTTCTGCCTCTCATTAAACCAAATGACATAGTTAATATAAGCATTAAATTAGGAGTAATATTTCCGACAACGTGAAAACCAGTCAATGTAGTTTGAATGGCAAAATTGATTATTATTAATAAACCAAGTGATATTGCTCTTCTCATCTATTTTCCCTTCACAATTCTACTCTTCAATACTTTTCAAAGGATCTGTAACAACTAATACCTCTGATATATTAGAAAAATTAACTGCAGGAGTAATTTTAGCTGTAATTGTTAGATTATTAGAATCATATGATATATCAGACACATATCCAATCGTAATTCCAGGATGAAATCGATCAGATATGTGTGAGGTTACAACCTTATTTCCCTTAGAAATCTTTGAATTTTTATCGATATTTTTTAGCACAAGGCAACCATCTTGATATGTTTTTAAATTACCTTCAACTGTACAAAGTGCATTTGCAGGCATAACCTTTCCACTTATATTAGAATTATCATCAATAATTGCCCTTACCTTTGAGTAGCTTTTGGTACATTCGATTATTATTCCAGCCAAACCATCATCACACATTACATTTGCACCTTCGAATAGTCCATCATCTAAGCCTTTATCAATATAAAAGATAGAAAACCAAGAAGTTGAATCCTTAGCAAATACATGGGCAGCAGTTTTGTTTAATTCTGGGTACATTTCATCTAGCTTATATAAACTCTGTAAAGAAGCAAATAACTGCAAGTCGTTTTGATATTTTGTAACTGATGTTTTTAACTCAGCAATTTCTTTCTTTAACTGCTCATTTTCTTTATTTAATTCTTCAATTTCTCTTAAATTTTCAAGCTTACTATCAGTCCATACGCCTATATCATTTATTCCTTTTTGAACTGGAATAATTATTTTGCTAGTATAATATTTAAGTGTAGTTACACTATCAGCTGCAAAATATGAAAGTAAAAGACATATAACACAAATTATAGTAAATGTTAATAAAAGGTATTTTGGATTAACATCTTTTCTTCTATCAAATTTCATTAAATCATTCCTCTTTCAAGCATACTCACATAACGATTATTTCCAACAATAATATGATCGGATAAATTAATGTCAATAAGCTTTCCTGCTTCTTTTATTTTCTTTGTTACTTCAATATCACATAAACTTGGTTCTGGAACTCCTGATGGATGATTATGAACTAATACAATATAAACTGCTTCATATCGAAGAGCTTCTATAAAAATTTCTCTTGGTGATATCAATGCTTGATTTACTGTTCCTTTAGAAAGCAATATCTCTTTTATAAGGATATGTGCTGTTGAAAAAAGCATGAGATATGTGCATTCATTTCTTAAATATTTGCATTTTTCAATATAATATTTTGCTATTGAATCAGGACTATTGAATTGCAAATTATCATATAGTATCTTTGTTGATAATCTATGTGATAATTCAGCAAGAGATAAAATTATTGTAGCCTTTATATCGCCAATTCCTTTGATTTTAGTTAAATCCTCACGATGTAAATATTTAAGTGAAACTAACCCCTTATATAAGGGATGAATATTAAATATTTTATTAGCGAGGTCAATGGAACTTATATCTTTTGTTCCTGATTTTAGTATAATTGCAAAAAGCTCTGCATCAGAAAGACTCTCAACACCATACATAAGGGCCTTTTCGTAAGGCTTTTCACAATCGGCTAAATCTTTAATTAAATTCTTCATTACACTCCTTTCACCTCTCCAGGTGCTAAAGTGCATTAAAGCTTCTTATAGATAATTATTCCAAGTACAATACCAAGTATACTTGCAATATTAATTGTAATCGTGATACCAAAAGTAAGAACTAGTATTCCTAAATTAAGTATAATTGGACCTTCAAGACCAAATGTTTGTCCATACGAAAGCCAAGAAAGCCAACTAACCTCACTGCAAAGTTTCCCAATAAAACCACCTAATACAATACCACTTAGTAAAATTAAAACTAACGTCCACTTACTTTTTGATGTTGCTCCTGACATAAAAGTCCTCCTTTTACTTTCTATAAATGCACTAGTTACTCAACATAGCAAGTGTATATAGTGGTTAGTCTACCATACAATTAATCCTTTTTCTACAATTTTTTGTAAAGACATCATTATACCAAACTTGGCATGTTGATATGTCAAACCACCCTGGAAATACACAGCATATGGTTCTTTCATTGGTGCATCAGCACTAAGTTCTATTGAAGCACCAGAAATAAATGTACCAGCAGCCATAATAACCTGACTGTCATATCCAGGCATATCCCATGGAATTGGTGTAACAAAAGAATCAACTGGTGCAGCAGCTTGGATACCTTCACAAAAAGCTTGAATAAATTCTGGCTTTCCAAATTCAACAGCCTGAATAATATCAAATCTATCCTCTGTTGCGTTTGGTACTGTTTTAAAACCTAATTTCTCGTATATGTTTGCCGCAAATATTGCTCCTTTAAGAGCTGAAGCTGTAACTGTTGGAGCTAGGAATAATCCTTGAGCGATATTTCTTGTAATTCCAAGAGAAGCTCCCACTTCTTTGCCGAGACCTGGACTACTTAATCTATAAGCACAATTTTCAATACATTCCTTAGTACCACAAATGTATCCTCCAATCGGAGCTAATCCACCTCCTGGATTTTTAATTAATGATCCAACTACCATATCTGCACCAACAAAGGAAGGCTCAATTGTTTCAACAAATTCACCATAACAATTATCAACCATACATATTACATCTGGTTTTATTTCCTTACAAAACTTAATAAGTTCACCAATTTGTTCAACTGATAATGTTGGTCTTACATCATATCCCTTTGATCTTTGTATCTCAATTAAACGAGTATTTTTATTAATTGCCTTACGTATATTGTCATAATCAAAGGAACCATCTGGCAATAAATCCACCTGTTTATATGTAATACCAAATTCTTTCAAGGAGCCTTTAGATTCTCTTACACCAATTACACCCTCAAGGGTATCATAAACCTTTCCAACAGGTGATAATATTTCGTCGCCTGGACGTAAATTACCAGATAATGCAATAGTTAATGCATGAGTTCCACAAGTAATCTGTTGTCTAACTAATGCATCTTCTGTATGAAATAAATTTGCATATACTTGTTCAATTGTTTCTCTACCAGAATCATTATAGCCATATCCTGTAGTTCCATTTAAGTGTTCCTCTGCAAATTTAGCATCTTGCAAAGCTTTTATTACTCTTATCTGGTTTTGCTCCGCAACCTTATCTATTTCATCAAATCTAGACTTTAATTTTTTTTCAATTGTAGCACAAAAATCATAAACTTTTTCATCAATTCCAATTCCTAAATAATAATCCTTTAAGTTATCCAAAATTAATCCTCCACAGAAAATATAAATTAAATAATATTTTTTTCTTTTAAAATAGACATAATAAATTTCATTTGACTGTCTGTATCTAATAATTTATCTTTGTCAACAAACACGATATCTTTTTCCCTTCTAAACCATGTAAGCTGTCTTTTGGCAAAATGTCTAGTATCTCTTTTCAATATGTATATTGCCTCTTCTAAAGATATTTCACCTTCCAAATAAGAAAATATTTCCTTGTATCCTAACCCTTGCATAGAAACCATATCTTTAGTAAGGCCTAAATTTTCACGTAAATTCTTAACCTCATTAACTAACCCCTGTTCAAGCATAATATCTACTCGCTTATCTATATTTTTATATAGCTTTTCTCTATCACAATTTAGTACAAAATAAGCATAATTATATGGTGACTCTTTTTTTGTTTGAGTTTTGTTGTGAGCTGATATTTTTTCATTATTAAGATGATAATATTCAAGAGCTCTAATAACTCTTTTAACATTGTTTTTATGTATATTTTTAGCTGATTCTTCATCTATCTTTTTAAGCATTTCAAATAAATAATCAGCACCATTTTCGTTATATATATTCTCTAATTCTTTTCTATAATCATCCTGCTGTTCTTCTGAAAAATCAATATCCTTCAATACAGCTTGAATATAAAAACCTGTACCGCCAACAATTATGGGAAGCTTTTCTTTTTGTTGTATCTCTAATATCGCTTTTTTAGCCATAGCTTTAAAGTCAGCAACATTAAAAGAAATATTCGGATCAATTATATCTACAAGATGATGCTTGATCCCTTGCATTTCTTCAGGCATAATTTTTGCTGAACCAATATCTAAATGTTTATAAACCTGAATAGAATCTGCAGATATTATCTCTCCATTTAGTCTTTTCGCTAATTCAATTGAAAGAGCTGTCTTTCCAACAGCTGTGGGTCCAGTTAATACAACTAGATTATTAGTCATAAATATCTCCTATTTATACAATTCTTTTAAACTTCTTTTCTAGTTCAGTTTTACTTATTGAAATTATAGTTGGTCTGCCATGTGGACATGTATATGGGTTTTCTAATGTCAAAAGTAGTTCTAATAATTGTTCTACTTCTGCAAAGCTAATTTTTGTGTTGCCTTTTATTGCAGCTTTACAAGCCATTGTAGATAATCGTCTTACAAATACATCTTTCGACACATATCCTGAATTATCTAATAAATCAGATACAAAACTAAGCATAAGCTCTTTTGCATCTATACCATATAAATTTGACGGAACACCATTAATCTTAAATTCGTTTCCACCAAACTCTTCAAGATCATATCCAATATTCATGAACAAGTCATAATTATCTAGAATAATTTGTCTTTCCGCATATGAAACAGTTATTACAATAGGTGGAAGCAATTGTTGTGAATAAACTTGCTTTTCGTTAAGATTTTTAATTAATTCTTCATATTTTACCTTTTCATGTGCAGCATGCTGATCCATAATGTAAAGTTTATCATCATATTCAATTAACCAATAAGTTTCAAATAACTGTCCAATAACTCTATGCTTTATTCTTGCAGTTTCAGACAAAAATTCATTATTAAACAAAGACGTCTGCGTATTATATTCAACAATATGTTTATTAGCTTTTTTATCATATAAAACGGATTGTTCTATATGAGATTTTTCTTTATTATTTTCCTCTATATGAGAACTTTCAACAACAGAGTCCTTATTATGAATATTTGAATTATTTGTATCTTTATCTAAAGATGTATTACTACTTTGATTATTTTCTTTAGATGGAATATATACTGCTCCTGAATCCTTTAATAAATTATCAAATATAGTTGTATCAGAGTCTTTCTCATTTGATACAAGCTCTTTTAAAGCATTATAATTTGAAGTATTTTTATTTAAATTATTACTTATATTATTATTTAGATTACTATTTAAATTATTAGCTACATTACTATCTGAATTATTATTTAGATTACTATTTAAATTAATATTTAGATTATCATTTAAATTATTAGCTATATTATTATTAATATTATTATTAGTTTTTATATTAGTTTTTATATTAGATTGAATATTAGTATTTAATTCACTAGAACTCCTACCTGCTAATTCTCTTTTTTTCTTTTCAACCATATCATTAATAATACTAGATATAACAGTATTATTACGATTTGTCTCAAAGGGTTCAGGAGGCTTTTTAGTTGCTTTTTCATTTTGTGTTTCCGATTTATTTGGTGTATTGTCAATACCTGGTTTAGGAATTAGTTCTCGCTCTAATAAACCATTTCTTACACACTTTGTTACAACCTCAAACAGTTCCTTCTCATTATCATACTTAAATTCCATTTTAGTTGGATGTACATTTACATCACATTTATCTGTTGACAATGTGATGTAAAGCACCGAAAATGGAAATTTATGTTGCATTACAAAGGTTTTGTAGCCTTCTTCTATTGCTCGATTTACTATATTGCTTTTTATATATCTATTGTTAATAAAATAGTTTTCTAAACCCCTGTTTCCTCTTGAAACATAAGGTTTACCAATAAAACCACTTATCTTAATTCCATTTTCTTCATAATTTACTTCAATAATATTATTAGTAATATCACGTCCAAATAACTGATATATAGTATCCTTAACCTTACCATTTCCAGCTGTATTTATTCTTGTTTGATTATTTACAATAAGCTTAAATGAAATATCAGGATGTGATAAAGCAATCTTTAGTACTAGGTCATTTATATAAGATGCTTCTGTCATTGGTGATTTTAGAAATTTTTTTCTGGCTGGTGTATTGAAAAACAAATTTCTTACAACAACTGTAGTACCGTTAGGGACTCCAACCTCTGAAAATTCTATTTCGTTTCCACCATGAATCACATATTTTACACCTATTAACGAATCAGCTTGTTTGGTAATCATTTCAGTTTGAGAAACCGCAGCAATTGTAGATAAAGCTTCCCCTCTAAATCCAAGTGATGCAATTGACTCTAAATCCTTAGCTGTAGATATTTTACTTGTAGCATGTCTCATGTATGCAGTTTTTACTTCGTCTTTAGAAATACCACATCCATTATCAGTTACACGAATAAGAGACATTCCTCCTTCTTTAATCTCTACAGTGATAGATGATGAACCTGCGTCAATGGAATTTTCTAGTAATTCTTTTACGACAGAATAGGGTCTTTCGATAACCTCTCCTGCCGCAATCTTATCAATTGTAGCTTTATCTAATAATTTAATCATATACTAACCTCTTATTCTATCCTTTAGCTCCTGCAGGAATAACATAGCCTTCATAGGTGTCATATTATTTATGTCTAAATTTTTTATTTCGTTAGTGATTTCCATATCTATTGGAGAAGCAAATAACGATAACTGCTCAAAATCATCTTTTTTTTCTGAAAATGTAGACTTTTCTTCTACTGCTTTAACTTCAATTGATTTTGCCTTTCGTGCAATATCAGAATCAACAAGTTGAGCACATATTTCATCTGCACGCTTTAAAACCATTTCTGGTACTCCTGCTAATCTCGCAACCTGAATACCATAACTTCTATCAGCACCGCCTCTTATAATTTTACGAAGAAAAACAATATTATCTCCATCCTCTTTTATTGCAATACAATAGTTGTTAACAGAGGAAAGCTTGCCCTCAAGCTCTGTTAATTCATGATAATGTGTAGCAAATAATGTTTTAGCTCCAAGTATCTCCTTATCGGCAATATACTCAACCACTGCCCAAGCAATACTAAGTCCATCAAAGGTTGATGTTCCTCGACCTATTTCATCTAAAATAAGCAAGCTATTACTTGTTGCATTTCTAAGAATATTGGCAACCTCATTCATTTCAATCATAAATGTAGATTGTCCAGAGGCTAAGTCGTCAGAAGCACCAACCCTTGTAAATATTCTATCACATAACCCAATATTTGCTGATGCTGCAGGTACAAAGGAGCCAATTTGAGCCATTAAAACAATTAAGGCTGTTTGTCTCATATAAGTTGATTTACCTGCCATGTTAGGCCCAGTAATTATTGATATTCTGCTTTCAATATTATTAAGATATGTATCATTAGCTACAAAAGAATCGTTATTTAATACCTTTTCTACAACAGGGTGTCTACCTTCTTTAATATCAATAACACCGTCATTATTAATCGATGGTCTAACGTAATTATTTTTTTCTGCAACATGAGATAATGAAGCTAATGCATCAATTTCAGCAATATACTTTGCAGTTTGCTGTACACGAACTAAAGCTTCTCCTAATTTATCTCTTAGCAAAACATAAGTTTCATACTCTAAAGCGTAAAGCTTATCTTCTGCACCTAAAATTGTGTTAGATAACTCATCTAATTCATCTGTGGTGTATCTTTCTGCATTTGCTAGTGTTTGTTTTCTAATAAAATAGTCAGGCACCATATCCTTAAATGAATTAGTAACTTCAAAATAATATCCAAATACTTTGTTATACTTTATCTTAAGACCTTTTATTCCAGTCTTGTCTCTTTCTTTTGATTCTAAATCTGCAAGCCAGTTTTTACATTCAGTTTTTGCAACTTTGAGTTTGTCGATTTGTTCCATATAGCCTGGCTTAAATATTCCACCTTCTTTTATAGAAATTGGTGGTTCTTCTTCAATTGATGCCTCTAAAAGATTATATAAATCATCTAATACATCAAAAGAATTATATATATCTAAAAATCGTTTTGAATCAATTTCCAGCAAAATATTCTTTATGTCTGGAAGATACTTAATTGAATTCTTAAATGATAGTAAATCTCTTGGATTTGCAGTCTTTAAGGATATTCTTGTCATTAATCTTTCCAAATCATATATTGAATTTAAATATTCTCTTAACTCTTCTCTTGCAATAATTGCATTATTTAATGCCTCAATAGAGTCAAGTCTAGCTTCAATTTGTGTTTTGTCTAATAAGGGCTGTTCTACATATTCACGAAGCTTTCTAGCCCCCATTGCAGTTTTGGTTTTATCCAAAACCCAAAGAAGTGATCCTTTTTTTTGTTTATCTCTTAAAGTTTCTGTTAACTCAAGGTTACGTCTTGTAGATGAATCTAACAACATATATGAATCAACTGAATATAATTCAATAGTATTCATATGCGTCAGACTATTCATTTGTGTATCATATAAATACTGAAGTAGAGCACCCGTAGATATAATTGTTTCATCAAAATCCTTTAACCCTAATCCTTCAACACTGGATACCTTGAAATGGCGTTTGATAGTTGTTAAGGCAGTATCAAAATCACAATAATGATCAGGTGAAACTGTAGTTGATATATTTAACTTCTCGACAGTAAAGCTTAAGTCTAAATTAGAACTATTTATAGTATTTTGATAAATTATCTCTGTTGGTTGATATTTATTTATCTCATCAATTACCTTATCGTTGGACAACACGTAACAAGTTTTTAGTACTCCTGTTGATATATCAGCTACTGTAATTCCAAAATGCTGATTATAATATGAAATACTCATCAAATAATTATTTTTATTATCCTGTAATATCTCCATAGACATATTTGTTCCTGGAGTAACAATTCTAATTACCTCACGCTTTACTAACCCCTTTGCTAATTTAGGATCCTCTACCTGTTCAGCAATAGCAACCTTATAACCTTTTTCTATTAAACGATTAATATAACTATCTGCAGCATGAAAAGGAACGCCACACATTGGTGCTCTCTCTTCTAAACCGCACTCTTTTCCTGTTAATGTAATTTCTAATTCCTTTGAGGCAGTTAAAGCATCCTCAAAAAACATTTCGTAGAAATCTCCTAATCTATAAAACAGGATACAATCTTTATATTTTTCTTTTGTTTGTACATATTGCTCCATCATTGGAGATAATTTTGCCACACTACCACCTCGTAAATAAATCTATTATACTAACTCAGATGCCCATTCAAGAGCTGCATCGATATTTTCTCTAAAGTTTTGTTCACCGACCAATTCCTTAAATCCAGCTTTTTCCATCATATGCATAGGTTGCTCAAGTACATGGGAGAATACTAAGGTTACATTCTTCTCTTGACAAGTATCATATACCTTTTCAAGAGCATGTAAAGCTGTTATATCCATAGCCGGAACACTTCTCATACGTAATATTAATACTTTTATATCATCATTTACAGATACTTGAAGGAAATTATCTGCAGCACCAAAGAACATTGGTCCATCAATTTCGTATACAAGTACATGTTCTGGTACCTGCTTTAAGTTAATGTGCATAGGGTCATTAGTTTCATCGTCATCAAATCCATTGATATAAGTCCATTCACGAACACTTGAAACATCTGACATTCTTTTGATAAATAACAAAGATGCTAAAACAATACCTACTTCAATTGCAACAACCAAGTCAAATATTACTGTAAGTAAAAATGTTACGATTAAAACACATACATCACTCTTAGGTGCATGTACACATAAATCCTTAAAGGCTCTCCAACCAGACATATTATAAGCAACCATAATAAGAATAGCTGCAAGTGTTGCCATAGGAATAAGTGCAGCAAGAGGCATAAGGAGCTTAAGAATTAATAATAATGTTATGGCATGTACCATACCTGCTACAGGTGTACGTCCACCATTTTTTACATTTGCTGCAGTTCTTGCAATTGCACCTGTTGCAGGAATACCACCAAATAATGCTGAAGCAATATTACCAATACCCTGACCAACAAGTTCCATATTTGATCTATGACGACTATTAATCATACCATCTGAAACAACACATGAAAGAAGAGATTCAATGCCAGCCAAAATTGCAATTGTAAATGCACTAGGAAGTAATTCTCTAATTAGTTCAAAATTAACTGCTGGAAGTGATGGTGCAGGAATACTTGATGATAATTCACCATAAACACTTCCTATTGTTGAAGTCTCTAGTGAAGTAAATTTAACAAGTAAAGTTGCAACAATAATAGCTATTAAAGAACCTGGTATAACCTTTGAAATATAAGGCATTATTATTAAAATAGCCAATGAAATTACACCAACAATAACTGTATCAGTCTTAAATGTTGTAATATGCTCTGCATATGCTTTGATTTTTTCAATAAATTCTGAAGGAACTGAAGCCATATCAAGACCTAAAAAGTCCTTAATCTGTCCAGCAAAAATACCAACAGCAACACCTGCTGTAAAACCAGTAGTAATTGTATATGGTATATATTTAATCAAACTACCAAATCTACATAATCCCATTATAATAAGAATAATACCAGCCATAATAGTTGCAAGTGTAAGTCCTGGAACACCATATTTAGTTACTATTCCGTATATAATTACAACGAAGGCGGCAGTTGGCCCACCAATCTGTACGCGGCTACCACCAAAAAGTGATATAAAGAAACCTGCAAAAATTGCTGTATAAAGACCAGCTTCTGGTGATACACCTGAAGCGATTGCAAGTGCAATTGATAGTGGAAGTGCTATAATTGCAACAATTATTCCTGCAATTATATCTTTTACAAATTGATTTTTGTTATATGTTTTCATTACCGAAAAAAACTTTGGTTTTAGCTTATTCATTTTTTAAATCCTTTCACCTAAATAATAAAATCCTCTACATTCATTAAGCTTAACCTTAACAATTTCCCCAACAAGTTCACCACTCCCCTTGAAGTGAACTGTAACATTTTCATCTGTTTTACCTGTAACTAAAGAATTATCCTGATGATTAATCTCTTCTACCAAGACATCTTTAACCAATCCATCAAACCTCTTAGTTTGTTCGCTGGATACTTTATTAACCAATTGAAGCAATCTACTAAATCTATCTTTTATAATAGCTTCATCGACTTGATTATCCATTGCTGCTGCAGGTGTTTTGCTTCTCTTGGAATAAATAAAAGTAAATGCCTGATCGTATCTTACTTTTTCAACAATATCCATAGTATCAAGGAAATTCTCCTCGGTCTCACCTGGGAAACCAACTATTATATCTGTTGTCAAAGCAATATCAGGTATTGCTTTTCTAATTTTTGTTACTAATTCTAAATAACTTTCCTTAGTATATCTTCGATTCATCTTAGTAAGAATCTCAGTAGATCCTGATTGAACTGGTAAATGAAGATGCTTACAAATCTTAGGTTCTTCTGCCATAACTTTTATTAATTCATCAGATAAATCTTTAGGATGACTTGTCATAAATCTGACACGTTGGATTCCATCAACTTTACAAACAAGCCTAAGTAATTCTGGAAAACTAACGTTATCGGATTCAACTTCACTTATTTTGTCATTATCATAAGCGTATTGTTTTCCATATGAATTAACATTTTGCCCAAGAAGCATAACTTCTTTTACGCCACTCTTAGCTAGGCGCTTTACTTCACAGATTATTTCTTCTGGAGTTCTACTTTTTTCCCTACCTCTTACATAAGGAACAATACAATAACTACAGAAATTATTACATCCGTACATTATATTAACTCCACACTTAAAACTATATTTACGTTTAGTTGGTAAGTTTTCTACATATCTATCATTTTTTTCAAGTACTTCAACAACCAACTCATCTTCTTCATAATGCTTATAAATTAGTTCTGCTAGCTTATATATATTATGAGTGCCAAAAACAATATCAACAAATTTATATTTAGTTTTTATTGTTTCTATAACATGTGGTTCCTGCATCATACATCCACATAAACAAATAATCATATGTGGGTTTTTTTGCTTTATTTTCTTAAGGTGTCCCAAATGACCATATAACTTCAAATTAGCGTTTTCTCTAATTGTACATGTATTATAAATAACAAAATCGGCCTTTTCATCTTCAATTTCTTCATAACCAATTTCATCTAAAATACCTTTTAATTTTTCAGAATCATGGGCGTTCATTTGACATCCAAAGGTTGTTACACAATATGTAACTGAACGATTCAATTTGGTCCTTAAATCTAAAAGCTGTTGCTTACATAGATTCATATAATAGTATTGTCTATCTGGTTCCATAACCGGAATCGTATTATTATCCATTATTTTCTCATCTCCTATTTTATTTCCAACCGATTTATTATATGACAGAAAAAATCATTTTTCAACAAGTAAAAAATTAAGTTTATAAATTAAGTTTATAAATTAAAAGGAAATTTATACATATAAATCAAAATACAAATTATATCTAAAAGTTTGTAAATATTAATCTAATAACGAAAAAAAGCCGCTTATGCGGCTTCAATAATGGTGTGTATGTAAAATCTACTGTGGTGTTCCAGTATAATATGGAACTACTAAAGTTGAACCACTGCAGATTTTAGAGCCAGATAAATTATTAATAGAAATCACTTCATCAATATAATCTTTAATGTCATCATATTCTTCTGTAATATTGTCATTTGCAATTGACCAAAGAGTGTCATTCTCTGAAATTGTAATACACTTAAAATTCTTAATGTTAGTTGTTTTGGCATTTGATTTATCTCCGTTAAATATAACAAGAATCAAAGCAAAAACCACTATTGAAAAAATAATCATCCTCTTAAATCCTTTAAATACTAACTTACTCATAGACATTTATATATCCCTCCACATTAAATAATGATATTGTTCGAAATAGATCAACAAAGAACAAACGTTCTTTATGCTCGTATTATACCAAACAGATGTTCTTGTGTCAATAATAAATCGAACATATTTTCGTACAACTATTGTTGCTTCTTTGATCTATTTCTTATATTACAGATTATAAATAACTATAAGTACAATAAAACTCCCTTTAAAACAAAAACATCTTATTATATTAAGAATATGCCTAATATAATAAGATGTTTAATATAATAAGATGTTTAATATAATAAGATGTTTAATATAATGAGATGTTTAATATAATAAGATGCTTAATATAATGAGACGTTTAATATAATAAGATGCTTAATATAATGAGACGTTTAATATAATAAGAAGAATAAAGAAGTTATTATTTTTTTGCCCAACGTAGTTTGGTAGATCTTGCTCTTGGATTTCTATTACATTCTTCGGCTGATGGTCTAATCACGTCTTTAGATATTTCTGTGAAGATTCCCTGTCGTAAATATTCTTTGAAGGCCTTTTTTACTAATCTATCTTCTCCTGAATGGAAAGTTAATATAGCAACTCTTCCACCCTCTTTTACAACATCTGGTAAACTATATAAAAAGGAATCAAGCACTTCGAATTCTGAATTAATATCAATTCTAATTGCCTGAAAGACTCTTTGACACGTTTTCTTTATTATATCCTTCTTCTCCTTATTATCAGGTAAAAATGATAAACTTTCTTCAATGACTTCTTTTAATTTACTTGTTGTATCAATATTCTTTCTTGATTTACGCCATTTAAGTATTGTATTAGTAATTTCAACAGCATATGGTTCGTTAGAATTTTCAACTAACATTCCAATAATTTCATCTTTTGTCATCATTGCAAGTTTTTCATGAGCAGGAACACCCTTATTCTGATTTAGTCTAAGGTCAAGTACCCCTTCTAATTTATATGAAAAGCCTCTTTTAGGATTATCAATTTGCATAGATGATACACCTAAATCTGCAAGAACAAAATCAAAAGGACCATACTGTTTGCTAATTTCACCAATATTAGCAAAATTAGTATTTATTGACGTAAAAATATCTTCAGAAAAGCCCATATTACGTAAACGATTTGTTGTTTTAGCAATCTCTGTTTCATCAACATCTAATCCATACACATGACCGTTTCCATTAAGACAATTAAGCATTTTTCTAGTGTGACCACCATACCCAAGAGTTGCATCTAGACCTTTTTCACCCGGTTTAATATTTAACACATCTAATATTTCATTAACCATAATAGAAATATGCATTCCAGCTGGTGTACTACCTTTACTAATTACTTTTTCGATTGTATCTTTATATTTATCTGGATTGTGTTCTTTATATTTTTCTTCAAAGGTTTTTGGATGTGTACCGCTATATCTTTTTCTTCTAACATGTGGTTTTTCTTGTAAATTATTATCCATAATCTTCTCTTTTCTTTTATAGCTAATTTATTATCTAGCTTCTATATTGTCTAATTTATTTTTGTCTAGTTTATTTTTGTCTAGTTTATTTTTTGCCTAGTTTATTTTTGTTTATTATTATGTAGCTTCTTCTACCAAATTTGTAATCCATATACCTTTTTTGATTAAGAAGTAACCTATTATTACCTTCAAAATATCAGCAGACTGTATAAGAATAAATATTATATAAATTGAAATTCCTGTATACCTACACAATACTAAAGAAACAGGCACCGGAATTAACCATGTATATATACTATCGAATAAAAAGGTGATTATAGTCTTTCCACCTGATCGTAATGTAAAATAAAGTGCATTTAGATAACCCTGAATTGGAAAAAACAAAGCCGTTAAAATAATAAATCTTGTACCAATTTGTCTTACCTCATCTGTTGTACTATATAACAATGGGAAGTATTTTGCAACGCAAATTAATACTACAGTTAAGCCAGCACAAAGTATTCCAGTAAATTTCATAAGCTTTACAGAATCTTTTTTTGCTCTTTCATAATCTGATGCACCTAGCATCTGTCCTACTATAATTCCTACAGCATTTCCCATTGCAATAAATACAACATTAAGTAAATTACATAAAGTGTTAGCAATGTTACAACCAGCTACAATAGAAAGACCTCTTGTAGAATAGTTTTGAGTCATAAATGCAAGTCCGCCTGCCCATAAAAACTCATTTAAAAAAATAGGCAAACCATTAATAATAACCTTCTTAGATAATTCAAAAGGAACAATAAGCTTCTTAAATACACCTTTTAAGAAGCTATGCTTGTTTATTTCTTTTTTTGTCCAAATAACTAGAATTCCAAGTTCAACAACTCTTGCAATAACAGTTGCAACAGCAGCACCCTTTACTCCCATTTTAGGACATCCAAATTTACCAAAGATAAGTAAATAATTAAAAACTATATCAGTTACAACGGATCCCATTCCTGCAATCATTGGTTTTATACTTTCACCAGTTTCTCTTAATGAGCCTGATAAAACTTGTGTTAATGCAAATGGAAATAAACCAATTATCATAATCATTAAATACTCTCTTGCAGTATTAAGTGTAAGGACTGTATCAATATCTGCCGCTTCTCCTTGCAAATAAAGATTAATTAAATTGTCACCAAACAAAGAAAAAGTACATATTCCAATAAATACAACTAGAATTGATATCCATAACTTCAGTCTGAAAATATTTCTAACCCCTTCTTCGTTACCCTGACCAAAATACTGTGCACCATATATACCGGGGCCAGACAACCCTCCAAATAAAGCTAAATTGAATACAAAAATAAGTTGTCCAACAATAGAAACGGCAGTCATTCGCTCTGTACCTAGACTACCAACCATTAAATTATCAATAAGACCTACTGCATTAGTAATTCCATTTTGAATCATCATTGGAATTGCTAAGCTTAACGCTTTTATATATATATCATTATTTCTTTTCATATAATTTATCACCTCATACAAATACAAAGGATCTCATGCAGATAACTACATTTAATCCTTTTGTATAAGTAATATTATAAATATTTAATCATCATTACTTCTTGTAATAATAAATAATCTTAATAGCTGTAGAATTGATGAAAAGAGTGCTGCTACATAGGTAAGTGCAGCTGCTCTTAAGACCTTCTTTGCTCCCTTTAATTCCGAATCAATAAGAATACTTCTTTCCCCTAATATTTTAACAGCTCTTCTGGATGCATCAAATTCAACAGGTAATGTAATTAGCTGAAAAAATACCACAAATATAAATAAAATCACGCCAAACCTAGCAAGATTAGGAAATCCTAATACTAAACCTAATAAAACTAATGGCCATGATAAAGTTGAACCAATATTAGCAACTGGTACAGATGCTGATCTTAGATTAAGGGGACCATAGGATTCGTTATGTTGAATCGCATGTCCACATTCATGCGCAGCTACGCCTATGGCAGCAACGGAAGTAGAATTAATAACACTATCAGATAATCGTAAAACCTTTTCATTTGGTGAATAGTGATCTGTCAATGAACCAGATATTCTTTCAATTCTAACATCATATATTCCAGCGCTATGAAGAATTTGCATTGCAACTTCTTGTGCTGTAAAGCCTTTTTTATTATATACATCTCCAAATCTACTATATGTTGCCCTAACATTTAGCGAAGCAATCATACATATAATTGCGCCAATAATAACCAAAATATAAGTTGTATCCCAAAACATAAAGAAAACCTCCTAATAATTTTATAATAAATAAAACTGAAGAACCTTATGGATTCTTCAGTCATAAATTACAATCATAAAATTTAGATTTTTGTATTAAACCAGCTACCACTCATATTAAAATACGTTCCTAAATTAGTATACGTATTAGAATACTTAAGCATTGTACTCTGTACATTCTTTGCCTTGTCTGCAATCTGATTAGCATAAGAGAAATCACCACTAAACAAAGCTTTTAATTCTTTTATATCAGCTGTCTTTATTTTTTCATCATCTACAGAAAGTTTGTTATCTGAATCTAAATTAATTCCAACCCTTTTTAGGGATGTGTTCATTGTATTTGTTAGACTTTTCATCCATCTAGCACTTTGTTTAACAGATGTATTATTGCTAGCGTCAACACTGCTAATTACATCATTATAACTAGATATAAAATCTTTTATTGATTTAGTTATTTTATCAATATCGTATTCTCCATCTTTTTTATCCCAAATATCTTTAATGGATAAATCTGAAACCTTACTTTGAAGGGATTCAACACTTGATTTTACTTTAGTATCAATTAATCCATTTGTACCCATAGTATTAATTTTATCATTGATACTATTATCTGTTTTATTGTTAACTTTATTCTTAGAATACTGTGCTTTAACAAGCTTGCTATATGCACCATTTCTAATCAATGCCATGTCAGAATAATTCATACTATTCATTAGATTATTACTTTTTGAGTTATTGAATAAAAATGAATAATTATTAATAAAACGCATTAATTCCCCCCCTTATCATCATAATATTTTTTATAATGTAGCATTTTAATATCACTATTGTCAAGATATGATAAATAAAGTTCATACTTTATTCAAAATATAATTATATCTAATATTTTATGCTAATGGTATAATACTATTTAATAATATTATATGGAAATAATACTATATAATATTAATACCATATAAAAATAATTCTATATAAAAATAATACTATACGAAAATAATTCTATACAAAAATATTTCTATATAAAAATAATACTATATAATTATTATAAAATATTCTAATTATAGATTTTTACAATTTTATTATATAAGCTGGAGGCAAGTATTGATAAAAATATTATTTTGCAAGATGCGTTAAATTTAAAAAAGAAATTATCGAT
>JAQYAV010000104.1 GCA_029338675.1 Lachnospiraceae bacterium
GAATTACATATTACGGATTGATTGTAATAAGGTAGAGGATGGATTAAGAACTACTCCTTGCTCACAAAATTCGCTTAATGCTTTGGCAATAGATGAGCCACTTGAGTATGCTCGACTTGCTTTAGATGGCGAAATGCAGGCGATGCTATTGATAGTTTGGAGGTTTGGTGATTTTTGATAAATGTTGGTAGAATATCTAGATTTGGTGTGATACAGTAAAAGAGCAAAATAAAAGAAAAGGCGTGTTTAGGAGGTTAAGATGGCTACTTTAGCAAATGAACAACAAAAAGACATTGTTGTTTTTATTAGGAAATATGCTGTTAAGGGTATTGTTAAATCTATGCTTAGTTTGTTGTTTTTTTTGTTGTAATCTTGGTGACTATGGCTGTTACAGGGATTCAAAAAAATTTAATCCTTTTGTCTGGCTATTTAAGTATAATATTCTACGTCTTTTTTGGGGGGATGGATACAATTCACTATGTGGGTAGACTAGTTGAAGCATATAATTTAAGTAAAATGAATTTTTGCATGGATTATGTTGAAGCTAATGGATTTAAAATGTCGTATAATATATTTCGGCTAGGACACAGAAATAACATTTTGGCAGATTTTAGCAAACTTAATAATAAGATATATTTATGTGATATGGAAGAGGTTTCGTGTCTCTTCCTTTATTTTTTCTATTTTCTTGCCAACTAATATTTTACTCTAAGTAGGGGAATTTCTGCGCATTTTTCAGTAAAAAGAAGTAGTAAGTGTTGGAATGTGGTCTAAAATATGCATGTGAGGATTGGCAATAGATTCAGGGAGCATTCGTGAAACAACCCTACCCGGTTGGGCTTATATTTGACTTATCTGCAATTAGTAAATATAATGAATTTAGATGATGGATTGGCATTGGAGATATTAAGGAGAGATATCAGTTATGGGTGTTTATTTTAATCCGGGTAATGAGAGCTTTACAAGTGACAAAAACAGTAAAATATATATTGATAAGACGGGGCTTTTGGAATACTTGAACAGTGTACTTGGAACGAGTAATAAATGTATAGCAGTAAGCCATGCCAGAAGATTTGGCAAATCACATGCGGCAGGAATGGTAGATGCATATTACAGTCTCGGAAGTGAGTCTTCTAGCCTGTTTGATGATACAAAGATAGCAGAGTATGAAGACTACAGAAAATATATGAATAAATACAATGTAATTCACCTTGACATATCTTCTGCATGGGATTTTCATAAAGAAGACTTGGTAGATTATCTGCATAAGATAATCTGTGAAGATTTGAAGAAGGAATTTGATGATACGCTTGATTACACTAAGGAATTATTCTTGTTGTTCCATGAGATATATGTAAGAACAAAGACACAGTTTGTTATCATTATTGATGAATGGGATTGCGTGGTCAGAAACAGTGAAAATGAGGAACTGGTTCATAGATATCTACAGTTTCTTCATTCATTATTTAAATCGGAAGAATCCAAGGCATTTTTGGCATTAGCATATATTACCGGTATTTTACCAATTAAGAAAATAAAGGACGAATCCGCACTAAATAACTTTAGAGAGTATACAATGTTGGATTCGTATCCTATCACAGAATATTATGGCTTTACAGAGGATGAAGTAAAAGAACTTTGTACACAGTATGATATGGATTACGAGACTGTAAAGGCATGGTATAATGGATACTTAATAGATGGGAAACATATGTATAATCCTAATTCAGTGTCAATGGCAATGGATAGACACAAATACGATTCCTACTGGAAGAATACATCATCATTTGCGTCCATAAATACCTTTATAACCTTGAATTATGAGGGCTTGAAGGATGATGTTATGACAATGCTGTCAGGTGGAGAGGTAATGGTTGAAACAGAAAGCTTCCAAAATAACTTATCTGAAATTTATTCCAAAGATGATGCACTTACAGCCTTGATTCATTTGGGATATCTTGGATATGATAGTGAAAGGAAGAGTTCTTTTATTCCTAACTATGAGGTTGCGAAAGCATTCCAGATGGCATTAAAAACAGGAAAGTGGAGTGAGATATCAAAAGCAATATCCAGATGTGATGAATTGCTGATGGCTACGATTGATGGAGATGAAAAAAAGGTAGCAGAGATAATAGAATTAGCTCATGACACATATTCATCGGTACTAAAATACAACGACGAAAATTCATTAAGCTGTGTATTGACAATGGCGTACTTCACAGCTCCGGCATACTATAATGTTATCCGTGAGATGCCTGCTGGTAAAGGCTTTGCAGACTTTGTATTTATACCAAGAGCAAATGCTGGTTCAAGACCGGCTATGGTGGTTGAGCTAAAGTATAATAAAGATGCAGATACTGCTATTAATCAGATTAAAGAGAAGAGATATCAGGGAGCATTATCCGGATATAGTGACAGAATCTTGCTGGTTGGAATCAATTATGATGCAGATGGTGAAGATAAGAAGCATCATACATGTGTAATAGAAGAGTGGAAAGAATAAAACGTAGACTAAGACGAGTGTAATGACACATTGATATTTAGCATTACAACAACTTCCTATTTGGATGCTGTAGTAAATGTAGGATACTGTTGTTTAGCACATTAAATGATGCTCCATTCTTCACATTAAATGGAGCTGTTTTAGCATAGAATCAAGAATCGGTGTCACTTTATTTGATGTTAATTATTCAAATTAAATGTGCCTCACCCAAATAAAGTGAATGAGGCACATGGCTGTTATCCGAGTTCGCAGTCATTGACTGCCTGCATAACGATGTCGGTTGTAATGAGATTGGCTTTATTGCTGTCACCAATCAGCATACTTTGATTA
>JAQYAV010000105.1 GCA_029338675.1 Lachnospiraceae bacterium
ATATCGGTTGGATGGGCTGGGCTAAAAATGGTGAAAAAGCGGGAACAGCAGGATATAGTTACAGACTTGAAGCTATTCAGATTAAGTTAGTGAAGAAATCAAGCTCTGCTCCTTCAAACGATGGAAATACTTCGGATAAATTTAGGGATGCAAATAACAAGCCTTCTCCACAACCAAATCCTACTCCAACTCCTGAAGAACCTACAACAGAGGAAAAAACAATAGAGTTTAGATGTTATATCTGTAGCGGATTTACTAAAGCAGATATGATTGAAGTAAGTGAGGGTTGGTATGAATGGCATTGTGCTAAAGATGGAAAGCCTTGCGGAAAGAAGTTTTATCAGGAAGAATATTACATATGGAAATATGGATATTATGACGAAAATGATCCGAATATGAACTTGAGAGCACACGCAAAATACGAACGAACTAAAGGGAATAGTTCGCACGGTGGATGGAAAGAATATAGAGATGAAAAGTTTCCAGTAAAATAGTAACTTAATAATTGTAAAACTTGCGGAGCGTTTAAGTACGCTCCGTTTTTTTATGAAAATAATTCTGCATAGCAGCTTTACATAGATAATATAAAAAAGGAGGAATGCTATTTTGAAAAGATTAAAAAGAATAATAGCAGTGATTATGGCAGTTCTGATTGTTATTGGAACTGCTAATTTTATGCCTGAAATTGAAGTATTTGCGGCTGAAGATTCATCTGTAGAATCTGTAGTTGAGCCAACTGCAACTAATACTGATGCAAATACTGAAGAAATAGGCATTACTAATGAAGTATCGCAAGATACAACAGAAGAAGTTACAGAAGAAGAATTAAATACTAAGGAGAAATTAGAGAAAGGAGTAATAAATTATTTAGATCTATCAAATTATGAGAAGAGAGCATTAATAAAGGAACTTATAAGAGATTATCAATTATGGTTCTTCTCTTTAAATGATGAGGAAATCGTCAATTGTTTCGGAATAAACAGAATTGATTTCCAAAAGTCAATGGTTTCTTTGTTAATCGAGCAAGACGAAAACTCAGACAAGACTTATATATTTGCACTTTCAGATGCATTTATCAAAAACTTGTTTGGATTTGATAGAGCAGAATTAGAAAAGTTAGTCAATAAGGATAAGGCTAGTGATTCGGATTCAAAGATGGATGATAAGGAAAATGTTAAGACTTCCGAAGAGTCTAAAGACGAAAAAGCTAATGAGTCAGAGCCAATACAAGGTCGAGCTAGGAGCTTCCCTACTGGCGGTATGCAAGAATTTAAGCTTAGAGCATTTTCTCTTTTCGATGAAGAAGATGAATATAGTTTATTTGGAGATGAAGGTATATCCATTCTCGCGGGAATGGATTTCGAGGGTGAAATTTATACCCTCAATGTAGATAACCAAAATTGGACGGTTCAGTGCGTCTCTACTGGTGAGCCTGCAACTGGTCTTATTATTAGTCCGTCAACTTACGCAAATATGTATTTAAGCTGTATCGATGGCAACCTCTCTTCTCCATTTGCTTGGAGTCCAGATTATCCTACATCTTGGGATTTTACATTAAGTTGGGGTAGTCAAGGTTTAAAGAATTGGTATGCAAACTACTTTAAAGGACAGTACCCTGGTAGATTAGCGGGTGGAGTTCATCCATCGGAAGATCCAAGTGACCCTAATGTTAGTCAGTATACAGCTCCAGTTCCATCGAACTTCAAGGCAAACAAGACAGAGCTTAAAGTTACAAAAAATGGTATTAGTTATGATACTGAAAAAGTTACATTAAATACAGCTAGTGGTAAGATTGTTACAAAGGTAACATTCCCTGCTGACTCGATTTGTCACTATCAAAACGAGAGTGGTGGATGGATTACAGCAAGTAATTCTCCAGTATATGTTCCTAACGGTAAGGAAGTATACTTTACTTTTGCATCACATTTAGTAGATAATGTTCAGCCTATTCAGTTTGAGGCTTATAGTGATAATGTTGCTGCGGGTGTAGGTGGAGAAAGATATACTAAATATTATTATATAGATAAGGTAGGTATATTAAATCCATTACACGATATTGAAGGTTGGGGTATCCAGAGACTTGCTTTTCCAGTTCCAACAACTGCTTCATATTCACTTCCTGTAACTGGAGCAGAGCATAAGGGAGATATAGAACTTGATAAGAAGTCTATGAATCCACAAGTTTCAGACGGAAATGCTTGTTATAGTTTAGCTAATGCTGAGTATAGTGTTTATAAGACAGAGGCTGATGCTAATAGCAAAAAGAATGTATTTAAGACTATTACTACAGATGCTAATGGCAACGGTAAATTAACTGGTCTTGATTACGGTACATATTATGTTAGAGAAACTAAAGCCCCTAAGGGATATAAACTCGATAATAAAGTTTATAATGTAACAGTAAATGACAATACTACAGCTATTGGTACTAAGGCGGTAAAACTTAGTGTTAAGGATGATACAGAAATGGATCCTGCTGTTGTTGAAGTTTACAAAGCAGAAGAATTAAATGGTCAGATTAATAGATCTAAACCATTACAGGGTGCAGAATTTACTATTAAATATTATGATAATGCTAACTTAAGCTCAAATGGTTCATCACGAACTTGGACTATTATAACTAATGAAACAGGTTATGCTGAGTTGGCAAAAGATTTCTTAAAGTCTGGTTCATCAGAATTATATAAAGATAGTAAGGGCGCGGTTGGTATTCCAGAAGGATGGATTACTATTGAGGAGACTAAGGCTCCAAATGGTTATTTGAGAAGGACAGATGTTAAGAAATATACAATTATAAAGGATGCTAATGGAAATTACCCATCCATCACTATTGGTAATAATATTAATGGAAATGACTATTTTGGAAACACACCAAGCAAGGGTGATTTAAGTTTCTATAAGAAGGAAGCTGGAACAAATAATCCTATTGCTAATGTGAAGTTTGAAATTAGAAATAAAGATACAAATGAGGCCCATATCGTATGGACCGACGCTAACGGATATTATTCAACTGCTTCATCTTTTGCCCCACATAGCAAGAACACAAATAAGGGTAATCCTGGTGATGGAGTTTGGTTTAGTGGCGATAATATGACATTAGATGATAGTATAGGAGCCTTACCAGCTGGAAAATATGTTATTACAGAGCTTCGTTGTGAAGCAAATATAAATAAGTACAAGACAATAGCTCCAATAGAGGTTACAGTTGATGGTGGAGCTACAGTTGACCTTGGTACAATCCTTAATAAGAAGTTCCCAACCATTACTACTAAAGCATGGGATAAGGATACACTTATGAACTATGCAAGCGATAAGCAAGTTGTAGATTTGGTAGATACTTGTCATTTTACTGACCTTGAAATTGGTCACTCTTATATTATTAAGGGATGGCCTATGAAAACTCCTACTGAGAAGGTAGAGGGATATGATTCGGAGTTTAAATTTACTGCAACAGATGAAGTTATGGATATTGATGTGCCATATTCATTTGATAGAAAAGATGCAGAGCAGTTTGTTACATTCTATGAATATCTTTACGATGATAATTACCCAGATGAATTAATTTCATCGCATGAAGATTTTGATGATGAAGCACAGCGTATATATTTTATTGATATTAAGACTAAAGCTCATAGCAAAGATTCATCTTCTCACATTGTAGAGGTGTCAGCAGATGCTAAAGCTTATGACGATGTATATTACAATGGAATTGTATTCTTTGAAAAGGAATATTTGATCAAGGCTGTAGCTATGGACACTAAAACAGGACTTCCACTTGTAGTAAATGGAAAAGAGTTAACAGCTGAAAAGATATTTGAGCCTAAAGAAAATGGTGGAATAGAAACCATAGAACTTAGTGTTGATAGTTCGGAATTACAGGGAGTTAGATTTACATTCTATGAGTATATTTATGTAGATGGTAAGCTTGTAGCTAGCCATACAGATTTAAATGAAGCAGAACAGCAAATTGTATTTGGTAAGCTTTTGAGTAGAGCTACAGATAGTCAAACTAAGACTCGAGTAGGTGTAGTTGGACCAGATAGCTGCATCGATGAAGAATTATTCTACAATGGATTTAATGTAGGAGAAGAAGTTACAGTTGATACATATTTAGTATATTCTGATGATAAGACTGAGGTAGTCATAGATGGTAAGCCTGTAAAGGTAACTGGTAAATATACTGCAGAAAAAGAAGATGGCTCTTTTGCTATAAATATTAAGTTAGATAGCTCATCTCTTGGAGGAAAGAGTGTTACAGTATGCGACAAGGTATATGATAAAGATGGTAAATTAATATTAAGCCATACAGATATTGTAGATGAACAGACTATTCACTACCCATCTGTTACTACTACTGCAATGGGAATTCCAGGAACTCATATGGTGCCTGTGGATGGTATTGCATCATCTGTTGATTATGCTAAATATACTAATCTTGTATGTGATGGAACTAAATACACAATTAAGGGCAAGTTAATGAATGTTGATACTGGTGAACCTTTTCTTGACGAGAATGGTAATGTAATTACAGCAGAAAAGGAGTTTGTTCCAGAACAACCAAATGGAACTGAACCTATCACTTTTACATTCCCAGCTAAGCTCTTACAGGGTAAAATTACAGTCGCTTATGAGGATATATATGTAAATAATATAAGAGTGTGTGGTCATACTGAATTGACTGATTTACAGCAGCGACTTTTTGCTCCTTCCTTAGATACTATCGCACGTGCAGAGGATGGTTCAAAAGAATTAGAAATCGGAAAACAAGTTAAAGATATTGATACTTGTATGTATTCTAATCTTGCAACTGGACATTATGAATTAGTTGGAACAGTAATGATTAAGGAAACTAATAAAGAACTAATGGAAAATGGAAAAGCAGTTACATCTACAGTACAATTCGATGTTAAAGCTAAAGATGAGTTTTCAGGAGCTAGTGGTTCAATAGATAACGTATTTACGTTTACTACTACAGATGAAATGTCGGAAATGTCATTAGTAACATATGAAGATATATATTATGTTGCAGAAGATGGAACTAGAACATTAGTAATATCAGAAAGAGATATTAACAACGTTGGACAGACTGTAAAAGTGAAGAAAAAGACAACACCACCAATAACACCGCCAACTCCTAAAACTGGAGATAATACTCCTATAATATTAATTATTATAGGTCTTGTAGGTTCGTTTGGAGCTTTAGTTTTACTTAGAAAGAAGAAAAAAATGTATTAATTTTTATGGCAGACATTGATAAAAAGATGTCTGCCATTTTTGAAAGGATGTGACTGAATGCTTCCTGAAGATGAGAAGGTTTTTAAGCAGATAGAAGAGGGCATTGATGATTTTTTTACATCTGATAGATTCAGAAATTACTTAAATGTAATGAGTAAATTTCATCACTACAGTTACATTAATACAATTCTTATATATAACCAAAATCCTGAGGCAACTAAAGTAGCTGGATATAATACCTGGAAAAAACTAGGAAGACATGTAGAACGTGGCGAACGTGGTATTAGAATATATCGTCCATATGTTAAATTTTATGATAAAAAGACGGATAAGCTAGATGAAAATGGTAATAACATTGTAGAGAAGGTGTCTATAACACGATTTACCGTAGCATATGTATTTGATATAGCTCAAACTTCTGGAAGAGATCTACCAGAGCTTATTGATAAGTTGGAAGGAGCTGTTAATAATTTTGATAATTATATGAATGCTTTACAAAAAATGTCAGAGTATCCTATTGAATACAATGATAATATTGGTAAAGCAAATGGTGTGTGTAATTATACAGATGAAAAAATATATATAAAATCAGGTATGAGTCAAGCACAAACCTTAAAAACAGCAATACACGAAGTTGCACATTTGCTAAGGCATAAAAATTCTGAAAAATCACGAGAAGAAAAAGAAATCGAAGCAGAATCAACAGCTTATGTAGTGTGTAACAATATAGGCCTTGATACCTCAGATTATTCTTTTGGGTATATTGGTTCCTGGGCCCAGGAACTTGATCATGAGCAAAGAAAAAATATAATACGTGGGATTCATGATACCGCTCATAGTATTATAGAAAAATTCGAGGAAGAATTAGCTGAAAGATTTATAAATGATTCAACAAAGAGCAACATAGAGGAATCTATAACAAAAGCTGCAAATGAAAATTTGGCAAATGATTGTGATGATATCAATATTCATATAGTGGATGTTTCGCCAAAGGAAAAAAGAGAGAGTATAAATATTAACTTAATAAATAAGTCATATAACTATGAGGGCTGGATGTCTGTTGATGGATTAACAAAAGGGCAAATATTATCAGAATTAAGAAAGTATAGTAATGAAAATCCGTATGATGTTATTAAGAAGATTGGTGGAGAGTGTAGAGAGTTACTTGCAGAGCCTAGTCAGTGTAGCATTGTTATGAATTTAGAAAACGGAAATATAACAGATTTACAACCACAAAAGGTTGAGAGCTTATCAGCATTTGTTGAATATAATTCAGAAACATTAAGCGAGAACGAGGTATATCATAGACTTGGTTATTCAACACCAAATGTATCAGGAATAGATATAAATTATAATGTTTCAAATCTAAGTCAAGATAAAGAAATGCAGCTGAGGAAAAACAAACCTAGAAGAGATAAAGGTATGGATTCATCAGCGCCAACTGTTACTATTAAATTTGTCGAATTAGAGCAGAATAAGGAAGTTAAATTGGGAATGCTAGAAGCTGTTGATTTTATTAGGCATATGGATATATCTAATAAGGTTGATATAACAGTATCATATATATTTAATGGTAACGAAAAAATATATCAAGATACAATACAATCAGGCAGTGCAAATATCAATTTCATCGATGAAATGAAAGTCGAACCATTTATAGCAGATGCTTTAAAAACACACGCTAATTTAGATATGATTTTGAAGTCTGCAGAAAGATTTGCGCCTGATACAACATATGGAAGAAAGTATGCAGAAAAGATTAACGCTTGGGTGGAAGACTGCAGAAAAGAACTTAATTCAAATTCTATTAATTGTTCATTCGAAAAACCACCAAAGTTAGATGATATATATAATCTAAATGAGAGAGGATTCACAGAAAGATAATGGGATGGATTGAAAAAGAGGTTATAGAAAAAGTAAAAAGAATAGATGCACTAAGCTATTTATTAAAGTGCCATCCTGAGGAAGTAACAAGGATTTCTGGAAACTATTACCAGCTGAAAAAACATGATTCATTAAAGCTTGATCATGGATTATGGCATTGGTACAAACAAAAAGTAGGTGGAAGATCGGCGGTTGATTTTCTTGTTAAAGTTGAAAATATGAAATTTGTAGACGCTGTAACACTTATTTACCAGGAATATTTTAATGGAGTTCCAGATAGTGATGATAGATTTTATAGCTTTTCAAAGACAGTAAAAAAAGCATCGGATAATTTGAATATTCCTATAAGAGCTGAAAACAATAATGATGTTATTAGATATTTATTAAAAAGAAAAATATCTGAAGAGATAGTAGGTTATGTTATTAATAATAATTTAGTTTACCAGGAAAAAATACATAAGAATGTTGTGTTTGTAGGTAAAGACTATGAAGGGAATGATAAA
>JAQYAV010000106.1 GCA_029338675.1 Lachnospiraceae bacterium
AAAGTGGTTTCTGGTAGTGTTTCAAACAATCCTGACTGTCGTCCTTGTGATTTGAAAAAAGAGTTTAATAAGCAGATTAATGCATCTTCAGCTGTTATTATCGTCATTGGTGACAAAACAGGTTCTCGTACAGCAGGTAGCAATTGTTCACGAATTGATAAAAATTGGTCAGAATGTAGTTGTACCCCATACAAGCAGAATACTAATGGTACAACAACCTGCAAGGCATATATTACATCTACACCAGGTGAAGATGATGATTTGGGTGAAATAAACTCATTTTCATATATTCGTCACGAATTTGAGCAAGCGAAAAAGCGTAAAAAAACTATCATCGTGGTTTACAATTCTTTAAGGAAAGAAAATAGTTGGCTTCCAACATATATGAGCAATTATGAATCAGAAGCACAACCTTTTTGGAAAAAGAATGCTAATGGCGAAAAAGTCGGGAATTATGAATATATTAAGCAGGTACTTGGATATGAATAAACTTATTAAAAAAGTCATTACATTGTCAATGAGCATTATCAGCGTACTTTTTATGTTTGTACCTGAAACATTTTTTCTTAAATTCAAAATACTGGCAGATAAACCAGATGAAATGAATATTATCTTCAATCGTTTTTTGTCCTTTGTACTTGTGTTTCTTCTGTGTGCAGTAATAAACATATTATATAGACACTTTAGAAAAAGTGTTTGTATACAGGGACACAATTATAGTATCAAAGTTGAATATGGAAATTTATTTGAATTTAGTGACTGTAAAAAAGTAATTAATTTTGATGAATGTTTTACAACAACAGTTGGAGAAGCTCCAGCTGATATAAAACCCGGTTCTGTTTGTGGTCAATATCTTGCAAATAATCCAATTCAAGATATGCAACCTTTAATTGATAGTGTAAACTTAAAACCAGCTAGGAGTAAATCAGAGTATAAAAATAAGATTAGATATGAATCTGGTAAAATAGTACCTAATAGTGACTATTTATTATTGTCTTTTGCAAGGCTAGATAAGAATGGAGCGGGTAAGTTTTTTACATTAGATGAATTTCTTGAATGTTTGTCAACGCTTTGGAAAGAAATTGACATATACTATGCTCAAAAAGATGTATGTATCCCCATACTTGGGTCAGGAATTACTCGTATTGAAAATTCAAATCTAACACAGCAGGAGTTACTCGATATAATAATTGAATCTTATAAATTAAGTCCACATAAAATAAAAGCTCCGAACAAACTACATATTGTATGTAGAAAAAATGAAAACTTTTCTCTAAATAAAATAGGAGAAACCTTATAGTGGTTATATTATTGGAAAATAGCCTAATTAGAATTACACAAGGTTGAGTTGGTAGAATGATTATAAATTACCTAAAAACACAGCTTTTGGATTTTGTGGATATATTTGGCTATATTTGGTTATATGCTAAATTATCTCATGTTGAGAGTTTTGTGTTGATGTCAAGACTTGAAAAATAGGATGCAAAAGCCATGATATAAAGGATTTTTCGAGAGTTGGGGTTGAAACCTCGGCTCTCGTATTTTATTTGTAAATCAAAAATTAAACATATCTATGGTCACATAGTTGCAAAGTCCAGTTGACAGGATTAAAGCATATAAGTTGGGATGAAATTGTTGTCTAATATTGACCTTGCTATTCTTAGAAACATGAGTAACATATATCTATAGCTACTCTTTAATAGATTCTATATTGTGCATGTGGTTTGTATTGGGATTGAAAAATATATGTATTTGTAGTACAATATTACACAGATACACAATAACACTGTTTTGTGTGATGGGAGATAATTATGGCAGAAAGAAATATGATCAATCTTACAGTTACAATGACCAAAAAAGAAAGAAAAGAACTTAAACAAATTGCTCTCGATAATGATGTTACTGTATCGGCTCTTATTAGAGAATGGCTACAAAAATATAAAGAAGAAAGTTGGAACAACATTAATGAAAAGTAGCACAAATGTTTATCTGCAAACAGCCAAGAATAATAAGAACGATGAGTTTTATACAACATATGAGGAGATTCAAAGAGAAGTTGGCAATTATGTGGATCAGTTATATGGAAAAACAATAATGTGCAATTGTGATGACCCTTTTGAATCAAATTTTTGCAAGTATTTTATTAAAAACTTTAATCGTTTTAAGCTTGAGAGATTAATATGTACTTCGTTCGGGAGTTCTAAAATAACAGGAACTCAGTTTGACATATATCAAAATAATAATGGGAATGGCTATGTTTTAGATGTTGAGGCTATAGATCAAAATGACATTGATAACTACCCAATGGAAAAATTGGTAAAACTTATAGGGGTAAAAAGGTTAGTTGGAGATGGGTCTTTTTCAAGTGAGGAATGTATTGAATTATTGAAACAGGCAGATATTGTCATTACTAACCCGCCATTCTCCTTATTTAGACCTTTTGTATCACTGTTGATGGAGCATCAAAAAAATTTTTTGATTATAGGTAATATGAATGCTATTACATATAAGGAAATATTCCCCTTAGTGCAAAACAATCAGGCTTGGTTGGGATACCATAATGGTGATATGTCATTTAGGGTTCCAAAAGATTCCAAACCAAGGAAAACCAGATTTTGGATTGATGAAACAGGTCAAAAATGGAGAAGTATAGGAAATGCAATGTGGTTTACCAATCTCGATGTTGCATATAGACATAAAAGAATAACTTTAACTGAACGGTATAGTAAGGAGAAATATCCCAGTTTTGATAATTATGATGCTATCAATGTTTCAAGAGTGGCAGAAATACCTATGGATTTTGATGGAATAATGGCGGTTCCAGTTACGATTCTTACAAAATATAATCCCAATCAGTTTGAAATAGTTGGAGAAGCAAACCACGGATCAGATAATCCATATGATTTATTTAAACCAACTATTAATGGGAGAGAAATTTTCAAGCGAATACTTATTAAAAAGAAGAATGATGATATGGATTTCCGAATTTTAGATTTGTTTTGCGGTGCCGGCGGATTTTCTTATGGTATGCATAAGAATCCGCATTTTACCACAGAGGTTGCATTAGATTTTAATGAGCATGCTGCAAACACTTTTAAAAAAAATATGACTTCTACCAGCGTTATTGTTGGTGATATCACTGATGAAAAAATCAAGGAAAAGGTAATTGAAGAAAGTAAACATAGAAATGTGAATATGGTTATCGGTGGACCTCCGTGTCAAGGTTTCTCAATGAAAGGAAAAAAATTAGGATTGAAGGATCCAAGAAATTTTCTATTTGTTGAGTATTTGAATATTGTAAAGAAGTTACAACCAAAGGTTTTTGTGATAGAAAATGTAAAGGCTTTACTGTCTACTTCAGCGGGATGGTTTAAAAATGAAATTGTAAATACTATTGAAGAAATGGGATATAAAGTTCAAGTAGGGGTATTAAATGCTTTGAGTTTTGGAGTCCCTCAGACAAGGGAAAGAGCAATTTTTATATGTTCTAAAGATAAAGCAATACCTTTACCATGTGGGAAATCTGATTCTATGCAAGTAACTGTCAGAGATGCAATTAGTGATTTGTCTTATCTTGAATCTGGCGAAGGAAAATTTTTGCAAGAATATATAAATGAACCAGCTTCTGAATATCAAGTTGTTATGCGTAATGGATCGACCAGACTATATAATCATCAGGCTTCGAAACATAAGCAAGTCGCAATTGATAAATTAAAAATGATACCACCAGAAAAGGGAAAAGAATATTTGCCTAAAGAATTATTAGGTAATCAGCAGTTTAAATCTACATGGGGACGTTTGGTGTGGGATGAGCCTTCACCTACGATTGATACGAGATTTGATGCTGCATCAAATGGGAAAAATAATCATCCTTATTTGAATCGAGCAATTACTCCTAGAGAGGCAGCTAGATTACAGTCCTTTGACGATAAATTTATATTTTATGGATCAAAAGTTTATATTAGACAACAGATTGGCAATGCAGTTCCACCATTAATGGCGAAAGCGATTGCTGATCAAATAGAAGAGGTGTTAAATCATGAATGTTGAAATGGCTTATTTATTAGGTATGGTTTTAGGAAATGGTGAAGTTCAGAGAGGGACATCAAATACGAGGATTACAATTGATATTCCTCATAAGAATATGTATACAGACGACGGTAAAGATGCAGCTATTTATGTTAGAGCAAGCTTGATAGATATAGAGGACATTATCCGTCCATTAGTAAATACTGAAATTAAGCATATACCAGGTAAAAGGTCTACACAGATATCATTTGAAAAAAGCAATGACGAATATATTACGAGAGAACTTGTACGACTATTTGGTGCAGGCACAAAGCATAATACTATGAAATTTGCTGATGAACTGTTCGATATAACGATTGATGAAAAAAAGTCTTTATTGCGTGGTTTTGCTGATGTTACTGCATATATTAGAAAATCTAATATTGCTTTTGGCCAAGAAGGTCATCATCGTGTATATATTGAAATTCCAGGGAATTGGGATATGGTAATTGATATTGCCAATATGCTCAAGTCCTTAGATATACCAGTTCAGACTATTGACTTTGGACATCCAAATTTCAGAGATAGTAACTTAAAAAAATATAACCAAGGTCAACCGGGATATTGGAAAAAAGAGCATCAAGTGAAAATATGGGCAAACGAATTCCTTCCTATTGGTTTCCATATTAAGCACAAACAAAGTGCATTAGAGAATTATGCCGAGGAATTACTAACTTGTATGGATTCAGAACAAACTCACAAATTTTATTGGGAAAAACCAATAAGAACAAGAAACAAGCCTATACACCCATGTGAAAACGACCCAAGTTTACCTGTTTCAATTCGTGGCAAACATTTTGAGTCTTGGACACAATTAGCTGAGGCATTGGGATATCATGAGTAGAAATGTTAAATTAGAAAAAGAATTATATCCATCTATGTGTAAATGGTTGGAAACATACCTTAAGGATAATTACAGAAATTCAGAAGTTATAGTTAAGGATACTAGTCAGTTTTATTTAGATAAGATTTTGGAAGAAGTCGGAGTAATTAGTGAATATCCGCAGACTGTTGGCATTGGCATTCAAATTGATGTGCTAGGAATTGTGAAAAAAAGAGGAAAAACGAGTCTGTTTTTCATAGAGGCAAAGAAAACTCAGCTGAACACTCATGATTTGGGACAGATTCTCATATACAGTAGAATATGCAATCCCGAAAGAGCGTTTTTGTTCTCATCTGCAGGAATGGGGAGTTTGAGTAAGTTGCTCCTAGAAAGAGAAGATATTTTAGAATATA
>JAQYAV010000107.1 GCA_029338675.1 Lachnospiraceae bacterium
TATCTCTTTGAGAACGTAAATTAACGCTTTGTTCACAATACAAAATGAGCAGTAGATTGAGCTGCCCATTTTTACATTTCAATAATCTATATTCATATCTTTTAATTGCTCTATTTGATCTCTTTTAGCATATATCACCGCAGTAACCTGAACTTTTTTCTCTGGATTGTTTATCCAATAATAAACCAAAAAGTTTTCAACCACTAATCTGTGAATTTCTTCAGTTTTCCATGGTTCTTCTTCCACTAATTGAAATCGCTCTGGAAACTCCGATAAAGACATTATACTGTTTTCCATTTTATCCAAAAGATTACTAGCGGCTTCAGGTGCAAATAATTCATTCGAAATGTAATCCACTATTTCTGCCATCTGTTCCTGAGCTTAACGAGTAATCTTAACCTCGTAAATCTCTGCCACTACTATACTCTCTTTCTTAACTCTGCAAAAACATCCTTTGCTAGGCTAGAATCATCCGCTACTGCCTGGGCAAGTCCAGTTTTCATCATAGAATCAAATTGAGCATCTGTCATGGTTTCTCTTGTAACTAAAGCCTTTGAAGTTTTTAATTCAAATGGAACACCGTTTGTTGCAATTACCTGTCTATATGTCATATCTATAAAAACAGAAACGGGTATTCCGAGTTTTTCCAATATAGCCTCTGCCGCTTCCTTTATATCTGGCTGTATTCATGCTGTAACATTTGCTGTTTTAGTTGCCATATAAACACCACCTTTCGTCATCATTGTAATACGTTGTGTAGCGTTTTGCAATACATTCATCCGATAGTTTTTGATTATAATCCTTCTAAATAGCTTTAACCTTGCCTGGAAACCGTGAATTTTCTAAACCGGATAGTTAAAATCATACTGTTTGCTTATATTGTCCAATCAATGTGAACTACATTGTCCATGGTACTGGCAAAAGAAAAACGGTGCTTCAAACAACCCTGATACCATTTTTAAAAGATGCAGAAACACATCTGAAATTCAAGTACAAAAATGTAACTGCTTATGCAGGGTATGAAAGTGAGGAAAACTATCTTTTTCTTGAAAGCAATGGACAGATTTCTTATATAAAACCGGCTAACTATGAAATCTCAAAGACCCGTAAATACAGGAACGACATAGGAAAAATCGAAAACATGGAGTATGATGCAGAAACGGATATTTATACCTGCAGAAATGAAAAAAAGCTGACTGTAGACCATATCAGACACTCCAAAAGCAAAACCGGGTATATGAGTGAAAAGACGATTTATAAATGTGAGGACTGTGCCAGCTGTTCTTACAAAACGGAGTGCATCAAAGGTAATAACTGTAAAACACCTTTGGATGAAAGAACCAAAACGCTTCAGGTTGCCAAATCATTTCTGAAATACAGACAGGAAGATTTGGAACGAATTCTTTCGGAAGAAGGAATTCGTTTTCGAACAAACCGAAGCATTCAGGCAGAAGGTTCCTTTGAGGATTTGAAACAAGGCTTATTAAAGTACGCCTTTTTTGAAAATGGGAGAATAAATCGGAATTTTTTTTTGAAATAAAGCATAAAAATAGAAAAAACGAAGCTGCCGCTTCACGAATTTTTATTCGTTAAAGCGACAGCCCCCTTACCTTTATAATTTTATACTTTTATAATAAAAATACACAATGAAAACTATACAGTATTACAACTATAACCTATTTCTTAATAAATGCCTTATTCTGCTTAGAAGTAATACCACCATAATTCTTAGATGGGGCCTTATCACCCTTCTTAACTAATACGATTTGTATACCTTCAAGTCTCTTACTATAACCAGCTGTACCAGATTTCTCACCGTTCTTAGCCCAAGCAAGCCATCCGTAGGACTGAGCGTGTACTCTGTAATATACATCATAGTGCTTAGCCATCTCACCAGTAAGCTTAATCCTGATTGCCTCAAGACGCTTGCCCTTACCAGTAGTACCAGACATTGCACCATTCTTACTCCACGTAGAAGTATTATCACCCTTACCAAGCCATCCATAGGACTGAACATGAGTATCATAAACAATGTCACCACTATAATCACAGTTAGTAATCTTAATCCTCATACCCTCAAGTCTCTTAGATTCACCAGAAGTACCTGACATAACTCCATCAGATACCCACTTCTGCCAACCATAAGACTGAACATGTGACTGATATGTAACATGAGGAACACTGCTACCCTTAACTACAGGCTTCTTTTCAGCAGAGCTTCCTGTTACATAAGCTTTGCTGTTAGAAGACTTAATTCCACCCATATTCTTATCAAAGGCATCACCCTTTCTAACAACAGCAATCTGAATTGCTTCAAGACGCTTACCAAAACCTGCAGTACCTGAAGCTTCGCCGTTCTTAGCCCAAGCAAGCCATCCGTAAGACTGAGCATGTACTCTATAGTACACATCATATTTATCCTTATCCTTGCCAGTAAGCTGAATCATAATAGCCTCTAAACGCTTACCTTCTGAACTTGTACCACTGATTTCATCATTAGAAGACCAAGTCAACCAACCATAGCTCTGGCAATGAGTTGTATACTGGATACCAAGATTCTTATTTCCACTAACCTTAATCTTGATAGCCTCAAGTCTCTTACCAAGACCAGTTGTACCAGATAGAGCACCATTCTTCTTGTAAACCTTCTCCCAACCAAAAGACTGAATATGAGTACTATAACTTACATCAACCTTAGGAGCCTGTTTCTTAGTAACAGTTATCTTACAAGTAGCTGACTTCTTACTTCCATCAGCTGAAGTAACAGTTATATCTGCTGTACCAGGTGCTACTGCTGTTATCTTACCATTTGCATCAACCTTAGCAACCTTAGTATTAGATGACTTCCAAGTCACCTTCTTATTAGTAGCATTTGCTGGTGAAACCTTAGCCACAAGCTTAATAGAATCCCCTTCAATAACACTAGCTGTCTTCTTATCTAAAGCAACACTAGTAACTAACTTAGGATTAACCTTAACATTAAAGCTAGCTAACTTAGTATCACCCTTAACCTTAGCTGTAATTGTTGCATTACCTGGAGCTACTGCTGTTACTTTACCCTTAGTATCAACCTTTGCAATCTTAGGATTAGAGCTTGTCCACTCAATAACAACCTCAGCAGTTGTATCAGCTGGTGTCTTTTTAATCTTAGAAGCTGCATCACTATATGTCTTGCCAATATCTAAAGTAACTGGATTAGGTACACCATTAAATGCAATGCTCTGTAATGGAATAATCTTCTCCTTAGGCTCAATTGCAACTGTAAAGCTTAAGCTCTCATGCTCACCAGGTGCTGCTGAAGCCCATAAATAATATACTTTTTCTTCTTCAGTACTATTTTTAGCTAAATAAGCACCAACAAAGCCAATATCAACTGTTTTATTAGCTACATTCTGGAACTCAAGGAACTGAACTGAATCAGTTGTAATATTAGCCTTATATCCTGCTGGAAGAACAAGCTTATAAAGCTTACCTTTTCCAATGACTGGACCCTCAACTACTTCGCCATCAATTTTCCGATCCTGGTAATATTTAGTATACTGATCTTCGGTAAATGTATAAGTACCAGATTCTAATGGTGTAGCCTCATCAACCATCTCATCTATGAATTTAAGCTCATCAACAACTACATGAATCGATGTACTTAAACCAGAGAATGATTCTTCAAATACAATATCAGTCTCACCAGCACCATTTAACTTACAGCTTCCATCATCACGAGTTACAATGACAGATTGATCCTCAGTATAACAAGCAAAGTACTGAACATAGGCATTCTCAGGAACAGTCTTTACTGTAAATTGAACTATACCTTCACCCTGTGAAAAATGTAAAGTATCCTCAACCTTCTTACCTTGGTAATATACCTCAAGACTTTCAGCCTCTACAAATACCTTTCTTTCAAAACTAATAAGTTCAGATGTACTCTGTGGTCCACAATAAGGATTAATACCTGCCCAAACATATACGAAGCTACCTTCTGGTACCTTAATACCAGTAGCATTTGTTCCACATGGTGAAGGAGATACACCAAGCTTAATATCATCATATGGCGTGCCATCTTCATTATAAATCTGAAGCTCAGTTATAGAATCACTGTATTCCATCTTATAGGTTGTAACATCGTAAATATATCCACCTTCAAGCTTAAACAATAATCCCTCAGCACTTAAACTACCTACAAATGATTTAGCGTAATTACTCAAATTCTCATCAACTACAAGAGAAGTTGTGTAGTTATCATCAATAAGTAATGCATTATCAAAGTATGAATAAACATTACGTTCCTGCTTAAGTGTTATATCCATAGAATTATCTTCTACGTAAGTAACAAATAAACATAACTTCTTAATCTCATTACCTTGGTTAGCATAAACTAAATATTTTATATAATTAAAATCATTTGCACTTTCTTCCATAGCAACTGCACTATAAACACAAGTTGGTTCAGTAACATTCAATACAGTTGTATTAGCAGGAATCTCTAATTCATATAAAATACCACTTTGAGCTCTTCCATCGAAGAAATAATCTGACTTCTGATTTTCAAAATCTTCAATATGAATAGAATAAATTCCATCAACGGCTTCAATTTTTTGTTTTTCACCGCTAAAATCATTTAAAACCTTGCAGCTAATTGTTCCATACTGATTATACCAGTCTGCTAAACATGCAAAGTAATACCACATATCATCGCCATTAGTATTATCAACAATAATTGAGGATACTGCATCCAGCATATTATATGTCTGACCTGTAGTATCAATAACACTATAATCTGGATATTTTCCGTATACTAAATTGTTACTATCGTTAACAGAAGAAATATCCATCATCTTTCCAGCTGGAACTTTAACTTTATATAAATTAGCTTGTACATAACTATTGCCATGAAAATTTCTTATTTCTGATATATCTAACAATACATTACAATCTAACTCTGTACATTCATAATCACCACTTATCTCTGTTGCTGATTCAACTATATCAGGAAAATCACCATTATATAAACCAGACATAGTAATTGATTTCACAAAAGATATATCCATATACCAATCATAATTATATCCTTGTGGTTCTACAATTATGTAGGTATCAGAAGATGCATTCAAATATCCTTGTGTTCCATTATATTCAATTGGTTTACCTTCAGAATCAAATACATGTAATCTCTCGTAAGAAGATCTATCAATATATACTGTATTTCCTGCTGGAATTTTGAAAAGCTTTCCTATTACCAAATAAGAATATTCAGACTTATATGAATAAACATCCTTAAAATCTTGTGTATTAGAATAGCTAAAATAAGTATCGTTCTCTAATACTTCAGCATTTGACACATCAATATGATCAGGAACAACATCAACACTTAACGAACTCACATACGGATCATAATCCCACCATACATATAGGACAACATCTTCGTCCCCATTATTAGTATAAGAATTATAATCATATGATTTATCTAAAACTACATCTTCCCCATTCAAATCTATAAAGAACAAATTTTGCGAAAATGCAATTGTTTCATTAGGTTTTACAGTTATTTTATAAAGATTACCTCTTACAAATTGTTCTCCTATATAATATGTATCCTCATAAGTCTCCTCATTCCACTCACGATTCTTAACTTGTCCCTTTAAAACAATATTACTATCTACTATATCAATTGTATTACCTGCTTCCACTTCAATTGCATTAGGTAAATAATTCTTTAATGAATCAACTTTATTAAGATAATATGTATACTGTATTTCAGGATTAGTACTTAATACATAAAAAATAGATTCTTCTTTACCTCTATTATCTAAAATAGCAACACCATTAGTATTTTTAAATATTGTATTTTCAGAATCAACAGTATATAAACTAGTGCAACTTGCTTCACTATTAGTAAGTACCGAAAACTGATACAAACCATCAGCTGGTACAGTAATCTTTGCTATAGTAGCTCCATATACTATTTCATCAACCTCTGGCTCATCTGTTCCCTTTACACCACTCAACTGTAAAGCTGTGATTATTCTTTTATCATATGGAACTGCAGTATTAAAATCATCAGTACAATCTTTTGAACAATCAAGCTCATAAAAATAATTATTATTAATCAAATCTTCTAGTGATGGCGAATTCACTTTGTACTCTACATCGCTAGCATTATCAACAATAATATAATAAATCTCTTCATTATCTGGAGAACTTTCAAGCAATGTAAATTCATCAATATTTTGCTTTACTACATTACTCTTATCATCTTCCTTACAAACATAATAGTGATCTGTGCCATTTAAATAAAATCTCACCATTGCACCATTAGTTACAAAGATCCTAAAAACATAACAATCAGATAAAGTTAAAGAATCATCAATTTTTAAATATGAAAAAGTACCGGAATCACTTAAAGGTATAAAAGAATCTTCATAATAATCACTACCAACTGATATATCACCATACATGTAATCATCAATAACATTATCCAAAGTCAATATATCTGATTCATCTGTAGCCTTATCCGCTTTATCCTCAGTAGTCTTCTGCTGAGTAGTTTCATCTTCGCTAGTTTTGTCCTCGCTAGTCTCATCCTCACTAGTTTTATCCTCACTAGTTTTATCCTCACTAGTATCCTCCCCACTAGCTTCCTCACTAGTCACCTCCTCACTAGTCACTTCCTCAGAAGTTGTTACAACTTCTTCTGTAACTTCCGTAGTTACATCCTTCACGGTTGACTCGCCTTGGTCATTATACTCCTCTGCGTAAGCAATAGGCATAAAATAATTACTCATTGGCATAGCCAAAGACGCAGCTAGAAAAAAAGCCAAGAAACGTTTACTAACTTTTCCTAATTTTCTCATCCTTTGTCCTCCCTCATATAAAAATTAAGAATGTACCGATTTACAGATAACCGACATTCTTTTTTGTGCATAATTACCAATAAAAGATATATTATCATTAATCCAATATCAATAATTACCAAATAATTATATCATTATTAAAATGTATTGTAAATAAATCCAACTAAAGTTGTATATAAAATTTTAACATTCATTAACAATATAATATCCCCGCTCATATATTCTGTTTAAAACAGAATTTTTTATATTATATTGAAGAATTATAATTAACATGCTAACATATTATACATTAAACCAAAGAATCATGATGTTTTAAGCAACATATCAATGCAATTATAAAAGGAGATATGAATATATGAGAAAATTATCATCAGCTCTTCTTGCAAAAACAATACAAGAAGCTAGAAAACAAAAGGGAATAACCCAAGCACAGCTTGCAGATATAACAGGAATTCACAGAACAATG
>JAQYAV010000108.1 GCA_029338675.1 Lachnospiraceae bacterium
ATGTCCCTGCATGGAATCCATCACCGTGAAGAAAGCTGTTGGTCATAAATACGTAGTATTTTAAAAAGGCAGTGAAAATGCAAATTCCCACTGCCTGCTTTCTAGTGTAACGATGTTACCACGTTCTGCTATCGACATATACAGGTGCCTGCCCTGTATACTTGCCGTTATGTCCGATATATCGTCCTTGCACGTATTCATCTCTTGCCATGAGACCGTCACGGAAATAATATGTCGATCCGTTGATTACCCTCCAGCCGTTAGCACCGTATCCATTGCTGTCAAAATAATACCAAACCGGTTCTTCCGCACTTGTATCAGCCATTGTGTTCTTGTCTACCCAACCGGTTAACATATAGCCTTCGGAATCAAATGCATATGCTTGTCCGTTAATTTTATGAATACCGCTCGCATAATATGAACCATCCGTAAACTCATATCTCCAGCCGGCACTATATTTCTTCCAGCCAACCACACTTGCTTCGTTTGACTTGATTGTGAAGTAGCCGTTTGAATCAAAGACATATACACCAATGGTCTTATTCGTTGCGATTTTTCCGTCTTCATTTTCTACGAAATACTTGTGCTTTCCAATCTGCTGCCAGCCCACCGGATAGAAGGAACCGTCCGGCTTAATATATACCCATTCCGGTTTTGCATTTACATAGCCTTTGAATTTCTTTACGTCAAGCCATCCGGTAATCATATATCCCTTTTCATCAAAGAAATATTTTTTTCCTTTTATCCAGTAAATTGTGTTTTTCGGATATTTCTCATACGTCACGGCACCTGTTTTTGCATTTTTATAGTAGCCCGGGCAATCATACCACCATTTGCCGTTTGTCATCTTCCACCGACCAACCGTAGCTTTCTGGATGCCGTTCTCATCAAAATCATACATGCCAAACACTCTTTCGTTTTGCGCCATCTTGCCGTTTTTGTCAAAATAATAACGCTTTCCGTTAATCGTCTGCCAACCCGTAACAAGCTTTCCGTTTGACGAAGCATAATATGTATTTGTTTTTCCGTCGCTATCGGTAAACCGAAACCATCCGGTTACCATATAATAATCGTTAAAATAATATTTGCTCGTTCCGATTGTGCAGATTTCATCGCATGCCCATTTTCCGTTGTATTTTAAATAACACCATTTATCATCATATTGTTTCCAGGTTCCGGCCTTCCCTATGTATTTTCCGTCACCGCCAACAGCCCACTGATTTGAAATAATTGTTCCATATGCAAGCATACCGCTTGGATAAAAGAAATAGTCATAGCCTCCGATTTTTTGCCAGCCTGTCAGAATCTCACCGTTGGAATTGGCATAATATTTTTGACTATGAAACATTATCCAGCCTGTTTTCATAATGCCCTTCTCATCGAAATAATATTTGATATTATTCACCCGTCGAAAGTCGTCTGCAACATACTGCGCACTGCCCTTGCTGTCATAATATTTGAATTTTTTTCCTTCTTCTGTAATCTCAATTTTGCCGGGATATACAACCTGTGCCTTTACGCAAAGCGGCTTTGTAATTCCAAGCCCCATAAGCACTCCGAATATTCCCATCAAAAACCATTTTTGAATCTTTTTTCCTTTCATAAAATCCCCCTTTTTTCTTGATAAAATTCGGTTATCAAAAGCCTCTTCTTCATTTTTGTCCCACAAATTGCACAAATAAAAAACGTATTCATTCCATTGTGCAAACCATTCCGATGAGCCACTTGATGCGAAGAAGTGTGTTCAAAAGAGGTTTCCACACTTCTTTGTGTCTCATCTCCATAGCACAAAAAGTCATTCAGACGTTTTTTATTTGTGCAATCTCCCAAGACATTGTATCAACAGAGGCTTTTGACACCCGAATCTTAATATAAAATTTTGCGCTTACACGCATATAAATAATATTACATAATCTTCTCCGAAAACTCAACAAAGTTTTTGCAATACTTCCCATATCATTTTTATTCTCAAAATGCTATAATGAAGAATAGAGTTCAAATGAAACGGAGGACCGATATGCTTTCTACCAGACATCAATCAATACGGACAATCGTTTTTCTTTGTCTGCTTTTTTGCATGCTTGTCTCTTCGTTTATGATGCTTCCTGCAAAAGCGGCAGCCTCGACAACAAAGGCAAAATATTCCGGAAACTACGCCTATGCCTACCGTGTCCTTCTGCTCGTAAACAAGGAGCGCAGCAAAGTAGGTGCACCGGCACTTCATTTAGACAAAACGCTGCTTGATGCTGCGATGCTTCGCGCACATGAAATCACGGAAGTGTTTGACCACATCCGACCGGATGGCACAAAATGTTTTTCGGCAGCTCCCGGCAAAATGTATGCAGAAAACATTGCATGGGGCTACATCTCTCCCGAGGATGTTGTAAACGGCTGGATGAATTCAAGCGGACACAAAAAAAACATGTTAAATGCTTCCTATCGAAGCATCGGAATCGGCTGCTACAAATATAACGGCAGCTATTACTGGGTACAGTGCTTCGGCTACGACACTGCAGAAGCTCCAACACTTCCGGGCACATGGGAAAAATCAGACAACAAATGGATGTTTGCCCATGCAGACGGTTCTTATGCAAAGGGTTGGGAAAAGGTCGACAGTTACTGGTATTATTTTGACGAAAACTGCTACATGAAAACCGGCTGGATAAAAAGCAATCAGATCTGGTATTACATGCGTCCAAGTGGCGAAATGGCAACCGGATGGGTAAAACATAACGGTTGCTGGTACTATATGGATGCAAACGGTGCAATGCAAACCGGTTGGATAAAGGATAACGGCTATTGGTATTATCTGGACGCAAACGGCATCATGAAAACGGGCTGGATAAAACAAAACGGTAAGTGGTATTATTGTAACACAAGCGGCGAGATGCAAAAGGGATGGATGAAATCCAACAATAAATGGTATTATCTCTATAAGGATGGCTCACTCGCCACAAACACTACAATTGACGGCTTCCGGGTGGACGAAACAGGTGCCTGGATACAATAATACCTACCGAAAGCTTAAATTTTTTTGCAAAAATCATAATTTAATCACATAATCAAGGAGGACATCGTATGTTCAAGGCAAAGCGTGCTATTATTCTGGCAGCCGGCTTCGGTTCCCGAATGAAAAGCCTCACGCAGCATACTCCAAAACCACTAATTCCGGTGCACGGAACACCGATGATTGAAACGACAATTAACTGTTTGAATGAAAACGGCATCGAGGATATTATCGTAATTGTCGGACACTTAAAGGAGCAGTTTGATTATCTGACAACAAAATATTCAAACGTTCGTCTTGTCGAGAATCCGTATTACAACACCTGTAATAATATTTCGTCGATTTATTCTGTTCGGGACTTTTTAGACGTTCCTATCATCATTGTTGAAGGCGACCAGTTTTTCACAGATGGCAGTCATCTGGATTTAAGCTTTAAGCATTCCGAATACAATGTTTTTTGGACAGAGGAACCATGCAACGAATGGTTTATTGAAAGCTCTGATAACCATGTATTTGAAAAATGCAACCCGGATGGCGGTGCGAACGGATGGATACTCTACGGAGTTTCCCGTTGGACGAAGGAGGATGCAAATACACTCAGAGAATGTATCACTTACGAGTTCGAAAACGGAACAAGAGATTGCTATTGGGATGACATTCCCGTATTTTTACACAAGGATAAATTCGACTTATACATTCGACCTATGAGTAAAGAAAACCATGTCGAACTGGACAGCCTTGAAGAGCTGGCAGCATATGACCCTGTCTATTTGCCATTCCTGGAGGAACAAACACATGAGAATGAATGATCGAAACGTGCTTCAGGCAATTCTGGAAGGGCATGGCAGTAATCAAAGAGAACTGTCACGCACAACAGAATTATCATTAGGTGCGGTCAACAATTCCATAAAGGCTCTTATGGCAGAAGGTTATATCAACGATTCCCACCTTCCGACGCCAAAGGCTACAAAAGCAAAAAAGAACGGCACCGTAAAAAATGCCGTCATTCTGGCTGCTGGTCAGGGACTTCGACTTTTGCCGATTAATCGCGATATTCCAAAGGGGCTGATTAAAATCGGGAACGAACCTTTAATCGAGCGGTTAATTTGTCAGTTACATAGCGTAGGCGTTACGGACATTACTATCGTTTTAGGCTATATGATGGAGCGTTATGAGTACCTTGAAGATAAATACGGTGTAAATTTAATCGTCAATAACGATTATGAACAGTATAACAATCTCTACTCTCTTCGCTGCGTGGAGCAACTGCTCGGAAACACCTACATTGTTCCGTGCGATTTGTATTTTCAGGAGAATCCTTTTCATTTCTTTGAATTGGATTCCTGGTATATGGCACAACGCGAGGAAGCAATCGGAACAACGCTTCGCGTTCTTCGAAGTGGTGAAATCGAAGTCGTCGATGCAACAGAAAAGGGAAATGTCATCGTCGGTCTTTCTTATCTGTCACAAGCCACTGCCATTGAAGCGCGTAAAAATCTGCTTGCGTTAACAGCACAAAACAAAAACGGAAATGAATATTGGGAAGCAATTATAACCTCCGGCAAACGAATGATCATTGAAGCCCGTTACGCGAAATCAGGGGATGCCTTCCATGTAAATACATATGAAGATTTACGTCAGCTGGATTTTGCTAATGAGCAGTTAGAGAACGATGCAACGATTACCATTCAAAAATGCTTTGGTGTTACCCTAAAGGACATTGACGATTTTTTGCCACTAAAAAATGGGTTAACAAACAGATCTTTACGATTCACAGTCAATGGTCAGAAATATATTATCCGCATTCCCGGTGAAGGCACAGAAAACTATATCAACCGTGTACGGGAGGGGAAGATTTACGAAATGCTTCGCGGCAAGGGAATCTGTACAGATTTGACATATTTCGATGCCGTGAAGGGCTTCAAAATCACACCCTATATCGACAACGTAAGACCATGTGACGAAACAAATCCCGAGGATGTCCGACGATGCATGACCATCGCCCGTAAATTCCATGATTTAAAGCTATCGTTAGGCGGAGAACCATTGGATATATTTAACACCATTCAACATTTTGAAGACCTATGGGAAGGCAAAGAATCCGGTTTTGCTGACTATAACGAGACAAAAAAACACTGTATGGCTATGAAAAAATATGTAGAAAAGCACCATCGGGAAGCTGTTTTATCCCATCAGGATTGTACGCCGGATAATTTTATTCTCTACCCTGACGGCAAAGGCGGCGAAAAAGCCGAATTTATCGACTGGGAATGCGGCTGTGACGCCGATCCGCTGCTTGATGTTGCTTCCTTCGTATCTTATCGAAAGAATGACAGAAACTATATTGAAATGGCAATTGATGCATATTTCCCGGAAGGCTGTTTGGATGAGGATCGTTTACTGATTTATTGTTATATTTCTCTTTGGGGTCTTTACATCAGTGTCTGGTGCGAATACAAGAAAATGCTTGGTGAACGAATCGGACAATATATGCTTACTGCATACTATTACGCAAAAACCTATTACAGGATTTTTGAGAGTGAATACAAAAGAATATTCAGAAAGCCTTACGATGAATCATAAATAAAGAAAAAAGTTGGACTGTGATACCAAAATTTTACTTTTGAGTACCACAGTCCAATATTTTTATCAAATTTTTATCACTCTGTGATTATTTACTAAGAACTGTCATAAGTACAAACATCATGCCACTCGTTATAAACAGCGGAAGCATGATACAAAGCACATGATACACGCGCTTTGGAATGTTATTTTGTATGTATTTTGTATTGAACAATAAGTATAGCGGAATCAGAAGCGGAACAAAATATCTAGCCTGTACACCATTGATTCCGGAAAATCCTACCGGTGTAAAGAAAATGTACATAGATGTCCAAATTCCGATTGCCGTTCCAAAGAGAATCGCCGCAATTCCTACTCTTGTAAGCGGCTTAATATCCACATCCGAGGTGTCTGTAAAGATGAAGAACAGCATAATGACATACATTACAAAGTTGAATGGGAAGCCGCGCAAATGTGCAAACTGTCCGAGTGCATCGTTTCCGATTGTGTATGCCCCAAGCCAATCCCACATATGGAAGAGGAGCATTTTGCCGTAAACGACCGGATTATGCATGATATATTCAATCTGACTACTTACACTGACAGCTCCGCCTCGCAGGTCACCTTCGATTCCTGCACTGTGCGTTGCCAGATAAAGAAGTCCGAGCGCACCAATTGCACAAACGCCAAGCAACCCTCCCTTGATTATTGCCCACGTCCTCTTCGAGCTAAAATGTGCCTTCGGAACGAACAATACCAAAAGAATCAGCGGTGCATAGACGATACGAACACACGATGCAATCGCGATTCCTCCCACAAAAACTGCGCACTGTTTCCAGTCAAATATATTTTCTTTATCAACAATCGCTGTGATAAGGTACGACATTGCAAGGAACGCAAACGCATTCGCTGTCGCGTCATACGAATAAACCGATGCCTGGAACAGAATCGTCGGCATCAGCGCGAGCACTGTCATAATACCCTTGCCAATTCTTATGTGTCGGATGGCAAGATATGTAATTCCTACGTACATAAGAAGATTTGTCAGCTTGCCGAGAATATATACCCACCAAAGAGGCAAATGTAAAATACGACCGATATTGATACCAATCGAGCCTGCGATATGACCGACATCATAAAGGCCCTCCGGCCCACTCTTCATGAGATAATTATCCGGATTACTCTTACTGTAAATCTTGCTCGCATTCAGAAATTCCTTAAACTGTCCGAACTCGCATTCCGCCATCGGATAATATAGACTTGCCACACGATTTGCATCAAAATAGTAATCAACCTCCGGCGTCACAACAACCTTAGGTGCAAGTGCCATTTTGTATGAGCCTTTAAAATGAACTTCCTCATCCCACGTAACCTTGTAGGCCGGGAACCCAAACACCATGACAAGACCGATTCCAAGTGCTGCAATAGCAAAGCCTACCTCAATACGTTTTGCTACAAGCTCACGGTACGTAATCATAATCAGCAAAATGAGCACGAAGAAAAACACAAGCCACATACGACGTGCATTGATATTCAACGAATTGTCATACTTAATATTGCTGATTTCCAAGCCTTTAATGTAGTCTTCCTTCTGCGCATCGACATCATAATGAAGGAACGAAACCTCGATATGGTCAAAGGTACCCTTGATTACCTCTTCCGAATGGTAAATACAAAGATTGTTTCGATCCTTGAACTCTTTATAGACCGGATTCTTTGCCCCAACCGGTGTCTGATACACAAAAATCATTGCATAAAAATCTCTTCCCGGTGAACAATCGTATGAAAATTTGTACGTGTAAGCGCTTGATTTATTAATAATCATACGGTTCTGTTCGCCTGTCGTTACAAATTTATCCCCCTGCTGTTCAATACCGATTAATTCAACATCGCCGGCTGTAATATCAACAGCTTTTCTTCCGTCCGAACCAAGACGAATGCGCTTAAAATTGAACAGAAATTCCACGAAAAGCGCTACAAAAAGAGCGATTGCTGCAATAATTGCAATTTTCTTTGTAAAAGCGAGCAAATCCTTCTTTTGCTCCGACGTTAGTTTTTTGAATTTTATCTTCACGTTCATCCTCCAGTTTCCGGAAACAGTTTTCCGGTCTTCCTCTATTTCACAACCAACTTAAACGGCTCTGCCTCTACCGAAAAATTCGGATTGTAATATGGGTCTCCGGCATCTACTACCTCCGCCCAAATTGACCGAAAATGTGCAACCTCTCCATCAAATCTGCGTTTCTTTTCCGGCGTATCCTCATAGCCTCTTGATTTTGACTCATAGTGATACCATTCTGCCTGTGCACACAGGACAACGAGCTTCCCCTCGCGACGCACCTTCAGACAGTAATCAACATCATTTAGTGCAACAACAAAATCCTCTGTCAATCCGCCGACAGACTCGTATACAGAACGTTTTGTCATAAGACATGCAGCTGTAACGACACTGAAGTTGCTGTTTACAACCGCACGCAGCATATAACCATAATCACTACGCGGATATCCGCTGAATACATGACCTGCAAATCCGCCAAAGCCAAGTACAACACCGGCATGCTGAATCGTATCATCGCCAAAATAAAGCTTTGCACCGACAATACCAACATCATCACGCATACAAATGCCAAGCATGCGCTCGAGTGCATCCTCCGCAATCAGCTCCGTATCGTTGTTCAAAAGAAGCAAATAATCACCTTTTGCATTTGCCACGCCAAAGTTGTTAATTGCTGAATAATTAAACCCTTCCTTCCAGTAAACAACATGGAAGTTGTCGTGCGCTTCTTCCATCTTTTTGTAGTATTGAAATGTCTCATCCTTCTCACTGTTGTTTTCCACAACAACAAATTCAAAGTTCCTGTAGGCGCTTCTTTTGTAAATTGACTGAACACATTTATCAAGGTCATCTGTGTGGTCCTTGTTTGGGATGATAATGGATATAAGCGGATTGTCGCCCGTGTCATATTTTACATCATAAATGCCCCACATATCTGTATGGGCTACCGTTGCCTTTAAGCCCTGTCTCTTAAGATGTGCCTCGAGTGCTTTTTTACCGGCTTCAAACGCATACATTTTGCTCTCCGGTTTTCCTGCTGTGGAATTTTTATGTGCACGCCAATGATATACAATCCTTGGAATATGTTTTATATCCTTCGCCTGTTCTACACAACGGAAAATGAAATCATAATCCTGTGCACCGTCGTAAGCCTCATCAAAACCGCCAACCTTATCAACTAAGGTTTTCTTCACGATAAAGAAATGTGTAATGTAATTATGCGTTCGAAGAAAATCAATACTGAAATCCGGCTTAAAAAACGGATCCATATGCTTCTTGCCACTCGCATTCACCCGGTCCTCATCTGTGTAAAGCACCTCATATGGTTCTTTCGTTGTTCCGTCCTCTGCCTTTTCATTTAGTGCCAATACAACATGGTACAAGCAGTCTTCCGTAAGCAAATCATCATGATCAAACAAAGCGACATAATCTCCGGTTGCAAGCGCTAAGGCTTTGTTTGTATTACCTGAAATACCATAATTTTTGTCAAGCTTTGTGAGCACAATACGTGAATCCTTGTCTTTGTATTCCTTAAGCAACGGGAAGGTCGTATCATCCGTACTTCCGTCTGCGATACAAAGCTCCCAGTTCGCATATGTCTGCGCCTGCACAGACGCAATCATTTCGCGCAGGAACTTCTCCGGTGTATTAAACGTAGGCACAAGAATGCTTATCTTAGGCTCGTAGGAAAACTTCATCGCACGCTGCTTAGCAAGCTCCTCCTCTGTGAGCGCATGTTCTTTACACCAAACATTGTATTTGTAATCACCTTTGTACTTAAGTACACCTCGCACCTTTGAAAAAAAGGTCCGAAATCCATAGGTTCGAATGATTTGAATTGATTTTTTAATATTACGGATTTTGATGAGTCCCAAAATTCTACGAATCATAATACATTAGCCTTCCAATTTCCTTGATATATAGACATACTTACAAACAGTATATCTTATTTACCATAGAAATAAAAGAGCCAATTTCTCTGCGGAACCATCTCTGCGGAACCATCTCTGCAAAACCATCTTGCAGAACCATCTCTGCAGAACCATCTTGCAGAACCATCTCTGCAGAACCATCTTGCAGAACCATCTCTGCAGAACCATCTTGCAGAACCATCTTGCAGAACCATCTCTGCAAAACCATCTTGCAGAACCATCTCTGCAAAACCATCTTGCAGAACCATCTCTGCAGAACCATCTCTGCAGAACCATCTTGCAGAACCATCTTGCAGAACCATCTCTGCAGAACCATCTCTGCAGAACCATCTCTGCAGAACCATCTTGCAGAACCATCTCTGCAGAACCATCTCTGCAGAACCATCTCTGCAGAACATTCATCTTTTCCACAACCAGCTTTCTTCACAGAGATAGATTTCATGTAGGGGCATTTGCGACCGTCAGTACTTAATGAGTACGAAGCACGAAAATTCTGCTCGCCATGCCCACGAAAACAGTAAATGATGGATATATGCAAGAAATTTGTCTTCCATGCCCAAGCTGACGAGTAAACGATGGGTATATAGCAAGAAATTTGTCTTCCATGCCCACAGAAAAAGAAAATGATGGGCATATAGCAAGAAATTTGTCTTCCATGCCCAAACGGACGAGTAAATGATGGGCATATAGCAAGTATTCTGTCTTCCATGCCCACGAAAACAGTTAATGATGGGCATATAGCAAGTATTCTGTCTTCCATGCCCACGGAAAGCTGAAAATGATGGGCATATAGCAAGAATTCTGTCTTCCATGCCCAGATTACTTGACAAAAACTCAGGCATGGGAATACTATGCAGGATTATAAATTTAATGATAAGATAAAAAAATGTGGGGATTCTAGAATAACCAGCTTTCTTCACAGAGACGGATTCCATGCAGGGACATTTGCGACCGTCAGTACTTAATGAGTGCGAAGCACGAATTTAGTACTGCTACGCGGAGCAACTAAGCGGAAGCGGTCCCGGAATGGAACCATCACCGTGAAGAAAGCGTCCGGATAAGAATCATGCCAACGATTACTTGACAGAAACTCAGGCATGGGAATACTATGCAGGATTATAAATTTAATGATAAGACAAAGATATGTGATTATTCTAGATCAAACAGCTTTCGAAAGCGGATGATGGATTCCATGCAGGGACATTTGCGACCGTCAGTACTTAATGAGTGCGAAGCACGAATTTAGTACTGCTACGCGGAGCAACTAAGCGAGAGCGGTCCTGTAATGGAACCATCACCGTGAAGAAAGCGTCCGGGTAAGAATCGTGCCAACGATTACTTGACAGAAACGTAATATAGCTTTTTATAGATATTTAACTTCGTTTATGATATTATAAAAAGAGCATGTTTTTTGGAGGATTAACCTTTGGATATTTGGAAAGTTTTAAATATAAAAGAGACAAAAGATAAAAATTTAATTAAAAATGCTTATAGAGAGAGACTGATTAAAGTTAATCCTGAGGATGATCCGGAAGGTTTTATGTTATTAAGAAGTGCCTATGAGGAAGCTATGAAGCTTTCAGAAAAGGATGATAATATTAAAGATGATTCGGATAATGAAATTGTTTCAAGAATAAAAGAAATATATAAAGATTTCTCTAAAAGAATTGACGTTAATGCTTGGAATAATTTGTTTCAGGAGGATTGTTTTGTTTCTCTTGAAACTTCTGAAGAAGCAGTTAATACACTGTTGAGATTTTTGATGGATAATTTTTATTTGCCACAGACTGTATGGAAATACATAATAGAGTATTTTGATTTATTATCAAGAAGAAAAGAACTATTAGAAATATATCCAGAGGATTACATTGATTATATATTTAGCAATGCAAAACACGAAGATTTAATTAATTATTCCTTGTTTGAGGGTGAAGCGGAAGATATTGATAGATTTATAGACGATTACTATAAATTTGATCTTGCAGCAAGAAGACGAGAATTAGACTTGGAAGAGAAGTATATTAATCATTTAGAGGATAATGATGCGTATCATCCATATATTGTTATTTGCAAGGTTAAGCATGAGATACATAAACTAAATGTGAATATTGAAAATATTACTTCAGAGAATTTTGACAAAACATTATTTAATGAGCTGTTAGCTGAAGTGAAGGAAACTATTGCTATTGTTGGAGAAGATGTTAATTTGATGGCATTATGTGGTGAGATAGCGCTCCTTGTAAATAATTTTGATTTAGCAAAAGAGTATTATGACCGATGCTTAGAATTAGCTCCTGACAATTACAATGTTAAGGGCAAAATGGCTGAGCTTTATTTTGTTGAAGAAGAATATGAAAAAGCAAGAGATACATACATTGAACTATTAAAGATTAATCACTATGATAATAATGCAAGGGCAGCAATGATTAAATCAAATTCTGGATTGATTAGTCAAATTGATAAAAAGTTGATTGATGATCCTGAAAATATAAAGCTTAAGCTTGATAAGTCATGGAGTTTGTATCAAAGCTATAGATTTGAGGATGCCCTTGAGGTTCTTAATTCGTTTTTGCCTAATGAAGAAAAAGCATGTGAATACTATAACGTTAAGGGCAGAAGTTATTTGTGCACAGAACGATATGATGAGGCTTTGATTTGCTTCGAAAAATGGAAGGATATAATTCTTGGACTTCCTGAAGATGATATTAGTGAAGAGACTAATAAAAAAAGAGTAAGAATTAATTATGTTAATTTTTTAATTGCAGATTGTTATTTGAAAACAAAAAAATATGATAAGGCAAAAAAATATCTTAATATTGCAATAGCAAAGGAACATGAAGAAATAGAGTTGGCGTATGAGGCTTATTGTGAATTGTATTTTGAAACGCAAGATTATGAAGAGTGCATAAAAAAATGCGAAGAATTATTGTCTAGAGAAGATAGAAATTATGTAGCATATCTTTTTATGGCTAAGTCATATTTCCATATTGGATATTATAAGGAAATGTTAAACTATAGTGAAATGGCTATAGGAATATATCCATATATGCCAGATCCGTATATATATCAAATTCGTTTGTTTTTGCTTTTCTCACAATATGATAATGCCCTTGCTGTAATAAATAGATTTGAAAATATTGGAATTGAAAGTGACAAAATTGATTATTGGAAGGCTGAAATAAAAAATTCTAATAAAGATTATGAAGAGGCTTTAGAAATAGCAGATAATATTATTTCTAGACATAATGATGGTTTTGTTAGTGATGTAGAAGATTTTTCTGATGTATTTGTCTTAAAGGCTGATATTTTATTTAAGCTTGATAAGACCGATGAGGCATTATGGTGTTATAACGAGGCTATTAATATTAATTCAAAGAATATATATGCACATGGTAAAAAGGGTGTTTTGCTTCGAATGAATAAAAAATTTGACGAGGCAATAGAAGAATTATCAATTATGCTAAATAAAGAGAAGCATCCTTATTACTTTGTTAATCGAGGGATAATATTCAAAGAATTAGGTAAGACGAATGAGGCAATTTCTGATTTTGAAAATGCAATTTTGTTAGAAAATAATAATATGTATGCAATTGTTAATCTTGCATATTTATATAAGCAAAATGACCAGTTTGACAAGGCATTGTATAATTATAACAAGGCGATATCAATTTTGGATAGTAACATTGAATATAAGAATATTGTTTATATTAACAGAGCTAGGGTATTGCAAAAGTTAAACTGTTTAGATGAAAGTAAAAAACAATATGATGATTTTATTGAAGAAATGGGATTAAATCCCCAAATTGCATATGAGTACTCAGAATTATTATATAGAATGGGTAATACAGAAGATACAATTAGCTTGTTAAACAAAGTAATAAGTGAATTTGATTATAGTCGAGAGGTTGGAAAATGTATTCAAAAGCTATGCTATATATATGGCATTGAGGGCTTTTTGGATAAAGCAAATGAGTGCTTTTCACTAGGAATATCAAATGAACCAAACGATTGTACATATTATGGTGTTATGGGAGAAGTATTTCTTCAGTTTAATTTATTTGAAGAAGCAAGAAAGATGTTTGAAAGGGCAGCAGAATTAGATAGAGATAATAGATATAACTATTTTGCAGATGCAGCAGATGCAACAGCAAGAAAAAAAGGTTTATTTAATTTTGTGGTAACGAAGTATCTTTCTAAAATAAAAAAACGCCTAAATTATTGCGAGGATAGTTCTGATTATATTAATGATGCAAAAGCAAAAAGAGCGTCAAAGGATAAACTTAGAACAATTGCAACCCTCGTAAAAGCACTAGATACTAAAATGTGTAATGAGTGTTTATATTGTAAATGTCACGAGGCATACTATGAGCTTGGTGTGACTTATGAACAAATGAATGATATGGATAAGGCGCTTAGATGTTACAAAAGAGCATTAGCAATTTGTGGACATAATGCTTTATATGAAAGATGCATAAAAAGGATAGAAAAAAATGATAGTAGGAATTGATTTAGGAACAACAAATAGTTTAATTGGATATTTTAATGATGGAGAGGCAAAGCTTATTCCAAATGGATTGGGAGAATATTTGACTCCATCAGTAGTAAGTATAGATGATGATGGAATTGTATATGTTGGAAAGACAGCCAAAGAACGAAAAATTACATATCCAGATCAGTCTGCTGAAGTGTTTAAGAGAAGTATGGGTACTAATAAGAAATTTATTCTTGGCGAAAAAGAGTTTACTGCTGAAGAACTATCTAGCTTAATACTTAAATCATTAAAAGCTGATGCTGAAAGTTATTTGGAATGTAAAGTTGAAGAGGCTGTTATTAGTGTTCCTGCATATTTTAATGATGCTCAAAGAAAAGCAACAAAAAGAGCAGGAGAAATGGCTGGATTTAAGGTTGAGAGAATTGTTAGTGAACCTACTGCAGCAGCTATAGCATATGGATTAAATAAGAAAAACGCTGATACGAAATTTTTGGTATTTGACTTAGGTGGTGGTACATTTGATGTATCAATCCTAGAGCTTTTTCATAATATTATGGAGGTTAGAGCAGTTGCTGGAGATAATTTTCTTGGTGGAGAAGATTTTACAGAAGTTCTTGAACAGATGTTTTTTAGAGAAAAAAATATTGATCAGGATGAATTAGATGAAAAAGCAAGAGCTCATGTTAGAAAACAAGCAGAGTTGTGTAAGCTTGGATTTGAGGATGGAAAAACATCTGTTTTCAAATGCAAGATAAATGACGTGTTATATGAATATGAGATTAATGTTGATGACTATGAAAAGTCATGTCAGATTTTGCTTAACAAAATTAAGAAACCAATTGAAAGAAGCTTAAAGGATGCAAATATAAAGCTTTCGGATATTGAAGAAGTGATTCTTGTTGGTGGTGCTACAAAGCTTTCTATAGTTAGACGATTTGTAAGTAGATTGTTTGGCAGACTACCTAATACAAGCATTAATCCTGATGAAGTTGTTGCAATTGGAGCGACTACACAGGCTGCCATGAAAGAAAGAAACGAAGCTGTAAAAGAAATGATTCTTACAGATGTTTGTCCATTTACTTTAGGAACAGAGGTTGTAGTAACAAGGGCAGGAGGAATAAAAGAAAGTGGACATTATCTTCCTATAATTGAGCGTAATTCTGTTATTCCAATTAGTAGAACAGAAAGATTATATGCTGTAAATGATAATCAAAGCGTTATAAGAGTAGAAATACTTCAGGGAGAAAGCAGATATGCTCACAATAATGTGTTTTTAGGCGAGATTGAAATACCTATTCCATTAGGACCAGCGGGAAAAGAGGCTGTTGATGTAACATATACCTATGATGTTAATTCAATTTTAGAGGTTATTGTTAAAGTGGTTTCAACAAAAGTTTCGAAGCGCTTGGTAATAAAGAATGAAAGTGTTGACATGACTGATGAGGAAATAGACGAAAGATTAAAAAACCTTGACAGTCTAAAAATTCATCCAAGAGAGCAAGAGGAGAATAAACATCTTTTGGTAAGAGGCGATAGAATGTACGAGGAAGCAACAGGTGATGTAAGACAATTGATTGCAAGTCGTATGGAAGCATTTGAGGATATACTAGATAAGCAGGACACAACTAAAATATCTCAGGCAAGATCTGAATTAAAGGAGTTTCTTGATAGCATAGAAGATGATATAATATAAATGATTGGATAATATGTAATTCATAAGTTATATGTAGATAATAATATTTATATTATTAAAGATCCTAAATACATAAATGACTTTGATTCAACTATTTTTATTTTATCTACACCATATAAGGATTCGATAGAAAAACAAATTAGAACGATGGGATATCACAATAAATGTTTTTCTTTCTAATAAAGCTATTAATTTAAAAAGTAAGGGGGAATATATATGATAGAAGTAGAACAGATACTAAATATTTATGAACCAGATAATTGTATCGCACCAAATTATATGAAAACAGATATTAAGGAGAGAGAAGGTAATTATCTTCTCGAAATTGAGATTCCTGGTTTTATTAAAGAGGATATTAAGGCTGAGCTTATTGAAGGAGTTTTGTCAATTATTGCAAAGAAACCAGATAATATTGAAAAGGAAGAAAATAAAGATAACTATGTTAGAAGAGAGCGTACTGTAAGTGGCTTTAAACGAAATTATTATGTTGGAAAAAGAATTAAGCATGAACATATTACAGCAGCTTATCGAGATGGCATTTTAAGTATTATTATTGCTAATCCAGATATTAGTGTTGATGGAGAAAAACAAAAATTAATCAACATACATTAATTTATTAAATGGAAAATATAATTGTGCATAATAAAATGGCAAATAAGGATTATTTAATCTTTATTTGCCATTTTTTAGTGCTTTAATATATATAATCTAGTTATATTTTTTAGTGTTTTATCTTATTATAATATAATATATTTTATCTTATTTTATTTTATTCGATTTTATTTTATTTTCTGTCGCTTAGGGAAATGTATTCTTTGTTTGTTGCGACAGACATATATGCTGGACGAATAATCTTGTTTACATTTATTAATTCTTCAATTCGATGTGCACTCCAACCTGCAATTCTTGCTACAGCAAATATTGGTGTGAATAATTCATCTGGTAAACCTAACATGTTATAAACAAAACCACTGTAGAAGTCAACATTTGGACTTACACCTTTGTAAATTTTACGCTTTTTGGCAATAACTTCCTTGGCAAGTCTAGCAACATTTTTATAAAGATTATATTCCTCAACGCGATGCTTTTCTTCAGATAGTTTTCCAACGAATTTTTCAAAAAGAATAGCTCTTGGATCAGAAATAGAATATACTGCATGACCCATTCCGTATATTAAGCCAGCTTTATCGAATGCTTTTTTATCAAGAAGATCGCATAAATAAGATCGTATAGCATCTAAATCATCCCAATTTTTAACATTTTTCTTTAGGTCGTCAAACATAAGTTTAACTTTGACATTGGCACCACCGTGTTTTGGACCTTTAAGAGAACAAAGAGAAGCTGCAATTGCAGAATATGTATCTGTTCCTGAAGAAGTAACAACGTGAGTGGTAAATGTGGAATTATTTCCACCACCATGCTCTGCGTGGAGAACTAGTGCTAAATCTAATATACGTGCTTCTGTTTCTGAATATTTTTTGTCTGGTCGTAATAAACGTAAAATATTTTCTGCAGTAGAAAGCTCTGGTTTAGGATTGTGAATATATAAACCATGCCTCAAATCGTAGTGCCTATATGCAAGATATGAGTATACTGCCAGAGAAGGAAAATTAGCAATAAGCTCTATGCTTTGTCTAAGTACATTAGGAATGCTTAAATCCATAGTGTTGGTATCATAAGAGCTTAAAGTTAAGATACTTTTGGCTAATGCATTCATAATATCTCCGTTTGGAGTTTTGAGGATAATATCACGAACAAAATGCTGAGGAAGCTTTCTATATGTGCCTAAAAGTGCGTTGAAATCAGAAAGCTGTTTATCTGTTGGAAGTTCTCCAAATAATAATAAGTAAACTGTTTCTTCATATCCAAATCTTTTCTCAGACATAAAGCCTTGAACGAGATCGTTTATATTAATTCCTCTGTAGAATAATTCGCCTTCAATTGGTGTTGAAACACCATCTATTGTTCTGTATGAATTTATTGTTGATATTTCAGTTAAACCTGTTAAAACGCCTTTTCCATCTAAATCACGAAGTCCACGTTTTACTTCATATTTAGAATACAAATCTGGATCAATGGCATCATTCTTTTCGCATAACTGCGCAAGTTCATAAAATTCAGGTATTACTGTTGAAAATTCCTTTTGATTCATTTGTTCACTTCCTTATCAAAAATATATACATATAAATATAATATAAAAAAGAAAATTTGACAATTAAATATACTAAATATTGTATACTTTAACGTAAAATGGTAAGTATTATGCAATTTATGTGTTCACATAAAAAAATGAATATGTTAAAATAAAGAATAGTTATGAAAGTGATTTTGGAGCTTTTTTATGAAAAATAAAAGAGAAAATAATAATAAAAAAATAATCAAAAAAGCAGATGTTATTTTACTGATAATAATTATTTTTATTTGTGTGATTTTTTTATTCTTTTGGTACGGAAATAAAAATAAAGGGGAACAGGTTTTGATTACTGTCGAGGGAAGAATATATAATTCCTTCCCAATTAACGATAACGCTGAATATAACATTGTTACACCTTATGGAGAAAATAAGCTTAAAATATCCAATGGTCAGGTTAGTATTATATACGCAGACTGTAAGGATAAGATATGTCAAAAGCATAAGCCGATTACTAACCAAAATGAGCAAATTATTTGTTTGCCACACAAATTAGTTATTGAAATTGAGAGAAAGTAATGAATGAAAATAGTAGTAAAAAAATGGCATACTGTGGGGTATTTGTTGCTCTGTCAATGATATTGTCATATTTTGAAAATCTTGTTGTAATATTTAATTTTATTCCTGGATTTAAGGTGGGAATTGCTAATATAGTTACAGTAATAGCCCTTTTTAATTTAGGAATAAAGGATACGTTTATTATTTCAACTTCGAGAATTATTCTTTCAGGAATACTTTTTGGGAGTGTTCCAATGATAATTTACAGTATTGTTGGAGCATACTGTAGTATTTTAGTAATGTATGTAATTAAAAAAATAAATTGCTTCTCTATTACAGGAGTAAGTATATTAGGGGCTGTTTCCCATAATGCAGGGCAACTTGTTGTTGCATATTTTATGTTAGAAAATGTTAATATATTTTCATATTTTGGTGTTCTAGCCTTAGTTGGTGCCCTTGCAGGCACTTTAATTGGAATATTATGTGGGTATATTAATAAAAATATAGATTTTAAATAGTAAATTTGTAAAATAATATGGCAACTAGCCATAGGAAATAGTGAGGGCTAAAAGATGAAACACACGTTTAAAGGTGGTATTCACCCTTATGAGGGAAAAGAACTGACTATGGATTGCGAGATAAAGGAGTATTTGCCAGTTGGCGAAATCGTTATACCGCTTAGTCAGCACATTGGTGCACCTGCAAAAGCAATAGTAAAAAAAGGTGACAGAGTATTAGTGGGACAAATGATTGCTGAGGCGCAGGGATTCGTTTCTGCTAATATTCATTCGTCGGTATCTGGTACAGTAAAGACAATTGAATCAAGATTAACTAGTTCAGGTCAAAAGGTTATGTCAATAGTAATTGATAATGACAAGCAGTTTGATGAGGTGGATTATGTTAACAATCCTAAAAACATAGAAGAACTTGAACGTGATGAAATAATTGAGGCAATTAAGCTTGCAGGAGTAGTAGGAATGGGAGGTGCAGGTTTCCCAACTCACGTAAAGTTATCGCCTAAAAATATAGACGATATTGACACTATTCTTGTAAATGCTTCTGAATGTGAACCTTATTTAACATCAGATTATAGAAGATTATTAGAGGAATCAGATGTAATAATTGATGGATTAAGAATTGTACTAAAGGCATTTAAGAATGCAAAGGGAATTATTGCTATTGAGGATAATAAACCTGAAGCAATAAAGATAATGAAGGATAAAGCAAAACAATATGAAGATATTATTGTTAATGTTATGCCAACAAAATATCCCGAAGGCGCTGAAAGACAATTGATATATGCTAATACTGGAAGATATATTAGTTCTAAAATGCTTCCAGCAGATGCAGGATGTGTTGTACATAATGTTGATACAATACATGCAATATATGAAGCTGTAATGCTTGGTAAACCGTTATTTAGAAGAGTTATGACTATTACAGGTGATGCAGCTAATGCTCCATGTAATCTTTTGATTAGTGTTGGAACAAGCTATAGCGAAATAATTGAAGCTGCAGGTGGATTAAAGGATGGAGTTAAGAAGCTTATTGCAGGTGGACCTATGATGGGTAAGGCAATCTATAGTACAGATATTCCAGCTACTAAGTCAGCATCGGCTATACTTGCTTTATCGCAGGATGAAGTTTCAATGTATGAACCATCAGCATGTATTAGATGTGGAAGATGTGTGTCAGTGTGTCCTGGAAGAGTAATGCCTAACAAATTAGCTGATTTAGCAGTTAATAACGATATTGATGGCTTTTTGAAATATAATGGAATGGAATGTTGTGAATGTGGATGTTGTTCTTATGTTTGTCCAGCAAAAAGACATCTTACACAAACAATTGCAGGAACAAGAAAGCTTGTCTTGGCGAATAGAAAGAAATAATTAATATGTTTTGACAGAGCATTTCAATCATTTCATTGGAGGAAACTATTATGGATAATATGAACTTAAAGATTTCGGCATCACCACATGTTAGGAGTAAAACTACAACTTCTGATATTATGTTTGATGTTATACTAGCATTAATTCCAACTACAGGATTTGGAATTTACTATTTTGGAATGCATGCAGCAATTTTAGTTGTTGCCTGTATTTTATCAGCTGTTTGTTTTGAATATCTATATCAGTATTTTATGAATAGAACAATTACTGTAGGAGACTATTCAGCTGTTGTTACAGGACTTTTATTAGCACTTAATTTACCACCAGAGCTTCCAGTATGGATGGCTGTATTAGGCAGTGGTTTTGCTATTATAATCGTGAAACAGTTATTTGGTGGTTTAGGTCAGAATTTTATGAATCCAGCACTTGGTGCTCGTTGCTTTTTACTTCTTTCATTTACCAGCCATATGACTAATTTTGTTTTAGATGGGGTATCAACAGCTACACCACTCAATGTTCTTAAACAGGGCGGTAAAGTGGATTTGCTTGAGATGTTTAGGGGTCATATTGGAGGTACAATAGGTGAGACTTGTACATTAGCAATATTAATTGGTGCAGTATATTTATTATTTAAGAAAATTATATCTCCAACTATACCTGTACTTTATATTGGAACATTTACAATATGTGTTGCAATATATGCAGTAGTTAAGGATTATGATGTTCTAAATTATGTATTAGGTAATTTGTGTGGTGGAGGATTGATGCTTGGAGCATGGTTTATGGCAACTGACTATGTTACATCACCAATTACTTCAAAAGGAAAAATAATATATGGTATTATTTTAGGTCTTCTTACGTTTGTCTTAAGAGCTTTTGGAGCAAGTGCAGAAGGCGTATCATACGCAATTATTATTTCTAATTTACTAGTTCCATTAATTGAAAATGTTACTGTTCCTAGACCATTTGGCATAGCAAAAGAGAAAAGAAGCTCTAACAACAATAAAGAAGAAAAGAAAGCTTCAGAGAATAATGAAGAGAGTGAAGAAATATCTGAAAATAAAGAAAAAGATAAGTTTGATCAAAAAGGTGTTATTCTTGCTATTTGCTCAATATGTGTAATTACAGTAGTGATGGGTGCGGCTCTTGCTGCTGTATACAAAATAACAAAAAAGCCAATTGAGGAAACAACACTAAAAGCAAAACAGGATGCGTACAAAGAAGTTTATGAGGAAGCAGAACAAATCAATCCAATCGAAGGAATAAATTATGATTTGTTATATGCTGATTTGAAAAAAGAAGGCTTTGGAAATATTACTATTGATGAAATAAATGAGGTTGTATCAGGAGAAGAAAGCGTAGGTCTTATTCTATTGCTTTCAAACAACAGTGGATATGGCGGAACTATTCAAATGGCAATTGGAATTGATTTAAATTGCGAGATAAAAGGAATAGCATTCCTAACTCTTAATGAAACAGCAGGACTTGGTATGAATGCAGATAGTAAGAGCTTCAAGGAACAATTCATTGGAAAATCAGTAAATAGCTTTAAGTATTCAAAAACTGGAGCTGTTGCTGACGATGAGGTTGATGCAATATCAGGAGCAACTATAACTACATCAGCAGTTGTAGAAACGATTAATGCTGCAATAGACATTACAAATAAAGCAGTTGGGAGGTAAATGACATGAGTAAGATAATTGAAAGACTTAATAACGGAATAATTAAGGAAAACCCAACCTTTGTTCAAATGCTTGGAATGTGTCCAACCTTAGCAGTAACAACATCAGCAATAAATGGTGCTGGAATGGGTCTTGCTACTACAGTTATTCTTACACTTAGTAATATAATGATTGCATTGCTTCGAAAGGTAATTCCTAATAAAGTAAGAATACCTGCATTTATTGTAATTATTGCTTCTTTTGTTACAATAGTTCAATTTTTGATGCAGGCGTATTTGCCTTCGCTAAATAAAAGCTTAGGAATATTTATTCCGCTTATTGTTGTTAACTGTATTATATTAGGCAGGGCAGAAAGCTACGCTTCAAAAAATAAAGTTATACCTTCTGCTTTTGATGGTATTGGTATGGGTCTTGGATTTACAATTGGTCTTACAACAATAGGTGTTGTTAGAGAGTTATTGGGAAGTGGATGTGCATTTGGAATTAATTTGATTGAATTAATTAAAGAAAACAATATCCCTGTTTTACAAAATATCGTAAATTCTGATTCCTTTGACACAGTGTCAATATTTATTACTGCTCCAGGAGCATTTATGGTTTTGGCATTTGTCATTGCGATAATTAATAAGAGAAATATTAATAAAGCAAAGAAAAATGGTGAGAAACCTAATTTGTGTTCTTTAGCAGATTGCGCAAATTGTCATAATGTTATGTGCCAAGGCAAGGCGCAGGAAGAAGCTAATTAAAGGAGGGGAATATAATGAATATAATTTTATTGGCTATTTCAGCTGCATTTGTAAATAACGTTATTTTAAGTCAGTTCATGGGAATATGTCCTTTCCTTGGAGTATCAAAAAAAGTCAGCACTGCAGCAGGTATGGGTGGAGCCGTAATATTTGTTATGGCTATTGCATCAACAGTTACAAGCTTAATATACAAATTTGTATTGGAACCACTTGATTTAAAATATATGAACACAATTGTTTTTATTCTTGTAATTGCTTCATTAGTTCAGTTTGTTGAAATGTTCTTAAAGAAGGCTATGCCTTCATTGTATCAGGCACTTGGAGTGTACTTACCTCTCATAACTACTAACTGTGCGGTACTTGGAATTGCACTTAAAAATGTAGAAAGTGGATATACAATATTTGAATCTATAATTAATGGTATATTCTCAGCAGTAGGTTTTGCTGTTGCTATAGTAATAATGGCTGGAATTCGTGAGAAAATCGATAAAAATGATGTTCCTATGAGCTTTAGGGGAGCACCAATTGTATTAATAACTGCAGGGCTTATGGCTATTGCATTTATGGGTCTTAATGGCCTTATTAAGTAGAGATTAGGAGGATAGAAGTTATGATATCAATTATAATTGCTGCAGCTGTGGTTGGTGTAGTAGGTGTATTAGCGGGCATTCTCCTAGGGGTTGCAAGTGAAAAGTTTAAGGTAAAAGAAGATGAAGTATATGTTAAAGTAAGAGAGGTTTTGCCTGGAAATAATTGTGGTGGTTGTGGTTATCCTGGTTGTGATGGATTGGCAGCAGCTATTGCAAAGGGTGAAGAAAAAGCTAATGCATGTCCTGTAGGTGGAGATACTGTTGCTAAACAAATAGCTCAAATCGTAGGTGGTGAAGCTGAATCAGAGAGAATGGTTGCACATATTAGCTGTATTGGTAATTGTGAAAAAGCTAAGGATAGTTATGAATATGTTGGACCTCAGAGCTGTAAGCTTGCAGCCAATGCGCCAGGAGGCGGTCCGAAGGCTTGTAGCTATGGATGTTTAGGTTATGGCTCTTGCAAGGAGGTTTGTCAGTTTGGTGCAATTGACGTTATTGATGGGGTTGCCATTATTGATAAAGATAAATGTAAAGCTTGTGGAATGTGTATTGCAGAATGTCCTAGAAAAATAATTAAAATGATTCCATATGAGGCTCCTGTTATTGTAGAGTGTAATTCTAAGGAATTTGGAAAGGATGTTAAAGACAACTGTCAGGTTGGATGCATAGGATGTGGCTTGTGCCAAAGGAATTGTCCTAATGAAGCAATTACAGTTGTGGATAAGCTTGCAGTAATTGACTATTCAAAGTGTACTGGTTGCAAAGCTTGTAAAGAAAAGTGTCCAGTTAAAGTAATAAAGTAGCCCTTTCAATAATATGCTATTGTATAGTATATTAATAGAAGGCAGAATAGTATGCGTTTTTTGGAACTGCGTGAGAAGGAAGTTATAAATTGTAAAGACTGTCGAAGATTAGGCTATGTAGCAGATATGGAGTTTGATATTGAATCAGGAAAGATAATTGCAATAATTGTTCCTGGCCCTGGAAAGCTCTTTTCATGTCTGGGTTCCTGTACTGAATATTATATTAGGTATTGTAATATTGTTAGGGTAGGGCCTGACATAGTACTAGTTGATATTGACGCATGCGATATAAAGAAAATAAACAAATGTTAAAGGAGAAAAAATATGAAATGTCCATTTTGTGGTGATGATAATACAAGAGTAATTGACTCTAGACCAGCTGATGATAATCAGGCTATTAGAAGAAGAAGACAGTGTGACGAGTGTGGTAAGAGATTTACAACCTATGAAAAGGTTGAGACTATTCCTTTGATTGTAATTAAGAAGGATAAGAATAGAGAAACATATGATAGAACAAAAATAGAATCAGGGGTAGTAAGATCTTGCCATAAACGCCCAGTTTCTGTTGATCAAATTGAAAAATGTATTGATGAAATAGAAAACAAAATCTTTAATATGGAAGTTAAAGAAGTTGAGAGTAAATGTATTGGTGAAATAGTAATGGATCAATTAAAGGATTTAGATCAGGTTGCTTATGTAAGATTTGCATCTGTATATAGAGAATTTAAGGATGTTAATACATTTATGAGCGAATTGAAGAAATTATTAGATACAAACCAGCAATAAGGAGATAGCATTGGAAAGTTATATTAATCTTGTTAAAGGCGCAGAAGACGAAATAATAGAGAAAAAATCAAGATTTATTGGCCAGATAATGCCTGTTACTTCTGAAGAAGAGGCGTATGCATTTATTGATAGTATTAAGAAAAAACACTATGATGCCAGACATAATTGCTTCGCATTTTCAATTGGTGGAGAAAATCCATTGCAAAGATTTTCTGATGATGGCGAACCACAGGGAACAGCGGGGAAACCTATATTAGAGGTGATTAATGGTTCTGGAATACATAATATATGTATTGTTGTTACTAGATATTTTGGTGGAACGTTACTTGGAACTGGCGGATTAGTTCGTGCATACACTGATGCTAGTAAAGCCGCAATACAAAAGTGTGAAACAAAACTTATGCAAAAAATAATTCCTACCAAAATTACTGCTAATTATACAGATATGGGAAAAATACAGTATATACTGAATAATAACGATGTAAATATTGTAGATACTGTTTTTACTGATGAAGTATTTTTTGATTTGGAAATTCCTTCTAATATCAATAATAGAGTAACAAATGAAATAATTGAAGCCACAGGAGCAAGAGCAGTTATTAAAGCAGATGATGAGGTATTTGGCTAGAAAAGTCCTAGCACAAAGACCACAACAGCTGAAATAAATGTTAATATAGGAAGCACTCGTAATAAATGAGTGCTTTTTTTAATTAATAAATTTAATAAAAGAGTAAATAGATGACATATGAATGAAAAAACAATCAATAAAATAATATTGGATAATTTAAAATGTGAGATAATGGCACATAATATAGATGAAATACTTACAGGAATAATGCACGATGCGATGCAAAGATTCTTTGATACTAGATTGTTTATAGAACTTTGCCCAGTAAAATATCCTTTTTCACAATCAATCATATGAGTAAGTAAACCAAGTAAAGCTGAAAAGAGGATAAGAATGCAACATATTTCTATTATAGGAATATTAATTTTGTAAACTAAATCCTTTGCTTTGAATTGTCCATCAGTTGTATTTTCTATAGTAAAAATACTATCACTAGATAGATATTTTAATAAGTATGCATCTAGTTCATCATTGTATTCATCCATATCTGTACAATATTTTAATAATTCGCCAGAAACAATCTTAAAAATGTGAGAAAAAAGGGTTTCGTTAATTGTACCAGCCATTGTTGTTCCAGGTGAAGTGTACTGAACTATGTTTGCTATATTAGTGGTGCCACTAATGTATGCATCAAAAAAACCATTTGGGATAAAATATCCACATTCAGCGTCGTTTCTTTTGATTTGGTTAATCATAGAAGTTAAATCTGTGGCTTCCTCAAATGAGTAAACAGAAGACGACTGTATCATGTTATTGATCAATATATCGTTATATTGAGATGTGTCTTCAGAATATATAAGTACTTTGATTTGGGCAGATTTATTTTTTGTAGGTAACATAGTATATGTTATTGATAAACAAAATAAAAAAACGAGCATAATAATATACATTTTTTTATGTAAGATTCTTTTCAAATATACTACTGATTTATTAGTAATATTCATAAGTAACTCCTTATAATGCGAATAGTGAATTAGTAAAAAGCTTAAGCAGCAAGCAACCAGGTAAATAGTTTGATATGCTTTGGATTGATGCTGGTAATAAGGCTAATGGAAGAATGCCACCACCGATATACATAATTAAAATAGCAACAAACAAAACAATCATATTTGCTGAAAAAATATTTTTACATAGTGAGCAAATAATCGAAATAATAAATGAAATGATAAATATGCCTGGAATAACAGTAATAATTCCAAGTGGATTAAGTTTTTTGAATATTAATCCAAGTATAATATTACATGGAATATATGTAATGAATAAGGCAATATTTGTACAAATCATTCTACTGATAAATATATGAAAATTGTTGATTTTGTATGTGCTAAGGGACAAAACCATGCCTTTATTATAACCAAGAAGAAATGGCATAAGAATAAAAGCCATAAAAAATAAAGATAGTATTGTGGCTGTCCCCATGTAGTGTTCTAGCAGTGTGTAATTTCCCTCTTTTGTTGTGTCAGCTACTGTGATGTATGAATCCTTGCCTAATGCACGTTCTAAAAAAACAAGATTAACAGTATTTGTAGTTGTTAAATATTGTGCATCAGTAAAATTGTGAGAAAGCATAGTATCGCTTGCACTATATACTGCAGCCTGAGCAACACCTAAATATGTAGCAAAGGAAAAGAAAACTTCATTTGAAATATATGCTTCTATAGAGGAATTATCTTTAACAATTATTTTGATTGGAGGATTAGTTCCATCCATTATTCCAGAGAAAAAATTATCAGGTACAACAATAAAGTACATTGCTTCTCCAGAATTAATTAACTTATTGCCTTCTTCTATAGAATTAACTTCTATTAATGTTGCCACAGAATTGATGCTTTCTGTGTCTTGCAACATTGATACACCCCAATTGTTATATTTTTTGTCTGTGTCATCAGGAAGATAATATGCAATTTTAATTTTAGTGAAACTTTTTTTCTCGTAAATATTATTCGAAATAATCTTGCCAGCTCCTCCAAGTATTGCAAGCAAAATACTTACTGCAATAAGTAGTTTTGGTATATATACACGCAAGCGCTTCAAATCAGAGAAAATTAAATGTTTTAGTAGATTAAATTTACTCATTGATTTCTCCTTAAAATGTCAACATAACTAATATTGTTTTGTTGTAATTCTTTTGTATCAAATAGCGAACCATTACTTAGTAAATATACCTTGTTACAAAATCTAAAGACATCCTCGTCGTGAGAAGCAACAATTATTGTTTTGTTGTTCTGTAAAAAAGATGACATAATTGCTAATATATCTCGTTTTGCAACTAAATCAAGTGCTGCAAAAGGTTCATCTAATAAAAGAACATCTGGATTATTAATTAGTACAGTTGCAAGACTAAGTCTTTTTTTCATCCCACCTGACATTTTTGAAACAGGAGTATCTAAAAAATTCTTAATACCCATATCTAGTAATGGGGATTCATTAAGTTTATTTTGTATTTCGTATTTGGAAAGAGAAGTCCACATTCTTATGTTGTCAATAGGTTTTAGTTCATCAAATAATGGATTGTTCTGAGGCAGATAGCCTAATTTGAAATCTTTATTGCTTGCATATTGTTTTGCAATAGTACTTAAAAGCGTGGATTTTCCAGAACCATTGGCTCCTAAAATTCCAATTGCTTCACCATTGTTAGCACATAAGCTTATGTTATTTAAAACGACCTTTTTTCCGTATGCTTTATGTATGTTTTCTATTTTAATCATAATTACCTCGAAATTAATATACTGTGTAGACTTTGAAATATTATTTTGTTATAATAGCATTTGCGTGTCGATGTAAAAATATGATATGGGTTTTAGTAATCTTCTTCAATTACTTGAAAATCAAGGTAGTCAAATTCGATTTGTTCGATAAAGTTATCTTTTGTAAAACGAGTACGTGAATGTTTGATAAAATCCTCTTGATTAGATTTTAGCCAAACAGGCTTAGCTAAATCAAATTCATAGCATAAGGTATCTAACGCCGAGTATACCTTTGCAGTTCTTGATAAACTGTAGTCATCAATGCAAACTGTATAGTCTTTTACCAGATGATTGTCTTTGATTAATTTTCCCCATATTCTAAACATTGGTTTTACCTCGCATGATTTTTAGTAAAGTATGTTTAATTATAGAACGTAACTAATAAAATTTCAATCATTCTATAGTAAGAAATGTGGTGAGAAAATGTATAAGATTATTACGACTGATGGACAAGCTAAAAGAGGAGAATTAACTACTCCACATGGTGTTATACAAACGCCTGTATTTATGAATGTTGGAACAGTTGCTGCAATAAAAGGTGCGGTTTCGACAGAAGATCTTAATTCTATTGGTACCCAGGTGGAGTTATCTAATACATACCATCTTCATGTAAGACCAGGTGATAAACTAATTAAGGAATTAGGTGGATTGCATAAATTTATGGTATGGGATAAGCCTATATTAACTGACTCAGGTGGATTTCAGGTTTTTTCTTTAGCAGGGCTTAGAAAGATAAAGGAAGAGGGAGTTTATTTTAATTCTCATATAGATGGCCGAAAAATTTTTATGGGTCCAGAAGAAAGCGTGCAGATTCAATCTAATTTAGGATCTACAATTGCCATGGCGTTTGATGAATGTCCTCCTTCAACAGCAGAGAAAAATTATATTTTACCATCAGTAGAAAGAACTACTAGATGGCTTGTAAGATGCAAGGAAGAGATGAAGAGACTTAATAGTCTTGAAGATACAATAAATAAAAAGCAAATGCTGTTCGGAATTAACCAAGGTGGAATTTTCGAAGATATAAGAATTGAACATGCAAAGCAGATATCAGAATTAGATTTAGATGGTTATGCAATAGGTGGTCTTGCAGTTGGTGAATCTCACGAGGAAATGTATAGAATATTAGATGCAACAGTGCCATATTTGCCACAAAATAAACCAACGTATTTAATGGGGGTAGGAACACCTGCTAATATTCTTGAGGCAGTATCAAGAGGAGTAGATTTCTTTGATTGTGTATATCCAAGTCGAAATGGAAGACATGGACATGTATATACTAATAAAGGTAAATTGAATCTCTTCAATGCAAAATATGAAAAAGATATGTCTCCAATTGATGAAGGTTGCGGATGCCCTGCCTGTCAAAAGTATTCAAGGGCATATATAAGACATTTATTAAAGGCAAAGGAAATGCTTGGCATGAGATTTTGTGTCTTGCATAATTTGTATTTTTATAATAATATGATGAAGGAAATAAGAGAAGCTATAGAAGAGCATCGTTTTGAAGAATATAAGAAAAACAAGCTCATGGGCTTTGAAAATAATTAGAAGAATATTTAGGAGGAACAATTATGTTTTTAGAGAGTGCAAGTGCCGCAGGAAGCGGTTTGTCGCTTATAGTCATTATTGCATTTTGGATTGTATTAATGTATTTTATGATTGTAAAGCCACAGAAGAAACAGAAGAAGCAGATGGAGGATCTTCATTCATCAATGGAACCAGGAGATAGCATTATGACTACAGGTGGTTTCTATGGTACTTTATTAGATATTGTTGACGATACAACAGTAATCGTAGAGTTTGGTAATAACAAGAATTGTCGAATTCCGATGCATAAGAATGCAATTGCTGAGGTTGAAAAATCAGGCTCTGCAGTAGTTAAGGAAGAATCTGATAAATAATTGGACAAGACAAAGAATCTAAGATGTGTCAAATGTGATATGTCTTAGATTTTTTTTTGACGCTTTTTGTTTTATAGTAAAGTGTATAGGATGCTAAATAGTAAAGCGTATAGGAATGCTTGTTTATAAATTTGTTTTGTGTTATTATTAGCTATGTGTTTATTATTTTTAAGTAACGTTACAATATAACTTATGTAGTCGCAATATATTAAAATTAACTAATCAATGGAATGGTTTACAAAGTTTTTTGTAGTGATATATTGTCAAAAAACTATATATCATGTGCTAAGTATTTGCTGGAGTTATGTTGAATCAAATAAAAGAAATTTTGTAAAGGAGGAAATATGGACGAGAATTATCTTGATGATCTATTAAATGATATATCTAACAAGGGAAAGTCAAATGATGATTTTGATAACGCTATAAATAGTGATGTGGGACTAGATATTGATTTTTCAGATATAGATAATATTTCCTTGGAAGAATTAGATGGATTTGATGATTTAACCTTAGATGATTTAGAGGTTGATGATATTGATTTTGATGATGTTGATGTTACAAAATTATCTGATGACGCAAACAATAAAAGTAAAGTTACTATAGAGCCAGAGAAGTATGATTTAAATGATTTGATTGATGAGGCTAATGCTAGCTCACTACAAAAAGATTATGTTGGTGAAGAAGTAAACGCAAGTGATGAGCTAGATGATTCTTCACAGGATGTATTTACTGAAGCAAAAAATGATATGGACTTAGATCAAAAGATATATTCTTTTGACAATGAAGAAGTTAGTTTAATGTCTTCTAAAGAGGATGATAAAAGCTCAAGTGAGTCATCTATAGATAATTCTATAGATAATCTAAGTGATGTTGATGAAGCTTCTGTCGGTGCTGATTTTGACAGTGATGGAATGGATTTGGATGATTTATTTTCTGCGCTTGGAATAGAGGCGGAGGAAGGTGAAGGTCAAAGTTCATATAATTATGGTGAAGATGACCTTGATAAAATGTTTGAAGAAACTATGGCAATGTCGGCAGATAATATTGAGCTTGCTGGAATTAAGGAAATTGGTGACGACGATAGTGGAAGCATAGACGATTATGGCTCAGTATTATCTGATGAAATAAGTCTAGAGGATACTGTTGATAAAAAGCAAAGAAAGAAAAAGACAAAACAGAAAAAAGAAAATGATGAAAATGCTTCTTCAAATAAGAAAGAAAGAAAAAGTATTTCAGAGATATTATTTGGAACTCCAGATGAAGAGGATTTGCTTGAGGAAGAGCAATTCAAGATAAAAAAAGAGCAAAAGCTTATTGCCAAAGAACAAAAGAAGTCATTAAGTGATGCTAAAAAGCAGGAAAAAGCTGAAAAAAAACAAATTAAAGAACAACAAAGTAAGAGCAAGAAAAATAAAAAATTACAAAAAAAACAGGAAAAAGAAGCTTTGTATAAGGCTGAATTAGAAGCTGAAAAGGATGAAAAGAAAGTACCAACTTTTGTAGTTATAATTGTATTTTTACTTTTTGCAGCACTTGGATGCACAGTTGTTTTTGGTGCTAAGGGCTTTAGCTATTCACAGTTGATTAAACGTGCGTCTGACTACTTTGAAAGACAGCGATATAGATTGGCCTATGATGAGGTAGCAGGTGTAGAAGTCAAACCTAAACATGAGAATTTGAAGGAGCGTATTTATACGGTTATGTACGTTGAACGTTTATATGAATCATATTGTAACTATACAAGAGTTAATAAATATGAGAAAGGCTTAGATGCTTTGCTACGTGGATTAGAAAAGTATGATGAACACTATGAGGAAGCGGTTGAATTAGAGATTGTTGATGATGTGAATTATTGTAAGAATCAGATTATTGAGGCATTGTTGACAGTATATGGTTTAGACGAAGCGAGTGCAAGAGAAATAATGCAATTAACAGGCCAGGATTATATGGAGGCACTTAATAAATATTGCAAAAAGTATAAAGTTGAGGAAGAATAGAGGCTTAGAGTAAATATGATAGCGATAATAGACTATGACGCAGGTAATATAAAGAGCGTTGAAAAAGCGATTATACATTTAGGTGAAGAAGCGATTGTTACTAGAGATAGAGATATTATTTTATCCAGTGACAAGGTTATTTTACCTGGTGTTGGATGCTTCAAAGATGCAATGGATAAGATTAGAGAATATAAACTTGAAAATGTAATATATGATGTAGTTGATTCCAAAAAACCATTTCTTGGAATATGTTTAGGCTTACAGTTGTTATATAAAACAAGTGAAGAAAGCATTGGAGCAACTGGGCTTGGAATTCTAGATGGAGAAATACTTAGAATTCCTGATGTTGAAGGCTTGAAGGTTCCTCAAATTGGTTGGAATTCTCTTGATATTAAGCCTGGGGCAACTTTGTTTAAGGGTATAGAAAATAATTCTTATGTATACTTTGTTCATTCGTATTATTTAAAGTCAAAAAATATTGATGAGGTAGCAGCAAGCACAACATATTCAACAACAATTCATGCATCAGTTGAGAAAGATAATGTGTTTGCATGCCAGTTTCATCCAGAAAAAAGCTCTGCGGTTGGCTTAAAAATATTACAGAATTTTATTGAATTATAATTTGAGGTGAAATTATGCATACAAAGCGAATAATTCCTTGTTTGGATGTAAATAATGGTAGAGTTGTAAAAGGTATTAATTTTGTTAACCTGAGAGATGCTGGAGACCCAGTTGAAGTTGCTAAAGCCTATGATAAGGCTGGAGCAGATGAAGTTGTATTTCTTGACATAACTGCGTCGTCTGATGCAAGAAACATAGTTATTGATATGGTTAGACGAGTAGCAGAAAATGTATTTATTCCTTTTACAGTTGGTGGTGGAATAAGATCAGTTGAAGACTTTAAGATGATTCTTAGAGAAGGTGCAGATAAAATTGCAATTAATTCTGCTGCAATAAATACGCCTAACTTAATAAGTGATGCCGCAGATAAGTTTGGTAGTCAATGTGTAGTTGTTGCAATAGATGCAAGAAGAAAAGCAGATGGATCAGGTTGGGGTGTGTTCAAAAATGGCGGAAGAGTTGATACAGGTTTAGATGCTATTGAATGGGCTATGAAGGCTGATAAAATGGGTGCAGGAGAAATTCTTTTGACTAGTATGGACTGCGATGGAACTAAAGCAGGATATGACGTCGAGTTAACAAGACTTATTTCGGAAAATGTAGCCATCCCAGTTATTGCATCTGGTGGAGCTGGAACTAAAGAGCATTTTTATGAAGCATTAACAGAAGGTAAAGCAGATGCCGCACTCGCAGCTTCTTTGTTCCATTACAAAGAATTAGAGATTATGGACCTTAAGAGATATCTTAGTGATAAAGGCCTTTCGATTAGATTATAAAAAGGTGAGATAGTGCATACTTAATGTGCTAAAGGAATACAAATAATGATTACATTAGTAGAAAATGACATAAAAGTTGAAGAATATTTATATATAAGAAATAGTGTTTCGTGGAAAAAACTTAGTAATAGTCAAGCCCAAAAGGCAATAGATAATAGTTTATTTTTTGTTAAGGCTATAGATGAAAATGGGAAATTAGTCGGAATGGGCAGAATTGTCGGTGATGGATCGGTGATTTGCTATATTCAAGATTTGGTTGTAGTTCCAGAATTTCAGAAATCTGGAATTGGTTCAGTGATTTTGAACAAGTTGATTGATTATGTGAAAAGCATAAAAGAAGAGGGTACAACCATGATGCTTTGTTTAATGTGTGCAAAGGGAAGGGAACCTTTCTATATAAAACATAATTTTATTCCAAGACCAACTGATGGACTTGGACCAGGTATGATACAGTATCTTGAGTAAATAAAGAAAAGCGTAAGCAAAACTATTGCTTACGCTTTTCTTTATTTATAACCTAGTCAACTAAATAAGGTTTGATTTTTTCAAGAATTGCATCTGTTTCATCTTCAGCATGAATATTCAAATCGATAGGCTTAGAGATATCTAAACTGAAAATTCCCATAATTGACTTAGCATCAATAACATATCTTCCAGAAACTAAATCAAATTCAGCGTTAAAACCACTAATATCATTAACGAAGCTTTTTACCTTATCAATTGAATTGAGAGAAATCTTTACTGCTAACATTCCCAAAACCTCCTTGTTTACATTTAATGTCCACTTATGATACTATAATATAAGTTTGTAATTGAAAAGTCAATATAATTAGTGTAAAGAGTGTGCTAATTATATGTGTAATTAATATGATTATGATCTCAACTATATGTAGTATGACGATTACAATAAATCAAAAAATATTTTTGACATTTACATAATAGTACTTTTTTATTATGTTTTATAAGTAATATGATAGTGCGTTTTATGCGTATAAAGGGGTGTTATTTATTTTTTGTTGATTGTACATTTTATGATAATGCATATTGATTACGTTGTGAATATTTCATTTAATTTCTTTAAATGTACTTCTTGTTTTTGAGAGCTTAGTAGATAAAATAATAAATCATGGGAGAATATATGTCTAGATATAAAGTTGCAATTTACACATTAGGATGTAAAGTTAATCAATATGAATCAGATAGTATAGGAAATGAATTGAGTAAATTAGGATACGAAATCGTGTCTTTTAGTGAATATGCAGATGTATACTTGGTTAATACATGTGCTGTAACTAATATGGCTGAAAGGAAGTCTAGACAGATAATACATAGAGCCAAAAAAATCAATCCTAAGGGTATTGTTGTTGCAATGGGCTGTTATGTTCAGGCTGTAAAAGAAGAATTATTATCTGATATAGGAATTGATATTATTATTGGCAATAATAGAAAGAAGGATGTGCCAAGAATAATAAAAGAATACTTAGAAAATAATAATATTACTGATAATATTATCGATATAAATAATACTTGTGAATATGAAGAATTACATTTGGATAAGCCAATTGAACATTGCAGAGCATATGTTAAGGTGCAAGATGGGTGTAATAATTTCTGTACTTATTGTATTATTCCGTATACTAGAGGAAGAATTAGAAGCAGAAATATAAAAAATGTTTTAGATGAAATAAAAGGTCTGGTAAAAAATAACATAAAGGAAGTTGTACTTACAGGGATTAATCTTTCTTCCTATTTTGATGACTCGTCAAATACTCTTTTAGATTTATTACTGGCAGTTGCAGATATTGAAGGTGTTGAACGAGTTAGAATGGGCTCCCTAGAGCCAAGGATTATTACTGACGAATTTTTGACAGCTATATCGAAAAATGAAAAGATATGTCCACATTTTCATTTGTCGCTTCAAAGTGCATGTAATGCTACTCTAGCTAGAATGAATAGAAAATACACAATTGAAGAATATATTGAGAAATGTGAATTAATTAGAAAATATTATGATCGCCCAGCTATTACAACTGATGTTATTGTTGGATTCCCTGGAGAAACAGACGAAGAATTTGAAGAAACAAGAAATAACCTACAAATACTTAAATTATACGAAATGCATATCTTTAAGTATTCAAAAAGAGATGGAACAATTGCTGCTAATATGGAAAATCAAATTCCAGAAGATATCAAGGAAAAAAGAAGTAATATTTTGCTTGAGTTAGCAAGAAAAAATAAAAATGAATTTGAAAATACATTTGCTAATGAAAAAGTAAAGGTTTTAGTAGAACAGGTAGAAGAAAAGAACGAGAAATGTTTTATTAAGGGACATACTGATAGATACATTTTAGTTAGAAAAGAATATGAAAGAGGGGTTGCATATTCTATGGTTAACGAAATAGTAGATATGAAAATATAATTTATATTAAATAATTAGAAGGGCTATGAGTGAACAATGATGTTTTACTCATAGTTTTTGATTTTAGGATTAAAACAATGTTGTAAAAATAAAAAAATCAGGTTTAATACCTGATTAAAAGCAGTTCGTAGGGGAATCGAACCCCTGTTTTCGCCGTGAGAGGGCGACGTCTTAGCCGCTTGACCAACGAACCATATGTATTAAATTAAAAGCAGTTCGTAGGGGAATCGAACCCCTGTTTTCGCCGTGAGAGGGCGACGTCTTAGCCGCTTGACCAACGAACCATATTGAAACTAAATGACTAACTAGCCACAAGACTTGTTTAGTATATCAAAATAAAAAAGAAAATGCAAGACTTTTTTTTATTTTTTTTATTTCACTGTTATTTTGATTGTTTGAAAAAAATATGTATGACAAAATAAATAAAAATTGTCGAAATCATATAATAAAAAGTCGATATTCACTTGTAATTTTATTAATTGTGTTGTAATATTATATATATAAATATGTAGTTTTTTGTATGTTATTTTAATTTTTGTTTGCAAGTATTATTTATTTGCATTATTTTGAATATGTAAGAGTAATACCAAATATTAGGGGGGGATAACAAAGATGAAGGTTTGTCATTCATGTGGCACAAAAGTAGACGACAAAGAACTTATTTGTCCAGTGTGTAAGCAGACAGTAGTGGTAACTCATGGTGAGTTATCTTTGAAGCCAGTAGAAGAGAAAAAACAGAAAAAAACAAATCCTATGGGTACACATATTAGTTCAGGATCTGGTTTGACTGATATATTAAGAAGTGATGATTCATCTATGTTGGACGATGGCGATTTATATGGAGGTTCGTTACCTTCTAGTTATGCTAGAACTGAAATTGATAGTTTCACTGAGAAAAAAAGAAAGATTCATGTTGGAAAATACCTCGTTTTTGCAATTATTATAATTGCAATTTGTTTTTTTGTTTTCACACTCTACAAAGATTACAACGAAGTAAAACGTGGTGCTGATAGTTATGAAGCTGTTGTGAAGAATTATACTGATGCGTATATTAATAAAGATGAAAAGCTATTTGATGATATGATGCCTCTATATATGGATTTTGATAAAAACATGGTGTCAGATATTTATGAACAAAACATAACTACCAAATTTATTAGTTTTAATATTGAAGAAGTTTCTCATTTGGATACAGGTGAGATTGTTGTTCTTCAGGATGATGTAAAGATATCTACTTCAAAAACCGTTGCAATACAGGAGGCTGTTAGAACAAAGGTTGCTTTTGAGGCAGAAGTTATGAAAAAATCTACTGGAACTTATATTAAAAATGTTGATGAAGGAATATTTGTTATGATTAAGGTAAGAGATCGTTGGTATCTAGATCCTTTGAGTTCAAGTTTTCCATTCGTTGATTAGTTTAAGTGTATTACAGGTGTTGTTTTATGCAACACCTGTTTTTTGTTAATTTATGTTTTCACCTATTTTAGAAACACCTACATATATTTGTGATATTTTATACCATGTAGGAAAATCTACAATAGAGGATATTGGAAGGTTAAATATATTTTGGAAGGTTTTAACCGCATTTGCTGTATTGGGCCCATATATTCCATCTGCAGAAATTTTTTTGATTGATGAGTATGCGTTGGAAATAGTGTTTAACTGTTCCTGAATTTGCAAGACAGCATCACCTGTTGAACCGATAGATAAATCAAAACCAGGATACGATGCAGGAATTCCTGATATTTGGTAAGATTGATTTATATAAACATTATCTCCGTAATAGTAACGTAATATATCAATATATGATAAACCATCATCACCTAAATATTTGGATCCCCATTGACTCAACCAGTTAGGACACATAACACGTTTTCCGTCACAGTATTGGGTAAGAATTGGTTGTTTGATATTTGGTTTTGATATGAAATTGTTAAAGATTTCATCAGCAATTTTAGAAATGCTATCAAAAATTGTTTGTCCGTATGTCCATTTGTGATCAAAGGCAGTAGAAGAGGTTATTGTGAAATTATAGCCCTTGTTCCGGTACCACTCTGTGTATACTCTATTTAATGTAAAGGACATTATTGCAAGAATATTTGCTTTTATTGTTTCTTTTGGCCAGGTTGAATATATTTCACAGCTGGCAACATTTTTTATATAGTCTATGTAGGGAACATAATAGTTTTTTGCAGTAGTGTCACTTGGTGCACCATCATGTACAACTATTGTTTCAGGAATCACTACATTTCTTAGTACAATTTCTCCGTATTCATTTATGGGCTTTACATCTGCCTCAGCAATTTTAGGAGGAAAGTACTCCCATAATGTGTGTGCGTCAATAACAATTGGATTATATACACCTGTAATGCTGGTAGGAGATAAGATCACAGTTTGTTCGGAAAGTTCACCAGGAAATACTTGAATACCACTTATTATTTCTTCGTCAAAACCCTGTGCAAAAATTTTTATATTATATTCACTATAGGGTTGGTTATCTGTTGGACTCATGCTATAGTCTAAAGGTGGGGCTGGTAAATCTAAGATAGGACTAAATCCATTGTTATCGCTATTTACCGTTTCTAATATTTGATTTGGTGTGCTGCGAAGACTTATTTCTATTGTGCTATTATTTATTGGGTAATTTGTATTAGATAAAACTTGAATTTGAAGTTTTCCGTTATCAATTTGATTATTATCCATATTAAAATCCTTGATGTATTTAATAAAGTATATGCAAAAATATAAAAATATACACTTTTTTGTTGACATATTTTAGAATATGTTATATTATACTAAAGGTTGTAAAGTAAAAAGACTTTACAGGTGGTGAAACATGGATAAGATATTAAGACAATCATTATTATATGATTTTTATGGTGAATTGTTAACTGAACATCAAAAGAGCATTTACGAAGATGTGGTAATGAATGATTTATCCTACTCTGAGGTTGCTAGATTGAATGGTATTTCTAGACAAGGAATATATGATTTAATTAAAAGATGTGATAAAATTTTGGAAGAGTACGAATCTAAACTAAAATTGGTTGAGAAGTTCATGAAGGCAAAAGAAAAGGCTGATATGATGAAAGATAAAATTGCAGTTCTTAAAGAAAAGAATGCAGATAAGAATATGTTTTCGTTGATTGATGAGTTGGATTCGTATACATCGGAGTTGTTGGATGATTTTTAGAAGCTCGTTTGATATGTTTGGAGGGATTAGATGGCATTTGATAGTTTGACTGATAAATTACAAAATGTTTTCAAAAAACTTAGAAGCAAGGGAATGCTTACAGAAGATGATGTCAAAGAGGCCATGAAGGAAGTTAAGAGAGCTTTACTTGAAGCGGATGTTAACTTTAAGGTTGTAAAACAGTTTATCAATTCTGTTAGTGATAGAGCCGTTGGTGAGGAGGTTCTTAAGGGACTTAATCCAGGTCAGATGGTAATTAAGATTGTTAAGGAAGAGATGGATAAGCTTATGGGTTCGGAGGTTACTGAGCTTAAGCTTTTACCTTCTAATGAAGTAACAGTTATTATGATGTGTGGTTTACAGGGTGCTGGTAAGACAACTACTGTAGCCAAGCTTGCTAATGTTTATAAGAACAAGGGTAAGAAGCCACTTCTTGTTGCTTGCGATATATACAGACCAGCTGCAATTAAACAGTTGGAAATCAATGGTGAAAAGGTTGGTGTTCCTGTATTCTCAATGGGAGAAGGACACAAGCCTGTTAATATAGCTAAGGCAGCGATTGAGCATGCATCTAAGAATGGAATGAATTTGGTGTTCATAGATACTGCTGGACGTCTTCATATTGATGAGGATATGATGTCAGAGCTTCAAGAGATAAAGAACAATGTGAATGTAGCACATACTATTCTTACTGTTGATGCGATGACAGGTCAGGATGCTGTTAATGTAGCAACAACTTTTAATGACAAGATAGGAATTGATGGAGTTATTTTGACTAAACTTGATGGTGATACACGTGGTGGTGCAGCACTTTCAATTAAGGCAGTAACTGGCAAGCCTATTTTATTTGCTGCAATGGGTGAAAAGCTTACTGATTTAGAGCCTTTCCATCCAGATAGAATGGCAAGTAGAATCCTTGGAATGGGTGATGTAGAGAGCTTGATTGAGAAAGCTCAGAATGCCATTGATGAAGAAAAAGCAAAGGAAATGGAAGAAAAACTTAAGAAAACTTCTTTTGATTTTAATGATTTCCTTGATATGATGGATCAGATGGATAAGATGGGAAGCATGAGTGATATTCTTAATATGCTTCCAGGATTTAGTTCAAATAAACAACTGAAAAATGTTGAAATAGATGACAATGCAATGAGTATGCCGAAAGCAATTATTCTTTCAATGACTAAAAAGGAAAGATCTAATCCAGATATAATTAATCCTAGTAGAAAGAAAAGAATTGCTGATGGTGCAGGAGTCCCAATAAGCGAAGTAAACAAATTGCTCAAGCAGTTTGAACAATCTAAAAAGATGATGAAACAGATGTCAGGCTTAATGGGCAAGAAAAAACGTGGAGGTTTTAGACTCCCATTTGGATTTTGATAATAGTTTACTATTATAGATATATTTTTTAAGGAGGTGAAATTAAAATGGCAGTAAAAATCAGATTAAGAAGAATGGGATATAAGAAGCATCCTTTTTATAGAGTAATCGTGGCTGACTCTAGATCTCCTAGAGATGGTAGATTCATCGATGAGATAGGTACTTACGACCCAAATCAGGAGCCATGTGCTGTTAACATTGATGCAGATGCAGCTAAGAAGTGGCTTTCAAACGGAGCTCAGCCTACTGAAACAGTAGCAAAATTATTTAAGCAGGCAGGTATCGAGAAGTAATCAGGGAGGTGCCGGTAATGAAAGAATTGGTTGAAATTATTGCTAAATCCCTCGTAGATTGCCCCGAGCAAGTTGTTGTAAATGAAACTATCGAGGAAGATACTGTTACAATCGAACTTAAAGTTGCTCAAGATGATATGGGTAAGGTGATTGGTAAGCAAGGAAGAATTGCTAAATCAATACGTACTGTTGTAAAAGCAGCTGCCTCAAAGGGTGACAAAAAGATAATTGTAGACATTAAATAATTAATGAAATCCCTGATTATATCGGGGATTTTTGCTTTTTAAGGAGATATTTTTCAATGGTAGACTTATTTAGAATAGGTGTAATAACTTCTACACATGGATTGAAGGGAGAAGTTAAAGTTTTTCCTACAACTGATGATATAAATCGTTTCAAAAAATTAAAAAAATGCATACTTAGAACTCCTAAGGGGGATATTGAAGTTGAAAAGGCATCTTGTAAATTTTTTAAGAATATGGTTATTCTATCATTTAAAGAATTTAATGATATAAATGAAGTAGAAAAATATAAAAATTGTGAGCTTTATGTTACAAGAGAAAATGCAATACCTCTTGATGATGAAGAATTCTATATTGCAGATGTAATTGGAATGCGAGTTGTTTGTGATGACAATAATGACCTTGGAGAATTAAAGGATGTTCTTCAAACAGGTGCAAATGACGTTTTTGTAGTGGAATTAAAGAATGGCAATGAATTACTTATTCCTGTAATTAAGGAATGTGTAATTGATATAAATTATAATGAAAAAGTAGTAGTAGTTAAGTTGATGAAGGGAATGCTTGATTAAATGAATTTTCATGTTATGACATTGTTTCCAGAACAGATAAATAATTGTCTGAAAGAAAGTATAACAGGCAGAGCAATAAATAATGGTTTGATAAGTGTAAATACAGTTAATATTAGAGATTTTTCAGATAATAAATATGGTCATGTAGATGATTATACATATGGTGGCGGAGCAGGTATGTTAATGCAACCGGGGCCAATTTATGATGCATATCAATCTATTAGGATTAAACTTGGGTTGCCTAAGGGTGATTTAATGGATAAAACTTCTTTAGATAAACCACTTAGAGTGCTTTATATGACACCACAAGGAACACCTTTTACTCAAAAAATGGCTGAAGATTTTTCTAAGGAAGAAAATATTGTTATTTTGTGTGGACATTATGAAGGTGTTGATGAGAGAGTACTAGAAAGAATTGTAACTGATAATGTGTCTATTGGTGATTTTGTTCTTACTGGTGGCGAGCTTCCTGCAACAATAATTATTGATGCAGTTTCTAGATTGGTACCAGGAGTTTTAGGCTGTGATGAAAGTGCTGTGTATGAATCATTTTATGATGGGCTTTTGGAATATCCACAATATACAAGACCAGTTGATTTTATGGGCGCAAGGGTACCAGATGTTTTGCTTTCTGGACATCATAAAAATATAAATGAGTGGAGAAAACAAAAATCTCTTGAAAGAACAAAGGAAAGACGCCCTGATTTATATGAAAAATATATTAATGAAAAGACTGAGTAATGTCTTTTTAGTGTAGTACTAGTGCGGCCTTGTTTGAGTGGTACTTGCAAGTCTTGTTCGAGTGGCATTTGCAAGTCTTGTTTGAGTGGTACCTATATTGCGTTATAGCACAATATATAGTATAATATAAAAGAAATTTATATATATTTGCTAGATAATACTATCAAGTTAATATATATAAATTATTATCATTTATATATTTTTACATAGGATTGGAGTAAGCGTTATGAAAAAGAAAATAATAGCAATAACAATGATGTTATCAATGGCAGCAGCACTTTGCTCATGTGGAAAAGAACAAAGTCAGGAAACTACAACTACAGAGAATCTTGTAAAAAAAGATGTTATTGAATTTGTTTCAACGGAGCTTCCTTCAATTAAAGCTAAGAGAGATAGTGCAATAGGAATATACAATTCTTATTTTGCAAATGACAATGCAGATGTGGATGCATTTGTAGTATCATTGAAGAATGATGCTATTCCTGGAATGGAACAGTATTTGCAAGATTTGAATGCTATAGAAACAGAAACTGATGATGTTACACAGTTGAAGGCTTTATATGCGCAAAGCGCACAAAGGCAGTATGATGCAATGAAGATGGTATTATCGGCTTTAGAAGGTGATAATGCGGATTATTTAACTCAAGCAGAAAATTTGGTATCAGAATCAAATGAATTGATGAAGCAATACAACGATATGCTTAATTCTGTTGCGAGTGAGAATGGTATTATAATTAAGAAATAATATGTATAGGAATGAAATAAGGCGACTGCGGTATGTAAACTGGGTCGTCTTTTGTTTATTTGATAATAATACGTAATTAATATATAAGCTTTGAAATGATGTATTAAAGAGGGAGTAGTTATGGCTGAAAAAATAAAAGTGGTTTGTGGCTATTTATTTCAGGATGAAAAAGAATATATAAATGCAATTGAGGATAAAAGAAGAATTGAGCAGATAAAAGAAAAGATTGATTGGGACGATATTGATGCACTTTTACTTGTTTATAATAAATTAATCGAAAAGAATTTTTTTAAAACAATAGTAGGTCTGTCTTTTTTGAATGAAATGAGAAGCTATATTTTGAAAGAAAAGAAATGTAAGCTTAAACCAATTGTGATAAGAAAGAAAATTAATAAAGTTGAAATTGGAAAGGGAACAGAATACTATTTGGATAAAATACAGAAATTGTCTGAAGAAAAGCATAATGATAGTGAAAAAAATAAGAAAATGACTATTGCAATTGTGGCATTAGTAACAGTTATTATTGGAATGTTTTTTATTATGGCAACAAATGAGAATGTGGGATATTTTAATGCGGAAGAGAAGGTCTTGAATAAGTATGCGGCTTGGGAAGAACGCCTGTCAAACTGGGAAAAAGAATTGAATGAACGTGAAAATATTCTTATGGGGAAGTAATTATAAAAATATTTATTTTGTTCACAGATTTTACATATTAGTACAGTATAATCTGGGTAGTTATAAAGAATTCTTGGAGGAATAATATATATGGATAAAGGTAAAATATTGGTTGTAGATGATGAGAGCAGAATGAGAAAGCTTGTTAAAGACTTTTTGGTTAAAAATGATTATATGGTTGTTGAGGCTGCAGATGGTGAAGAATGCTTGAATGTCTTTAGAGCAAATAATGATATTGCGCTTATTGTTCTAGATGTTATGATGCCAAAAAAGGACGGATATGAGGTTGCAGAAGAAATTAGAGAAATATCAGATGTTCCAATAATAATGCTTACAGCAAAAGCGTCGGAACAAGATGAACTTAAAGGCTTTGAACTTGGCGTGGATGAATATATTACTAAACCATTTAGCCCTAAAATATTAGTTGCAAGAGTTGAAGCAGTTTTGAGAAGAAGTTCTATGAGCGAAAATGATGATAATATTGAAATTGCAGGAATAAAAATGGATATTTCAGCACATCAGGTATATATCGATGGAGAACAGATTGATTTAAGCTATAAAGAATTTGAATTGCTTAATTATTTCCTAGTTAATCGTGGAGTGGCATTATCACGAGAAAAAATACTCAATAATGTTTGGAATTATGATTATTTTGGAGATGCAAGAACAATAGATACACATGTTAAAAAATTACGAAATAAATTAGGAAAAAAAGGTGATTACATAAAGACTATATGGGGAATGGGCTATAAGTTTGAAGTGTAATTAATTTGTTCATTAGGTGATGTTATGAAAACTTCTATGCGTACTAAAATTACATTAATGGTTGTTTCCTTTGCAGCATTAATAGTGTTTGCATCATGGATAATATGTAATTATGTCTTTGAAAGCATATTCATTAATAATTTAAAATATAATCTCGTTGAAACATATAATGCGTGTAATTATAGCTTTAGTGAATATCTTGGAAAAACAAAAAAAGATGGAGAATTTATTTTAAATATAAAAAATTCATCAGGTGCGTTTATCCTAATAATGGGCGATGATGGCAAGTTTTATTCTACAATTAATGATCATAGTGAAATGCTAAAAAGTATGAAAAGAATTTTGGATTCACTTGAGGATGAAACTGATACTGTTTTGTATGGATATGACAAGCAATATACGATTACTAGAAATCATGATAATGCAATTAATGCGGATTATTATGATTTAATTGGTAGCCTAGATAATGGATATAAGGTATTTATTAGATGTTCAGTTTCTCAATTAGAGTATACAATGAATGTTATATCAAAAGTGTTTGTTTATATTGCGATTGGAGTGATTTTATTTGGCTCTATATTTATTTTGGCGCTAAGTAATATTTTTGTTACACCAATTAAAGCAATGTGTTACGCGGCAAAGAAGTTTACCAAATTGGAATTTGATACAAAGGTATTAGTATGTACAAAGGATGAAATTGGTGAGCTAGGCAAATGTATGAATGATATGTCTATGCAACTGGAAAATACAATTTCTGAACTTAAGAAAGCTAATATTGAATTAAAGAAAGATATAAAAAATAAAAATGAAATAGATGAAATGCGTAAAGAATTTTTGTCCCATGTATCTCATGAATTAAAAACACCAATAGCTCTTATACAAGGTTATGCGGAAGGACTTAGAGATAATGTAATTGATGATCAGGAAAGTATGAATTTTTATACTGAGGTTATTGTTGATGAATCTAGGAAAATGAATGATTTAGTGAAAAAACTACTTACTTTAAATGAGATTGAGTTTGGAAATGAAAAAGTAAGAATTGAACAGTTTGAACTTACTAATTTCATAAAGGCAATAATAGATGCAAAGAGTATTTTACTTCAAGATGGTAATAATCGTATTATTTTTGAAGAGCAAGATGATGTGTATGTATGGGCAGACGAATATATGATAGAGGAAGTATTTACGAATTATTTAACTAATGCAATCCATTATGTTCGTGAAGATGGAATAATAAAGGTATATTATGAGAAGAAGGAAAATGATATAAGGGTCTGTGTATTTAATGAAGGTAATCATATATCAGATGAAGACATAGATAAGCTATTTATTAAGTTCTATAAGGTTGATAAAGCAAGGACAAGAGAATACGGAGGAAATGGAATAGGATTATCGATTGTGGCGGCGACAATGGAAGCTCATGGCAAAGCATATGGTGTTGAAAATGTTGAGGGCGGTGTAGTATTTTATTTCGATTTGGATGTTAATAAATCTTGATGATTTCGTTAAAAAGTGATAAAATACTAGGTGATAAAGTATTTTTATATGTGCATGTTTTAAATAACAAGCAACAAATGTGCTTATAATAAAATTATTGGTTTTTTTGATTTTTTGACTTGAGAGTCTAAAATATTGAGTGGAGGATTATATGAAGAAACTGTTTTTGATGGTTTTTATATGCATGATTATGGTTTCTTTTTGCGGCTGCTCTAAAGTAATAGAACTTACAGATGAAGAGTCATATGCGATTGCAGAATATGCTGCATCATTGTTAATAAAATATGATAGGCATTTAGATAGCAAGTATGATGAGGCATTAGAAGAGAGTGCGGAAGATACTACGATTGATAAAAAAGAAAATTTATCACCAGAAGAGGATATTGATATTACAGAGTCTGTTGAAACGACTGAAACTACTGAGAAAAAGAATAACGCTAATGATACTGACAGTACAGTAACTGAAGCTGTCGAGAATACTACTGAAAGCAATAAAAAAGATGAGTCGGGTACAACACAGTCAAAGAACGATTCTTCGGAGAATTTGAATACAAGCGAAGGAACAGTAGATGATAATGAGGATTTGAAGCCAAATGTTGATAAATCCTACGATATTGCTGAAATGGTTGGATTAGACAATATATCTATTAAGTATGCGTATTATGTAACATTAGAACAATACCCTTCTTACGATAAAGAGGGGATGTATATTGAGATTACAGCTCCAGAGGGGTATAAGCTATTAGTAGTTAAATTTGATATTGAGAATAAAACAAATGAGACGCAAAATATTGATTTGTTTTCATATGATTTAGGGTATCAGATGGTTGTAAATGAAAAGAAAAGTGCTAAGCAGATGCTTACAATTTTAATGGATGATTTATATACATATCAGGCTGAAATTGGTGGAAGCATGAGGCAAGAGGCTGTTTTGCTTTTCCAGATATCTGATGAAATTGCCAATGAATTGAATACAATTAAGCTTAAGATATCTAAGGGTGATAATACTAAAATAATGCAACTACAGTAAATACATTGCAAGGAGGCTGGCGTATGGATAGTGGAATTTTATTAGAAAGTGGAACTAATGAACTTGAAATTTTAGAATTTGTAATTAATGGTAATCATTATGGTATTAACGTTGAGAAGGTAAGAGAAATTCTTACATATCAAGAAGTCACAACAATACCTAATTCCCACCCTTGCATAGAAGGTGTTTTTATGCCAAGAGGAGAAATCATAACTGTAATAGATTTGATTAAGACATTAGGATATCAAAATAAGGATAAAAAGAGTAATTTCTTTATTGTAACTAATTTCAATAACTTGAATATTGCATTTGATGTAGAAACTGTTTTAGGAATAAATAGAGTTTCTTGGTCAGATGTTGTAAAGCCAGATTCAACAGTAAGTAGCAAAGAAAATGGAATTGCTACAGGAATTATTAAAAAGTTTGATAAGCTACTTATTATTCTTGATTTTGAGAGAATTGTTGAAGAAATTTGTCCGGAAACTAGTTTGAAGGTTTCGCAAGTATCAGAGTATAGTGAAAGAGAAAGAAATGATATACCTATTTTGATTGCAGAAGACTCGCAGATGCTTTGTAGGTTGATAAGCGATTCCCTTAATATTGCTGGATATACAAACTTAAAGGTTATGAATAATGGTAAGGAAGCATGGGATTATTTGCTTGAATTAAAGAAAAATAATGGTGTTGATTATGGCGCAAAGTGTCTCATTACAGATATTGAAATGCCACTGATGGATGGACATCATTTGATTAGGCTTATTAGAGAAACTGAAGGATTAAAACATATTCCAATTATTGTTTTTTCTTCGTTAATTAATGAAGATATGAAGCGGAAAGGTGAATACTTAGGAGCAAATGCTCAAATTAGTAAGCCAGAGATTGGTAAACTGGTTAGTATTTTGGATGATTTAGTTGGTAAAAGTATTTATGAATAATATCTATTGATTATTTATGCCGATAGTAATATACTATCGGCATAATGATTTTAAGAGGTGATTAATATGTTATTGAAGGAAACTGGAAAAACAAAAGAACAAATGCAAGAAACATATAATACATATTTCTATGAAACATTTAAGAGATTTGATTTTATTGCAGATAGAGGTGAGGGAGCATATCTTTATTCTGATGATGGCAGAGCATATTTAGATTTCATGGCAGGAATAGCAGTAAATAGTACTGGACATTGCAATGAAAAGGTAGTTGAGGCTATTACAAATCAATGTAAAGAGTTAATTCATTCATCAAATTATTGTTACTCTGTTCCACAGGGAATGTTAGCTGAATTAATATGTACTTCTATTGGAATGGAGAAGATTTATTTCCAAAATTCAGGTGCAGAAGCAAACGAAGCTATGATAAAGCTTGCAAGAAAATATGGAAAAGACAATTTTGGTCCTGAAAGATATAATATTGTTACAGCGTATAATGGATTCCATGGTAGAACATTGGCTACTCTTACTGCAACAGGACAGCCAGGAACAGCAATTCAAAACAATTATGATCCATTAATGCCTGGCTTTAAGTATGCAGAATATAATAATTTAAATTCATTCGAAGAAGCGTGCGACGAAAATACAATAGCTATTATGGTTGAGCCAGTGCAAGGTGAAGGTGGTGTAATACCGGCAACAAAAGAATTCCTTGTTGGCCTTAGAAAACTATGCGATGAAAAAAATATGCTTTTATTATTTGATGAAGTTCAGACTGGATTTGGACGTACAGGTAGTTTAATGGCATATATGGGATATGGAGTAAAACCAGATTGTGTTAGTATGGCAAAGGCAATGGGTGGTGGTATGCCTATTGGTGCAATGTGTACTAGTGCAAAATTAGCTCTTACATTTGGCCCTGGTGCTCATGGAAGTACATATGCTGGAAATCCAGTATGCTGCGCTGCATCATATGCACAGGTTAAAGAAATAATAGATAATAATTTGCCAGATAATTCTAAGAATATGGGTGAATATTTTGCATCAAAATTGTCAACACTTCCTGGTGTAAAGGAAGTACGTGGAAAAGGACTTATGATTGGTGTTGAGTTTAATAAGGATATTGCTACAGATGTAAAATATAATGCTTCTGACGAAGGGTTATTAATTACAGCAGTTAGACCAGCGGTGATTAGATTAGTTCCTCCACTTAATGTGACAAAGGAAGAATGCGATAAAGCATTTGATATTTTGAATAGTGTAGTAAATAAATTAATATAATTATCATAGAGGTGACATTTGTTATGGAACGCAAAAATGCATGGAAAAAATATAGTCAAAGTGATATAGCTGATATGAATGAATGCTGCGCTTTGTACAGAGATTTTTTGGATAATGGAAAGACTGAAAGAGAATGTGTTAAAACCATTCTTGAAGCAGCAAAAGCTAAAGGATATATTGATTTAAAGGAAGTTGTTGCTTCAAATAAAAAACTTGTTCCAGGGGATAAAGTATATAACGTTTGCATGGATAAAACCGTTGTATTATTTAATATTGGAACAGAGAATATTGAAAAAGGATTAAACATTCTTGGAGCCCATATTGATTCTCCAAGATTAGATGTAAAACAAAATCCTTTATATGAAAAGGATGATTTTGCTTATTTTGATACACACTATTATGGTGGTATTAAAAAATATCAATGGGTTGCTTTGCCACTTGCATTACATGGTGTAATTGTTCGAAAGGACGGAACAGTTGTTGAAGTTTCTATTGGAGAAAAAGAGGAAGATCCAGTATTTTTTATATCAGATTTGTTGATTCATTTGGCAGCTGACCAGCTTGAGAAGAAGGCAAGTAAGGTTATTGAAGGTGAAAATCTTGATGTTATTATTGGAAGCGCATTATTACAAGATGAAGACAAAGAGGCAGTAAAAAAAGGTGTAATGAAGCTTCTTAATGAGCAATATAATATAGAAGAGGAAGATTTTATTTCAGCAGAAATTGAAGTTGTGCCAGCTGGCAAAGCACGAGAAGCTGGAATTGACAGAAGCATGATAATGTCGTATGGACAAGACGATCGTGTTTGTGCATTTACATCGTTAAAGGCTATGCTTGATGTTGATGATGTTAAAAAGACTACTTGTTGCCTTCTTACTGATAAAGAAGAAATTGGAAGTGTTGGTGCAACTGGCATGCAATCAAAATTCTTTGAAAATTCTTTAGCAGAGCTTATGAATGCTATGGGACAGTTTAACGAACTTGCATTAAGAAGATGTTTGGCGTCATCTTCTATGCTTTCGTCAGATGTTAATGCAGAATATGATCCTCTTTTTTAAAGTGCATTTGAAAAAAATAACGCCTCTTATTTTGGTAGAGGTATGGTATTTAGCAAGTTTACTGGTTCTAGAGGTAAATCTGGTTCTAATGATGCTAATGCGGAATACATTGCAAGAATTCGTAAAATGATGGATGACAATGATATATGCTATCAGTCAGCAGAGCTTGGAAAGGTTGATGTTGGCGGTGGTGGAACCATTGCGTATATTTTGTCGCTTTATGGAATGGAAGTAATTGATTGTGGAGTTGCTGTATTAAATATGCATGCTCCATGGGAAGTTACTTCAAAAGCGGATATATTTGAAACATTAAAGGGATATAAAGTATTTCTTAAAGAAGCTTAAAAAGGATAATATTTATGGTTAAAAAACTAAAGTTATCAAAAATTATAGCATTATTGGCATGCGTTTTAGTATGCCTTTTTTGCGTGTCTGGATATTCGTCTCATGCAAGAGATTCATTTGCGTCAAAATTTATTCAAACAGTATATAACCAAAAAAATGGAATAGAAAGTAATGAGGTTAACTGTTTGTACCAGTCGTCTTCAGGTTATGTATGGGTTGGCACTGACAGCGGATTATATAGAACAAATGGTACAGGCTTTAGTAGCATTAATCTTTGGGAAACAGATGATAGAACAGACGTATATTCAATAAATTGTATAATGCAGGATTCTACTGGTAAAATGTGGATTGGTACAGATAATTATGGTCTGTTTTTTATCGAGGATGGAAATAACTATCATTTTAGAGATGAATACTATAATGGAGTTAAAACAATATATGATTTTGTTGAAGATTCAGATGGAAATATTTTTGTCGCATCTTCCTCTGGATTATTTAAGGTTTCCATTTCAGAAGATGGAAGATATATTTTAGAGATGCATAGCAATAAAGATATTGCTATGCAAAAATTTGCAGATATTGAAATTGATGATGATAAAATCTGGGGAATAACTGAGAACAATATTTATATTTGGAGTAAAGATGAAGTTAAAAAGATTCTTGATGCTGAAAAGTATACTAGTGAAGATTTGACTTGTATAAAAAAGATAAATGGTGATATGTACGTAGGTACAAAAGGTCGAGACATAATAAGACTTTATGGTAATTATTATTTTGAAACTATTAATGCCTCATTAGAAGGAATTAAAGAATTTATGTATGATTCAAATGGCTTGGTTTGGGTATGTTCTGATAACGGAATAGGCTATTTGGATAAATCTAACAATGTAATAAAATGTACTGGATTTGAGATAGATAATTATTTATCAGATATGATTCAGGACTATGAGGGAAATTACTGGATATCTTCAACTAGAATGGGATTACTTCTTTTATCACGTAGCAAATTTATTGATTATAATATGTATATTGGGATGCCTGAATCAATGGTTAATGCGGTGTTTTGTGAAAATGGAGTAAAATATATTGGTACAGATGATGGATTAATAATATATGAGAATAATAAGAGAACACAAAATAATTTAACTGAAAAGCTAGATGGAGTGAATATTAGACATATTACTTCGGATAGCAAAGGGAATATTTGGATAGGAACACATAGACGGTTTGGTATTGTTAAAGTATTGCCAAGTGGTGAGATAAAAGAAATTGGTAGAATTAATGGTTTGCCTGATTCGGCGGTAAACTATATCTTGCCTCTTTCTAATGGCTCAGTTGCAGTTGCAACTGAAGCTGGTGTATCAATTATTGATAAGAATGATAAGGTTGTTAATTCTTATGGAGTAAATGAGGGGCTTATTGCTAATAGTGTTTATTGTTTATATGAAAATCAAAATGGTGAAATATTTGTTGGAACAGATGGCTATGGAATATATGTAATTAATCCTAATGTGAGAGAGCGTGTTCAAAATTATAATATTGATAATGGACTTAATTCAAATGTAGTTACATGTTTTGAAAGCGGTAAAAATGGTTTGTGGATTGGAACAGATAATGGTATTTGCTATTATAATGAAACCTTTAGAAAAATAAGTAATGTGGAATATTCTAATTGTATTTATGATATTTTGTGTTATGAAGGCAACATGTGGTTGATTGGTTCCATGGGAGTTCTTAGAACTAGTGAAGAAGAGTTATTAGATAGTAATGCACTTAGTTCACGTTATTTAGATGTAAATGATGGATTGATAAAAACAGTAAACTCAATAAGTAATTCTTGCATTGATGATGAAGGTAAAATATACATATGTTGTAATGAAGGTATATGTCTTTTAGATACAAAGAGTGTTCCGTACAATACTACTTCTCCTAAAATAAAGGTTACTAGTATTGATTTAGATGGAGTAAAATATGAGTTTGATAATTTATCGGATGGCATTGTATTAAGAAGTAATGTTTCTAGAATGACAATAAAGTTTGCAGTATTTAGTTATGCGAACAGAGGTAATATAAAAGTAGAATACTATTTAGATGGATTTGATTCAGAACCTATTTTATTAAAAGGTGATGAAAGAATGGAAGCTGTTTATACAAATCTTGATGGTGGAGTTTATGAATTTAAGATAAGTGCATATAATGGTGATGGAACAGCCTGCGAGGAGCCTGTTTCATTTGTTATTGAAAAAGAAAAAAGCTTATTTGAAAATCCTATTGCCAGATTGGTATTTGTAGTAATCGTGCTTGGTATGTTTATTTTACTTAGTTTTATTTTGTTACGAGTACAGAAAAAACTCAAAAATAAAAATGATGCCCTTGAAACATTATCAAAGGAGCATGAAGAGGCGGTTAAGACAAGTAGTGCCAAAAGCGATTACCTTGCTAATATGAGTAATGAAATCAAGATTCCTATTAATGCAATAATGGTTAAAGCGGATGAGGCTTTACATGTTATTGACGATGAGAATCCAGGAAAAGAGGCAGTAAAAGGAATATATGATATTGGAGAAGGAATAATTTCAAAGGTAGATGATATTATCTTATTAGCCAAAATAGAAGCAGGTAAGATTACTGTGCATGAAAGCTTATATTCTATTACAACGTTAATGTATTCTCTCTCAGAGTATGCAATAGAAAAAATTGGAGACAAGGGTATTCGCTTTTTTGTAGAAATAAGTGAGAATATTACAGATAATGTAATAGGTGACGAGGAAAAAATAAAGTCAATTCTTATGAGACTTATTGAAAACTCTGTTAAAAATACTAAGGAAGGATCTATCACATTATCTGTTGATTCATTTGAATATGATAGCAAGCATAATATTGATGAACTAAATATTGAATTTACTATTTCCGATACTGGAATAGGAATTCAACCAGATAGAATTGATAAAATATTTGAAGCATATTATGTTTCAGATGGAAATAAGTCGAAAAGCCATGAAAGATCTGCGATTGGACTTGCAATAGCAAAAGGTTATGCGGATATAATTAACGCAGATATTGAAGTTGAGAGCGTGTATGGTGCTGGTACGACATTTACTTTGTCAACAACACAGTCTGTAAAAGAAAGCGTTGGAAAGAATCAGTCAATTGCTAAAGTGGATAATATGGTATCAAGAGAGATTGCTGAAAAATTGTGGCTTCCTGAGGTATATGGTTTATTAGTTGATGATGACGAGGTAAGTAGAGAAGTATCAACTAAGGTATTATCATCATTTGAAATGAAATTAGACGTTGCTTCATCGGGAATAAATGCTATTGATATGGTTATGAATAACGATTATGATGTAGTATTTTTGGATTTATCAATGCCTATAATGAATGGCATTGAGGTTATGAATGAGATACGTGATTTATCAGAAACAAAATATTCTATTTTACCAATTATATCAATGGATGTTGATGCTATTGAAAATAATACTGCACAGTTAATAAGTGATGGTTTTACTGATAGCTTGGTAAAGCCTATGGATATTAGAAGAGTTGCTGCTATATTAAAGGATTGTCTTCCAGAAGCAAAAATAAAAGAAAAGTTAAGTGATATTATCCAATATATTGATAATTCGCGTTTTGGTGAAGGATTAAAACGATTAAAGCCTCAAATTGAAATTGAGAGAGCCATTGAAAAAATAGGTGGTAGCATTGATGTATATAATAATTTGATAAATGCATATTATAAGCAAAATATTATGGATATTAATGACTTGAGAGAAAAAGCAGAAAGTGACCTTAGGGGCTTCAAGATTAAGGTGCATTCAATAAGAACGTTTAGTGTTAATATTGGAGCATACAGGTTTGCAAAAGAAGCATCTTATATGGAGGCTGCAATAAATAAGAGAAATCGTGATTATATTAAACACAACATTGATAAATTTGTTGATAATCTTACAAAACTATTAATTTCCATTGAGGAGTATATTGAGTATATGGAAGATTATGTTGGAATGAACGAAGAAGAACATGCTATGAAAAATGCCATAGAATATATAAATGATTCTAAGGATGCTGGTGATAATAAGGAAAGTATCAATAGTAATGATTCAATTAAAGAAGATTCCAAAAACAAGGTTGGTGAGCCTGTTGTGGATGAAATAAATACAAAGGATTCTCAACAAGGAAAAGAAACTGCAGATACAATTGATGTTGCATTGCTAAAATCAATTAGAGAAAAAGCAAAAAATAATGATTTTGATGGTTTGATTCAAGATTTTAATGAGATAAATTGCTTTGAATATACAGGAGAAAATAAGGAATTTGTCAATGTATTATTGGAATTTATTGAAGCTAAAAATGTAGAAGCTATAATAGATATAGTTGGAACATATATAGAACTGTCAAAATAATATATATGATAACATATATAGAACTGTTAAAATAATATACATGTGATAACATATATAGAACTGTTAAAATAATATATATAATAACATATATAGAACTGTTAAAATAATACACATGTGATAACATATATAGAGCTATCAGAATAATACACATGTAGAAGAAAAAGGACACATTTTTTATAAATAAGAATGTGTTCTTTTTGTATATATAGAAGTATATTAACTTGTTATTACATGGAAAGAATAATCATTAAAACTGTTAGAAAATTGCAAATAAGAGATAAGGAATAAAATAAAAAAAGTCTTGTCGACACAAGACTTTAAAATAATAAGAGCGCGAGACGGGGATCGAACCCGCGACCCCCTCCTTGGCAAGGAGGTGCTCCACCGCTGAGCCACTCGAGCATACAAATATTAAATTAAAGAGCGCGAGACGGGGATCGAACCCGCGACCCCCTCCTTGGCAAGGAGGTGCTCCACCGCTGAGCCACTCGCGCATATGTTGTACTAAACGATAACTCGCAAGTACATGTTGTATATTATCATAGTAGTTCTTATGTGTCAACACTAAAATAATAAAAAAAACATAGATTTGTAAAAAAATATAAAACTAGCAAAATCATATAGAAAAAATCTATTTTTTATAACATAAAATAAATTGAAAAATAAATGTTCTTTGCTATAATATGTATAGTTGCAAAAAATAGGTAATTATTGTGGGTGATAATAATGGAGAATGAAAGAAAAGGATTTAATAAATTTATATATAATTTTTTTCATACAGCAAAATTCAAATGCTTTTTATTTGCAATGATAATGGAAGTTGTATTGGAAATGTTGGGACGAAGATCGTTTGTGGCAGGAATAAAGTTCGTTGTGTTTTCGCCAATTGTATATCTATATAATGTTTCAATTATTTTCTTTACACTGTTATTTGCTTTCTTTATGAAAAAAAGATTGTTTGGTGTGATTTTTATTTCACTTATATGGCTAATATGTGGAATAGTAAATTTTGTTGTTTTAGGATATCGTGTTACACCTTTTGCTGCTATTGATGTACTTATGGCTAAAGATGTATTTACCATGATTGATGTATATCTTAAAAAATGGCAACAGGTTGCCTTATTAATAGGAATAGTATTACTTTTGGCTGGAATGATATTTGTATTTCGTAAAATACCTAAAATATCAGGTGAGTTAAAGGTAAAACGTACAATGTTTATGTGTATTTGTTCATGGATTATTGTATGGGGCTTTACTAATTTTGGAGTAAAACATAATATTATTTCTGATAATTTTGCAAATCTCGGAACAGCCTATAAGGATTATGGATTTGCATATTGTTTTACAAATAGTATTATTGATAATGGTATTAGTGAACCATCTGATTACTCTGCATCCTTGATGCGTAATATGAAAAGACAGCTAGATGAAGTATCATTGAAGGCTACAAAGAGAAAACCTAATATTATTGTTGTTCAATTAGAGTCATTTTTTGATATTAATCCAGTTGCAGATCTTAAGTTAAGTAGTGATCCAATACCTAATTTTAATCGATTAAAAGAAGAATATCCTTCAGGCTTTTTTAGAGTCCCAGCATTAGGCGCGGGTACAGCTAATACTGAATTCGAAGTTTTAACTGGAATTAAATCAAGTTGTTTTGGCGCTGGTGAATATCCATATAAGACAACAGTAAATAAAATTCCAATAGAGAGCATGTGTAGCTTGCTTGGTAACGAAGGATATGGAACATATGCCATCCATAATAATACTGGAAGCTTTTATGATAGAAAATCTGTATATGATCAAATGGGATTTGATGCTTTTATACCAATGGAATATATGTATGACCTAAAAAGAACGTATACAGATTGGGCAAAGGACATTACATTGGTTGATGACATAATAAAATGTATGAAAGATACGCCTGAGCAGGACTTCGTGTTTACAATAAGTGTTCAGGGACATGGAAGATATCCGGAGATAGAAGGAACATGTGAGGATCATATTCAGGTTAAATATGATAAAGATCCAATTATGGAAAATCAATTTCATTATTATGTAAATCAAATATACGAAATGGATCAAATGATTGATAAGCTTGTTAAGGCACTTGATAATACAAAAGAGGATTACGTTTTGCTTTTATATGGGGATCATTTGCCTTCTTTGAATTTAACAGAGGAACAGTTAGCTTCTTCAAAGGGTGATTTATTTCAGACTGAATATATTTTGGTGAATAATATTGGGCTACGTCTCGAGGATAAGGATATTGATGCATGTGACATATCTCTTGTGATTTTAAAATCTCTAGGGCTTAATTTGGGTTATGCTCAAAAGGCAAATGAGCTATATAGCGATGATGAGTTTGACAAGAACATTGAATATATTGCGTATGATATGCTTTTTGGAAATAAATATTTATACAATGGAATGGTACCTGTTAAAGCACCACATATGAAGATGGGTGTTGACGTTATTGAATTAAAGGAAATAAAAAATGAGTCAGGGCATGTTGTTGTAAAAGGAAGTAATTTTAATGAGTATTCTGTTGTATTTTGTGAAGATGAAGAGTTGAAAACAACTTATGTTGATCGGAACACATTGATGATAGAAAATTATGAAGCTATACAAGGAAAAAGATTTTCTGTAAAGCAGTTAGATGGCGGACACAATATATTTGGTTCTACAAATGATTATATATTTTAAAATATAATAATGCTTGCTTTACTACAATGTTAAAATACTGTATAATAAGAACTAGGTTTTTATAGAATAATTAATTAGGAGGAGAATGCTTATGGGTTCTATTCCAATGATTGATGTTAAGCATGTAAATTGTTTTTTACAATCAAGCATCTCAGTCGTTGATACAGTGACGCAAGTTAAGTTAACTGTTGGAAAGCCTGAGAAAACGGATTTTAAGATTAATAAAACCTCATATGTTATTCAAGTGGGGGTTGTAGGAGAGATGAAGGGGCAGGTTATGCTTGCTATTGAAGACGAGAATGCAAAGGATATCGCTTCAAGAATGATGTTTGGTATGGAAGTAAAAGAACTTGATGAGATGGCTTCCTCTGCGCTTAATGAGCTTGGAAATATGATTATGGGTAACACTGCTACAATATTTTCTACACAGGGAATTAAGATTGATATTACTCCACCATTGTCTGTATATGGCAATGATTTCGTTTTGAAAACAGATATAGCAGGCATAAAGGTTCCTCTTTATAATGGAGATAAGAGCTATATTGATTTGTATATTTGTGTTACAGATTAAGATTTATATGAATTTTTTTTATATATTTTTCGTGTTGACATAATGAATATGTGATGTTAGAATATTCACTAATTATTTTTAGAATTTTATATACAGAAAGGAAAATCGAGATGGGAAAGATTATCGGTGAAGGAATAACTTTTGATGATGTTTTACTTGTACCACAGTTTTCGAGTGTTATTCCAAATGACGTTATTTTATCTACGCAACTTACTAAGAAGATTACTTTGAACATACCACTTATGAGTGCTGGTATGGACACCGTTACTGAACACAGAATGGCGATTGCAATGGCTAGACAAGGTGGAATAGGTGTTATTCATAAGAATATGTCAATTCAGCAGCAGGCGGAAGAGGTAGATAAGGTTAAGCGTTCCGAGAATGGTGTTATCTCAGATCCGTTTTCTCTTTCACCAGAACATACATTAGATGATGCTGACAAGCTTATGGCTAAGTTTAGAATTTCAGGTGTACCTATTACTGAGAATGGTAAGTTGGTTGGTATTATTACAAACAGAGATCTTAAGTTTGAGACTGACTATTCTAAGAAGATTAAAGAGTCTATGACAGCAGAAGGTCTTATTACAGCAAAGGCTGGTATTACATTAGAAGAAGCAAAGGCTATTCTTGGAAAAGCAAGAAAAGAAAAGCTTCCTTTAGTTGATGATAATATGATGCTTAAAGGTCTTATTACAATTAAGGATATTGAAAAGCAGATTAAATATCCAAATGCAGCTAAGGATTCACAGGGAAGACTTAGATGTGCAGCAGCAGTTGGTGTAACACCAGATATTTGTGATAGAGTAGATGAACTTGTATCAGCAAAGGTTGATGCAATTGTTATCGATACTGCACATGGACATTCAGAAAATGTTCTTAAGACATTTAAGATGATTAAAGAAAAGTATCCTGATTTGGATGTTATTGCTGGTAATGTAGCAACAAAGAAGGGTACACAGGCTATGATTGATATGGGTGTTGATGCTGTAAAGATTGGTATTGGACCTGGTTCAATTTGTACAACTCGTGTTGTTGCTGGTATTGGTGTACCACAGGTTACTGCTATTATGGAAGCATATGAAGCAGCTAGGATTGCTGGAATTCCAGTTATCGCAGATGGTGGTATCAAGTATTCAGGTGATATTACAAAGGCTCTTGCAGCTGGTGCGAATGTTTGTATGATGGGAAGTTTGTTTGCTGGTACTGATGAATCACCTGGAGATTTCGAATTATATCAGGGAAGAAAATACAAAGTATATAGAGGTATGGGTTCAATTGCTGCTATGGAATGTGGTAGTAAGGATAGATACTTCCAGTTAAATGCTAAGAAGCTTGTTCCAGAAGGCGTTGAAGGACGTGTTGCATATAAGGGAACAGTTGAAGATACAGTATTCCAGTTAATTGGTGGACTTCGTTCAGGTATGGGATATTGTGGTGCTAAGACAATTGAAGAATTACATGAGAAAGCAGAGTTTGTTAAGATTTCGGCTGCATCGCTTAAGGAAAGTCATCCTCATGATATTCAGATTACTAAGGAAGCACCTAACTATAGTGTAGAATAATATTTGATTAATTTGCTCTCTCTTGTTTTCAGGAGAGAGCTTTTTAAGTATATAGCTTCATAAGTGTTTATAGGTTTATAATACAACGTAGTGTTATTTTCGTTTATTGATTTGTTTAGAACATTTTGATTGGAGAGTATTATGAAAAAAATATGGGCTGTAATTGTTACATATAATCCTGACATTAATAGATTAAAAGATAATATTGAAGCAATTGTAAAACAGGTGTGTGGTGTCGTTGTTGTTGATAATGCTTCAAATAATGTTAACGATATTATTGATATTATAAATAAACTTAAAAATGAAAATAGTTATGATATTAATGTTATTTACAATGACTGTAACAAAGGAATTGCAAGTGCGTTAAATATTGGAATAAAAACAGCATATGAGAATAAAAATGCTGATTGGATTATTACGTTAGATCAAGATACAGTTGTATATGATAACATTATAAAGATATATAAAGAATTTTATTTTAGCCCATATTATAACAATTCAATTGTATCTTTTTCATGTCTTAGAAAAGATAGAAACTATAATGAGAAAAATAATTCGTTTATTGATGAAAAAGGGAATAATGATTATGAATTTGTAAAATGCTGTATAACAAGTGGAAATCTTATTAATGTTTCGGCATGGGAAAAAATTAATGGATTTGATGATAAATTATTTATTGATATGGTTGATGATGATTTTTGTATACGATTAAGAATAAATAATTATAAAATTGTAAGAATAAATAAATATGGATTTTTGCATGAATTAGGAGATAGTGTTAAAAAGGTTAAATTATTTGGTAGAGAAAAGGTTGTTATTTTTTGTAATTCAATGAGAAAATATTATCTTGCAAGAAATACAACATATATTGTAAAAAAATATAAATTAGGATTTAATTCTGAATACAACAAGTATCTATTTAAGAGAATTACTGGAACAATTCTTTTTGAAAAAAACAAAGTAAAAGGATTAAAAGCTTATATAAAGGGAATAAGAGATTCAAAGAAACTTATTTGTACAAAATAAAAAACATTTAATGTTAATATATTTCATTTACAAAAAATGTATTATATGATATATTTCCGAGTGGATGGTATTCGAATGAAACCATACTAGGAAAATATAATAATATATATCACATACTTTGGGTTATTTTCATATTACATGTTGAAGGTAATTGCCGCTTTACACATATGGTGTTGTAAGGAGGTTGATAGTATGAGGATTGGATTTATAGGCGCCGGTAAGATGGGCTTTACCCTTGGAAAATACCTTGTGGAAAAAAATCTTACAGAAATTAGCAAAGAATTAGATTATAGTGTTTCTGGATATTATAGTCAAAATATTGAAAGTGCAAAAACTGCGGCTGCGTTTACCGATACTAATTACTATGATAAGCTTGAAGAATTAATTAATGCTTGTGATATTATTTTTATTACTGTTCCAGATGGTAAGATTAGTGAGGTTGTTCGACAATTAGATGAATTTGGAACAATTAAAGGCAAAATAATATGTCATACTAGTGGGGCTCTTTCCTCACAGGTTTTTTCTGGTATGAATAACATGATATATGGTTATTCGGTACATCCTATATATGCGGTTAGTTCAAAAACCGAATCTTATAAGAATTTCAGTGAATGCTTTATAACAATTGAAGGAAATGAAGAAAAGCTTGATATTATTACCATGTTGTTTAGACAATTTGGACATAATATGGAAGTTATTAAATGTGATGATAAGGTGAAATATCATAGTGCAGCGGTTTTTGCAAGTAATTTAGTAGTAGGCTTATATCATATGTCAGTTGAATTACTTAAGGAATGTGGTTTTTCTTTGGATAAAGCAAACTGTGCGTTGAAACCACTATTTATTAATAATGCAAAAAATATATATAATTGTAATGAATTAAAAGACTCATTAACAGGACCGGTTCAAAGGGCAGATGTTACAACAATTCGTAAGCATATAGATGTTTTAGACGATAATTCGGCTAATGTTTATAAGCTTTTATCTAATGAACTTTTATCAATTGTTAATACAGAAAAAAATGAAAGCTATAAGGAGATTCAAGATATATTAGGAGGTCAGAAATAAATGAAGAAAACAGTTACTACTTTTGCAAAAGCAAAGGCAAATAAAGAAAAATTAACAATGCTTACAGCATATGATTATTCAACAGCAAAGCTTATGGATCAAGCTGGTGTTGATTCAATTTTAGTAGGTGATTCCCTTGGAAATGTTGTTCTTGGATATGAGGATACAATTTCAGTTACAATGGAGGATATGATTCATCATGCAGCTGCAGTTTCTAGAGGAGCAAAAGAGGCTTTAGTTGTAGTAGATATGCCATTTATGTCATATCAAACTTCTGTTTATGATGCTGTTGTTAATGCGGGAAGACTTATGAAGGAGGGCCGTGCAAATGCTGTAAAACTCGAAGGCGGTGTTGAGGTTGCACCACAGATAAAGGCAATCACAGCTGCTGGAATTCCAGTTTGTGCTCATCTTGGCCTTACTCCACAAAGTATCAATGCGTTTGGAGGCTTCAAGGTTCAGGCTAAAACAAAAGAAGCGGCAGAAAAATTTATATCAGATGCTTTGGCTATTCAAGAAGCAGGTGCATTTGCAGTGGTGTTAGAATGTGTTCCTGAAAAGTTAGCAACATTAGTAACTGAAAAATTAGATATTCCAACAATTGGAATTGGAGCTGGAGCTGGTTGCGATGGGCAGGTTCTTGTATATGCTGATATGCTTGGTATGTTTAGCGATTTCACACCAAAATTTGTTAAACGTTTTGCAGAAACAGGTGCTGCAATGACAGAGGGCTTTAAGGCATATATTAATGAAGTTAAAGCAGGAACTTATCCTTCTGCAGAACATACTTATGCGATAGATGATGAAGTAATTGAGAAGTTATATTAAAGAGTGATTGAAAAGTTTTATAAAAAAACGATTTAGAAGCTATATAAAAAAGTGATTGAAAAGCTATATAAAGAGTGATTGAAAAGTTTTATAAAAAACGATTTAGAAGCTATATAAAAAGTGATTGAAAAGTTTTATTAGAAAGAGGAATTTGTAATGAGAGTAGTATCAACAGTAAATGAAGTGAGAAATCAAGTAAAAGCATGGAAAAAAGAAGGTCTTAGTATTGGATTTGTTCCTACTATGGGTTATTTACATGAGGGACATGCTAGCTTAATAAAAAGGTCTGTTTCTGAAAATGATAAAGTAGTAGTAAGTATTTTTGTTAATCCAATGCAGTTTGGTCCAACAGAGGATTTGGCAAGCTATCCAAGAGATTTAGAGGCAGATTCAAAATTATGTGAAGAAATGGGCGCAGAATTGATTTTCCATCCAGAGCCAGAAGAGATGTATGATCAGGGATTTTGTTCATTTGTTGACATGAATGGACTTACAAATGCATTATGTGGATTGTCTCGACCTGTTCATTTTAGAGGTGTTTGTACAGTAGTAAATAAATTATTTAATATTGTTACTCCAGATAAGGCATATTTTGGCGAAAAGGATGCACAGCAGTTAGCTGTAATTAAGAGAATGGTTAAGGATCTTAATATGGATATTGAGATAGTAGGATGTCCAATAATAAGAGAGGCTGATGGTCTTGCAAAGAGCTCAAGAAATACATACTTGTCAGACGAATCAAGAAAACAGGCTGTTATTTTAAGCAAATCTATTTTCATGGGTAAGAAAATGATTGAAGATGGAGAAAGAAATGCTAAGAAAGTAATTGATGCAATGAAGGATATGATTAATAGTGCTTCTCTTACAAAAATTGATTATGTTGAGATTGTTGACGTTAATACTATGAAGAGTATTGATGAAATAAAAGGTGAGATTCTTTGCGCAATAGCTGTTAATGTTGGTGGAGAAGCTAGATTAATTGATAACTTTATGATGAAGGTTGACTAATTATATTAGTAAGAGGAGATTAAAGCTATGTTAATTAATGTGTTAAAAAGTAAGATACATCGTGCAACAGTAGTTCAGGCTGAGCTAAATTATGTGGGAAGTATAACAATTGATGAGGCTCTTATGGAAGCAGCAGGGATATTTGAATATGAAAAGGTTCAAATTGTGGATGTAGATAATGGTAGTAGATTTGAAACTTATGTTATAGCAGGTGAAAGAAATAGTGGAATGATTTGCCTTAATGGTGCAGCAGCAAGAATGGTTTCTGTTGGCGATAAAGTAATTATTATGTGTTATGCGCAGATGACTCCAGAAGAACATATGGAAAATAAGCCTAAGGTTGTATTTGTGGATGACAGCAATAAAATATCCAGAGTTTCAAATTATGAAAAACATGGTTTGTTGGAAAATCAGTAGTGCTTAGTAGAGTAACTGATATAATACTTTTAGTTTTTGATTATCATTCAAGAAATTAGGAGAATATTGCTTATGTTAACAGGTAAAAAAATTGTTCTAGGGGTAAGTGGTGGAATAGCAGCATATAAAATGGCTAATGTTGCTAGTATGCTTGTAAAGCTTCATGCAAATGTGCATGTGATTATGACAGAGAATGCAACACATTTTATTACGCCAGAAACATTTGAAACCCTTACTGGAAATAGATGTTATGTAGATACGTTTGATAGAAGCATGGAAATGCATGTTCCACATGTTAGCTTAGGAACTAGTGCAGATGCGTTTTTGATTGCTCCTGCTTCTGCTGATGTAATTGGGAAAATTGCAAATGGAATAGCTAATGATATGCTTACAACAACTGTTTTGGCTGCACTTTGTCCTGTTATATTATCGCCATCAATGAATGTGCATATGTACGAAAATAAGATTGTACAAAGTAATATCGAAAAGCTAAAACAGTATGATTATGAAATTATTGAAGCAGATGAGGGATACTTGGCTTGTGGAGACACAGGAAAGGGTAAGCTTCCAAAAGAAGAAGTATTAGTTGAGGCTATAGTTAAAGCGTGTGCAAAAGAAAAAGATTTAGCAGGAAAAAATATATTGATTACTGCAGGTGCAACAAAAGAAGCAATCGATCCTGTAAGATTTATTACTAATCATTCAACTGGAAAGATGGGATATGCTCTTGCAAGAATGGCAATGCTAAGAGGTGCAAATGTAACTCTTGTTTCAGGTGCAACAAGTATTGAACCACCAAAGTTTGTAAATGTAATAAATATCACTTCTGCTAAGGATATGTTTGAAGTTGTTCGAGATAATTTTTGTAAACAGGATATAATTATTAAAGCGGCAGCAGTTGCCGATTATAAACCTTGCAATGTTGTAGATGAAAAAATAAAAAAGAAATCTGAAAATATGAGTATACAACTTGAAAGAACAACAGATATACTTTCTTATTTAGGTGAAAATCGTACTTCGAAACAGTTTATTTGTGGCTTTTCTATGGAAACTGAAAATATGCTGGAAAACTCAAAAAATAAACTTGAAAAGAAGAAAATTGATATGATTGCAGCAAATAATCTCAAAGTTGAAGGTGCAGGCTTTGGAACTGATACAAATGTTATGACTCTTATTTTGAAGGATGAGATAATTGAGTTGCCTATTATGTCAAAGGAAGAAGTTGCTGATAAAATATTAGATAAAATAATTAGTAGAATGAACTAGAGTAGAAAAAATATTTTGCAAAAAGGTGTATATTTGCACCTTTTTCTTTTTTTATTAGTTAAGTGATACTTTTTTTGATATACTGTAAAAGATAACAAATAATATATTTTGTTTTATAACAATATTGATAATAATATAGCAAAGAAAAAACAAAAGTTAATTATGATTTTATGAAATGAAATTTTATATGGTGAGGTACAAAAATGAGAGTGGATTTATGGGATAATGAAGAATATAGTTATAGGGCAGCGTATGGTTTTATGCCTAATATTAGAAGCTATATTCATGATGACGATATAATGCGAAATTGTATTTTAGTAGTTCCTGGCGGTGGCTATTGTATGGTAGTATCTCCAGAGGCTGAAATAGTTGCAAAACGTTTCTATGATGAAGGATTTAATTGTTTTGTTCTTACATATACCACTGATATAACAACATCTATTCCGTTAAAAAAACAGCCTATGAAGGATATTTCAAGGGCAATAAAGCATATAAGAAAAAATAGCAAAAAGTATAAGATATTTTCTAATCGAATTTTTTTGTGTGGTTTTTCAGCAGGTGCGCATTTATGTGGAACAATATGTACGCATTTTAATGAGCTTGAAGAAAAGAATGAACAATACAAAAATGTATCTGACAGACCTGATGGGGCTATTTTGTCATATCCTGTAATTACAACAGGTGAGAAAACACATAAAAGTTCAGTTTATGCTCTTCTTGGAAACAATCCATCTAGTGAAGAACTTGAATATTTTTCTGTTGATAAAAATGTAAAAATTGATACACCACCTTGTTTTCTTTGGCATACAGTGGAAGATGATTTGGTGCCAGTTGAGAATTCATACTTTATGGCTATGGCTCTAAAGAATAAAAACATTCCATATGCACATTATGTGTTTCCAAATGGAAATCATGGGCTTTCAATTGCTTCTGAAGAGTTCTTTAAGGGAGAATTTGGAGAAGAATATACATTTGAACAGCTAGAACGTGTTATTGAAAACTTAAAGAATAATACTTTAATTGATGTTTCCGAAGCTAGAGTTAAAGAACTTAAGGAACAGTTTTTTGTAAATAATGATCAAAGCAAAAATGAGAAAGAAAAAAATTCACAAGAGAAAAAATTAGAGATAGAAAAAGCACTTGATATGTATGCTGATGTTTCTAGTTGGCCATCGTTGGCGATTAAATGGATTAATAAAATAAATAATTAGACTTTAAGTGAAAATAAACTTTTTGCTTCAGTTAATAATTAGAATATAATGATTTTGATTTATTTTATTGAATACTATATTCATATAGAATATAATTAGAGTGTATATTTGTGTACAATTTTACAAATTATATGATACTGTTGAGTTAACAATACAAGGAGATTATACAATGAATGAAGTGAAAAATAAAAAAATAGGTATTGTTATTTCAGGAATGGATACTACAGAAAATGTAAGTTTTTATCAGGGGATATGTGATGAAGCAAAGAAATTTGGATATGAGACTTATGCTCATTTTGTGACTCAGATTCTTCAGGTTTCACCACTTCATTTTCAGTGTGAATTTAGATTTATTGATTCTATAGATTTTACAAGCTTTGATGGAATAATAGTGTCTATAAACACTATAGGTGATGTAGAAACAAAAAATAAAATTTTGCGAATATTTGATGATTTTCCGGTTCCTGTAGTAGTAATAGATTCTGATATTAAAGGTGCATATGTTATTAATCAATCGAATTATAAAGCAATGTATGAAATTGTTGATCATATGGTTAAGGTACATAATAAAAAGAGAATTAATTATGTGAGTGGGCAATTTTCAAATTGTGAGTGTATGGACAGACTTAGGGCTTATAAGGATGTTATGATTGAAAATGGCATATATGATGAAAAAAGAATATACGAAGGTCACATGTATGTTGCAGATGGAGTCGAAGCAATAGAACAGTATCTTTTAGATGGAAAATTTCATGATGCTGAAGCATTTGTATGTGCTAATGATTATTCTGCACTTTCTGTGTGTGAAGAATTAACTAAGATAGGCAAGAAAATTCCAGATAATGTAGCAGTAACAGGATTTGATTATACTGATGATGCTACTGACTATAGACCAATATTAACATCTGTTTCAAGAGAACTTAAATATGTTGGAGAAAGAACAGTTAGAATACTAAATAAAATATGGAATGGCAAGGAAGTTGATAGGGTAGAGTACATTCCTTCAAAACCCATATTTGGGGAGAGCTGTGGTTGTAAATTTGATAAGTCAGGGATAGAGATTTTTACAAAGAAAAAATTTGAATATTATTCTGAAAAGAAGATGTTTGAAATATTTGTTAAGTCATGCACAGAGGAATTATTTAATACAAATTCTTTTGAAGAGTATATTAATCAACTTAGATTATTTCTTAATATGATTGAACCAGAAAAGTGTTTGCTTTGTATAAGTGATGAATATGCAGATATTTTTGGACTTGAAGATGCTCCGTTTTATGAAGGCTTTACACTAAAAAAGAATGCAGTTAAGCATAGATTAGCTCTAGAGTATTATAGTAATGGCGCTAGACTTAATGATGTGTTCAAGGGAGAAAAGGGTAAGCAGTCATGGGGAAATTTGTTTAGCTCTAGATTGTCACCAGATTCAAATGTAAACAGTATTGCTTCTTTGCATTACAGAGAAAAAAATTTTGGATTTATTATTTTTAGAAATTCATTTTTCCCAATTATTGAAAAGGAATATGAAGAATGGCTTCTTGGAATCTGTTGGTCTTTGGGAAATTTGCGTGATAGAGTTTTGTTAAGAAATACTGCAGATGAATTAAATGAACTATACATGAGAGATCAGCTTACTGGATTATATAATAGATATGGACTGAATTCATTTTTTGAAAATAAAAAAGAAGAATTATTTTTATCACCAGTATTATTTATGTTCGGTGATATAAATGGCTTAAAAAAGATAAATGATAATTATGGTCACGAAGAAGGAAATTATACAATATCTTCTATTGCATTAGCTATAAAACATGCATGTAAGAATAATCTACTTACAGTAAGGTATGGTGGAGACGAATTTTTGATTGTAGGAATTAACAAAGACTATGACGACTATGAGCAAATTGAAAAAAATATCCAAAATGAAATTGATAAGCTTAATAAAATGAATAACAAACCATATGAGTTATCAATTTGTTTTGGTGGATATGTAAAGGAACCTAAAAATTCTGATGAACTAATTGATATAATAAATAAGGCTGATAGCAGAATGTATACTAAAAAGAGAAGATAGTTTTTTGGTATTTTAATTTATTGAATATGTGTATCATATATGATAAAATTTATTGAAAAATATCAAGAAGAGTTTGAGTGTTATTTGAATTAATTATATATTTAGGAGGATAAAATTAATGGAACAGTATAAACAGGAATTTATTGAATTTATGGTTGAAAGCGACGTATTAAAATTTGGAGAGTTTACTCTTAAGAGTGGTAGAAAATCTCCATTTTTTATGAATGCAGGAGCATATGTTACTGGAACACAGTTGATGAAGTTAGGTGAGTATTATGCAAAGGCAATTCACGACACTTATGGCCTTGATTTTGATGTTTTATTTGGACCAGCATACAAGGGAATTCCTCTTTCGGTAGCAACAACTATGGCAATAAGTAATTTATATGGAAAAGATATTAGATATTGTTCAAATAGAAAAGAGGTAAAGGATCATGGAGATACTGGAATCCTTTTAGGCAGTAAACTTAAAGATGGAGATAAAGTAGTTATTATTGAAGATGTAACTACTTCAGGTAAGTCTATCGAAGAAACATTCCCAATTATTAAAGCACAGGCTGATGTTGAGGTTATTGGTCTTATGGTTTCACTTAATAGAATGGAAGTTGGAAAAGGCAATGTTAAGTGTGCTTTAGATGAAGTTAAGGATTTATATGGCATTGATGCTAATGCAATCGTAACAATGGATGAAGTAACTGAGCATCTTTACAATAAGGAATGTAAGGGTAAAATTGTTATCGATGATAAAATTAAGTCTGCTATTGATGCATATTATGCACAGTATGGTGCAAAATCATAATTAATAATATATTTTTTACGATATAAATTATTTATGTAATTATCTATAATACATGTGACAGATGTGTAGAAATGGGAGGTTAGTATGGAAAAGATATATTCTAAATTAAATTCAGTTGGAATTAGTAATTTAGTTATGGGAATAGTAACAATTGCAGTTGGTGTGGGTGCAGGTGTTTTAATGATTGTGAATGGTGCAAGATTATTGAAATCAAAAAAAGACATTTTGTTTTAGTATGAAAACTGTCATGTTATAGTATTTTGATACTATGGTATGACAGTTTATTTGTTGGAGAAAAATATGAGTGATTATATTATTACATATTGCAAAAAAAAGTTTTATCCGCTAGAGCCAGTGATAGAAGATATAATGATAGAAGATATAGCACATTCTCTTTCCATGCTGTGTAGAGCTAATGGACATTACGATAGCTTTTATTCTGTAGGGGCTCATTGTATTAATTGTTATGAGGAGGCAGTTGCTAGAAGAGAAAGTGCTAGGATTAAGATGGCATGTCTTTTGCATGATGCTGCTGAGGCATATATTTCAGATGTGACTAGACCAGTTAAGAAAAATATTAGTAATTATGCAGATATTGAAGAAAAATTACTTAATATGATATACGAAAAATTTCTTGGTTCGCCCCTTAATGAATATGAAGAAAAAGTTGTGAAAATGATTGATGATGCCATGCTTTATTATGAATTTTATGAATTTACAGCAATAAAGCTTGAGGATGATTTGCCGTATGTGTGTGCAACGCCTGATTTTTATAGAGGAACTATGAAACAGGTAGAAAAAGAATATTTAGATATTTTTAATAACATTGATTTAAGGGAAGAAACTGAGGTTAAGGAGACAATCAAATGGATAAGATAGATATGAAGATATTGAGATGCCTAAGAGATAATGCAAGACTTACAGCATCGGCAATAGGTGAGCAGATTAATTTGTCGGTTTCTGCTGTCATCGAAAGAATTAGAAAATTAGAATCAAGTGGTGTTATTAAAGGGTATACTATTGATATTGATCAAAGTAAGATGGGCAATAATATGGTTGCACTAATGGAAGTTAGCCTTAAGCATCCAGATTATTATGATAGCTTTGTTGAGTTGGTTAATAAAGATTGCAATATTTCTTCTTGCTATTATCAGACAGGAGAATTTGATTTTGTTATTCACATTGTTACAGATTCAACTGATGGCTTAGAACAAGTATATAAAGAAATTAAAGGCTTTGAGGGTGTGTCTCGTACAGAAACACATTTTGTGCTTAAAACAGTAAAAGAAGAATCTAGTGTATTACCAGAGGAGTAATTGGAGGATGAATATGAAAAATATTATATTTGGTGTTGCAGCTTTAATTGTTGCTATTATTAGTTATATTAATATTTTGCCAGAAAGTGGAATGATTGTATTATTATATAATATTGTTGCTATAGTAGCTGGATTCTATTTGTTGATAAAAGGTGCTGATGTATTTGTTGAAGCAGCATCTAAAATAGCAACAAAATTCAATATACCTCAGATGGTGATTGGGCTTACAATAGTTGCATTTGGAACATCTTTACCAGAGGCAGCAGTTAGTATTAAGGGTGCTACATCTGGTAATGCAGGTATAGCTGTTGGAAATGTTTTAGGTAGTAATATTGCAAATGTTTTGTTAATACTTGGTATTACATCTTGTATATGTACTCTTAGTATTAAAAAGAATACATTTAGAATAGATATGCCTTTTGTAATTTTTATTTCAATCTTATTATTATTTCTTGGAATTAATGGAGATAGCTTGAGTAGAGTGGATGGTATTATTTTATTAATTTTACTTGCTATATTTATGGTATATCTAATAAAAACAGCAAAAAATGGAGAAAGTGAAGAAAATGTAACACTTGATCCTAAGGATACAATGCTTAAAATGATTATTTTTGTTATTGTGGGAGCTGCTTGTATTGTGCTTGGAAGTAATGTAACTGTTTCTTCTGCAAGCTATGTTGCAGGAGAATGTGGTATGACAGAAAGATTAATTGGTTTAACTATTGTTGCATTTGGAACATCTTTGCCAGAATTAGTTACTTCGGTAACTGCAGCGAAAAAAGGTAATGCGGATATAGCAATAGGCAACATTGTAGGAAGCAATATTTTTAATATCTTATTTGTTGTTGCCGTGGCTTCAGTTGTTTCAAAGAATCCTGTAGAATTTGAGCCAGCATTTATAAAAGATGGAATTGTTGCAATATATGCTGCTATTTTACTTTTTATATGTTCAATTAAAAATAGAAAGTTATCAAAAGCAGGTGGCATAATTATGTTTTTGTCGTATATGGTATATTTTGGATATTTAATTGTTTCAAATTATGCGTAGAAAATAAAGATAGAGCTATTGTTATGAATTGTTTCATTCAAAAATGTATCATTGATTATACAATTTGTAACATTAGCTCTTTTTTATTGACATATATTTTATTGAATGTTAGTATTCTTATATTCTATAATCTTTTATCTATATTCTATTCAATTTCGCATTTCAATAATGCAAGTTTATGATTAAAATATTTAAGAAGGTATTATTCCTTTTGTGCGGTGTGTTAGCTATAATTAACACTTCTCCTAAGTTAGAAGCATTGGCATCAGAGATGAAGATATATAATTCTGGTGGAAATATTTGCGATTACTTTGATGGAGAAGGCTCTTATTTTGATGTGGAAAGAAATATGTATACAGACTCTCAAGGACGCATTGCATATTGCATTGAACCAGACATAATAGGAGCAGAGTTAGAAGGTACTACAGGTTATGAAAGCGGTGCTGATTTACAAAATGATTATCCTGACTTAATAAAGAGGCTTGACCAGATTGCTAATAGTGGTTATCCCATGGCGTATGTTGGTTATAATTTGCACAATGGAAATGCTGTTGATACTGTAGGTGGACTTGTTATTAATGGCAGGTTTTTTGAATGTACAGTAGATGAAGCAAGAGCAGCAACTGCATTTTCTATTCATAAATCAATATATGAATACTATTTAGAACAAGGTGTCAATAAATCGTCTTATGAGATACTTAGTTATAGAAATGGAACCTTAGCAAAACATAATTTAGTTGAAATATGTGAGGCAATGCTAAGCTGCCCTATTAATAAAGAAGAATCACATTTAAGTATGACTTTTGGAACAATGGTTGATGGAGAGTTTTGTCAAGAAAGTGATAATGCCTCAGCTATAATTAGTGAAGGAAATGGCATTTATTTTACGTGGGTAAAAATAGAATCTAATAATAGTTACATTAATGATATTTTTGTAAATGAGAACAAATCCACTGTCGATGTTAATATTGTGAATGTTATTAGAAAAAATCCATGTACTACATTAGTAAAAATTCAATTTAAATATGGTAAAGTAGACGAGTGTACAATTGGATTAAATTGTGAAGGGGTTAGATTTTCATCTGGTGCAATTTACTTCTCACATAAAAATTATCAGGATGTTATGGTTATTCCTGAAAATGAAAAAATAAGTGATGAGTGTTCGGTTACGTTATTTTCTGGAAGAAATGTATTACATAAATATGATTTTGTAACTAAAAAACCAATAAAAGGAGTTAAGTTTGGATTATATAGTGATGTGAATTGTACATTACTTGAACAAGAATTTGTGACAGATGAGTCAGGATGTGTTTGGTTAGATAATCTTCCAGAAGAAAAATTTTTTATTAAAGAATTAGAATGTAGGCCAGGGTACATATTAGACGATAATGTTTATGAGATAAATATTAACAAAATTACTCCTAATGAAATAACAATTAATAATTATCCGTATCGTCTTTTTTTACAGTTAATTAAGAATGATACAAAAACAGGCGATTTCCTACAAGGTGATGCATCTTTTGGTGGTGCAATTTATGGCATATACGCAAAAAATGACATTTTAGATAAATGTGGAGAAAATAAATTATTTAGCAAAGATGATTTAGTAAAAAAGGTTAAATTAGATGAAAACGGAAAAGGTATTGTTGATGATTTACCTTATGGTAATTATTATATAATTGAATTAGAGGCACCAGAGGGTTATAAAATATCTAATGAAATATATAATATAACAACTGATGATTTTGCAAATAAATTAGATGAAAATAATGTTGCACATAAGACGATTATTGTTAAGGATGAGGTAATAACAAATAATTTTTCTGTTAAGAAGTATTACATAGACGATAACGGAAATAGAAACTGGCTTAGTAATGCAGGATTTATGGCATGGTTAATTTCTGACCTTAATCAAAATGAAAATGGTGAATATATATTTGATAATGACAAAGCAGTGATTCTTGGTAAGGATAATAACAAAGAAGTGTTTACAGACGAAAATGGCTATTTTGAGAGTGCATATTTGCCATATGGAGAATACATTGTAAAGGAGACAACGGTTCCAAATGGATTTATTGCTGTTGATGACTTTGTTGTTAAAATATCAGAAAGTGATAGCAAACTAGAAAAAATATATGAATTAGAGGATGAATTTGAAAGAACTAATTTAAAACTAATAAAATGCGATAGTAAAAACAATAATACTATAAAAAAGCAAGGCTTTGGTTTTAAAATATTTGATAAAAAGGCTGGAAGATATTTAACTAATAATACTGTAAACGATACTGAAAATATTACTGAAAATGATACTGAAAACAATAATACTGCAAATGATACTGCAAACGATACTGCAAATGATACTGTAAATAATGCTGAAAATGATACTGAGATATTTTATACCTCAGAGGATGGAACTATAGAAATAAATGGCTTATTAACAAATAGAGATTATGTAATTGAAGAAGTATGTGTTCCAGAAGCTTCAGGGTATGTGATAAATAAAGAGCCATTATGCGTGCATATAGATTCTTTAGATAAGATAAAAGACAATTTATCAAATGACATGCTTGAAGTGAAATTTTATAATCAGCCTCAGTTTGGAACAATTCAAATAGTAAAAAAATTTGAGGGACAGGATAAAGAAGTTGAAAAAATGCTAGTTGATAATGATGTTATTTTCGAATTATATGCAGCTGAAAATATATTGGATATATGTTCAAATGATAAAGATTCATTTATATATAAAGCCGGTGACTTAGTAACAGAAGTGTTTATTGATAACAAAGGTAATGCATCAATTACTGATTTACCTATAGGAAAATATAAATTAATCGAGAAAAAAACTTTGCCAGGCTATGTGCTTGATGAAAAAGAATATGAGGTTGACATACATAGTGATGATATATTGTCTTCAGAAATAAAGGTTTTATTTGAAATAGAAAATAAAACTACAAAATATTCTTTTGAGAAGCGTGATGCTTTGTCAAAGGAATATGTATTAGGTTCGAAATTATGTGTGAAGGATAGTGAAGGAAATGTTATTGACTCTTGGGTTTCTGAAGCAAATAAACATATTATATATGGCTTAGAAATTGGAAAGGAATATGTTTTATGCGAAGAAATTGCCCCATATGGATATCTTAAGGCTAAAGATATTACATTTACAGTTGATAAAAAATCTGCATTAAACGAAGAAAAAATTACTATGTATGATGAGGTTCCAAAAGGAATTATTGAGATAATAAAGAGTGGCAATATGATTTATAAATCAACTAGTTCTGATGCAGGTGATAATAGCACTATTGTGAATGAAGTACTAGAGGGAATATGTTTTGAACTGTATGCAAATGAGAATATATGCTTGAATGATCAAAAGAAAACAGTTATATATAAAAAAGATGATTTAGTGTACAAAGGAACAACTGACGGTAAGGGAGAGTTAGTTATTAATGATTTGTATATGGGAGAATATAGGCTTGTTGAAGTAAAATCAGATGATTATCATACAAAAAATAATAAACCTATTAATATAAAAGTGGAGTATAAGGATCAAGATACTTCTGTTGTAATTAATAAGCACAATATTACTAATGAACTTTTGTGCTTAAATGTTTCAATAATAAAAATGGATGATGATTCGAAGGAACCATTGAATGGCGTGCTATTTGGACTTTATGCAAATGAAGATATAATAGACAAAGCAAACAATATTTTATATAAAAAGGACGAGCTTATTGTTTCGAAATATACTGACGATAATGGCAAAATAAATTTCAAGAAATATATGCTTCCAGGGGAGTATTATATAAAGGAAATAGAAACTTTAGAGGGTTATATTTTAGAGGATGAAAAGCAGGTATTTAACGTTAATCCTTCAGAAAATAGAATAATTGAAATAGAAGTTTTTAATAAAAAAATTATACCTGTATCTTCACAAAATAATTATGTCAAAATTATTGATACTGACAAGAATATAGGCACAGGAGATAAGGTAAAGCCTTTTGTCATATTGGCAATTATGTTATTTTCCATATGCGGTTTATTGTTTGTGAATAAAAAAAGATGTCGAAAGAATTGACAAATCAATAAAGCTGTAGCAATATGTAACAAGGTGCTTTTGGCACATAGAAAAAATATTGAGGAGACATAAGATGATTTATGATGTTTTAGGTGTTTCGTATAATAGTAAATTATTATTTTTAGGCATTATTGTTACGTTTTTAACAACAGTGATTTCTATTTCCTTTCTAAAGGATGTTTTGCCGCATGATGGAGGACGAGAATTTGCTGTTAATGGTCAACTATCAAAGGGTAAGCCACGTGGAGCGGGAATTGTATTTGTTTTCTGCTTTGTTATTATGAGTTTGATTTTTGTACCAGTTTCAAAAGAGTATTTGGTATATTGTGTACTTATTATTGCAGCTATGTTAAGTGGTTATTTAGATGATAGATCAGATGTTCCATGGAATGAATATAAAAAAGGTGCAATTGATTTACTTATTTCTTTGTTGGCTGCAGTAACCTTTGTGAACTTTAATAAGGATACCGTTGGAATTTTCTTTAAGGGAGAGTTCTATAATATTCCATCTGTTATATATGTTATTCTTGCTACAATACTTATATGGGTTTCGATTAATGTTACAAATTGTTCAGACGGGGTAGACGGATTGTGCGGAAGTCTTTCGCTGGTATCGCTTTTTACAGTCTTTATTATTTTGAGCAGTATAGGCTCAGAGTATTCGTCTTATACACTTATAATAATGGCAAGTATTTTGGGATATTTGTGGTTTAATATTTCTCCGAGTAAATTATTAATGGGAGATGCTGGCTCTAGGGCATTAGGATTTGTTTTAGGTGTATTAGCTATGAAAACATTAAATCCTGTATTGTATATTCTTTTTGCATTTATGTTAATTGTTGATGGAGGATTAGGATTAATTAAGGTATTCTTGTTGAGATTTCTTAAGATTGCTATACTAAAAAATGTTAGAACTCCAATACATGATCATGCCAGAAAGAATAAAAATTGGTCGGATGCCCAGGTGGTTTATAAATTTGTTGTAGTACAGTTTTTAGTTTCTAGTTTTTTAGTATTTTGTATATTATAGTAAAACCCCCGTTACTTAAAGATTGCGAAGTAACGGGGGTTTATTAGTTATATAAAAAGAAGAAGTAACTAAATTATTATTTATATAAAAGAAGAAATAATTGAATTATTAGTTATATAAAAGAAAAAGTAACTGAATTATTAGTTATTTCTTTGTAAGAATAAAATGAATTCTTCAGCAGTTAAAGGTTTAGAGTAGTAGTAGCCTTGAATAGTGTCACATTTTTGAGTCTTTAATATATTGTACTGGTCGTTTTGTTCGACACCTTCAGCTACAACTGAAATATTCATATTGTGTGATAAAGATATAATGGAATCAGAAATAATCTGATCTTTATCATTATCGCATATTCTATCAACGAAGGATTTGTCTATTTTTAACGTGTCGATAGGAATCTGAGTTAAGTAATTAAATGATGAGTATCCAGTACCAAAATCATCAAGTGCAATTGAAATACCTTTTTCCTTGAATTTATTAATTAATTCAAGGTTATGATCTATTGCAGTCATTAATACACTTTCTGTTATTTCTAATTCCAAATTACTAAGAGACATTCCTGTTATTTCAGGAATTGAATCAATAATACTAATCAAGTGGTCATCCTTTAATTGTGAAGTAGATACATTTACTGATACCTTAATATCATTATATCCAAGTTTAATTAAGTTGTTATTAAATGTACAGGCTTCATAAAGTGCCCAGTCACCTAATTTATTAATAATTCCATTATCTTCGGCTATTGGAATAAATTCAGTAGGAGATATGTTTCCTATAAGCTTTGAGTTAATTCTCATTAATGCTTCGTAGCCAGTTACTTTTCCGGTCATTACATTAATTTGTGGTTGGTAAAGTAAATATATTTCTTTGTTTTCGATAACAGTAGATAATATATCTGCAAGATTGTTTTTTCGGTTAAAGTCGTCTGCCATAATGCTGTCAAAGAAACGATAACTGTTTTTGCCGGAATTTTTAGCACAATACATAGCAATATCGGCATTTTTAATTAATTCACTTATTGTAAGACCATCCTTTGGAAATAATGAGATACCTAAACTAAGAGAAATGCTGGCATATTCGTCATCAAGTAAAAATGGACGTCTAATCAAAGTTACTATTTTTTTGGCAAATTCATTTAATTCGTCTATAGTATCATAAGAATTTTTTAAAATTAAGAATTCATCACCGCCTGTTCTTGCTAATAAATCATTCTCAGAAATATTTTCTGTGAGTATGTTTGAAACATTTTTAAGTAGTAAATCGCCATAGTCGTGTCCTAATGTATCATTTACATTTTTGAAGTTATCAAGATCTAAAAAGAAGATGGCATGCTTTGCTAAATGTGAACCGTTCTCGTGAAAAATATTATATGCATATTTCAAAAAAGCAACACGATTATATAATCCGGTAAGGCTGTCGTGATAAGCAAGCTTTTCAATGTGAGCATAGTTTTTCCTTAATTCTTTTTCGTTGTCTTCTAAAGTTTTTTTGGAAGCATCTAATTCTTTGTAGTTTGAGGAAATAATATCCATCATATTATTAAAGCTGTTGGATAATTCTCCAAATTCATCGTTTGAAGTTATTTGGCAGGCAACATCAAGATCACCAGATGATGCAAGCTTCATATTTTCATTTAGTACATATATTGGCTCTGTGTATCGCTTTGCTAATATTCTGCAAATTATAACTGAGTAAATAATTAGAATTACAACAGTGAAAATTAATGTAGTAGGCAATGTTGATACAAGATTTTTATATTGAGCACCCTCTTGCTTGATAATATATAACCAATTAAATGCTTCAATATATTTATAGCCATATATGTTTGATACAGAGCTTTTGTTTTTAGATATGTATCCGTTTTGTTTCTTATGTATGAGATTGCTTAATGCTGCTTTTTCCATTTCTTCATTAGAAAAGCCTGTAGAACTAAAAAGGTAATCACCATTTTCTGTCATAATAAACGCTTCGCCGTGATTAGGAATAAATGCACCAAAATAGCTTGAATCAATATTGACTCTAAGTAAACCAACAATAATGTCTTTGACTTTAATTGGAGATACGATTTCAATACTTTCATTGTTTTTGTTGATATTTGATGATTTTAATATCTGAGTATGTGATACATCAGATACAGAAATATTCATATATTCTTCCCAGTCAGCAGTTTGAGAATTATCAGTACTTGCAATGTAATATCCGTTAATATCATATAGGTAATAATGAACAGTATTGTTTGTATATATTGATGTTTGACTAAGTAATTGCTGTACTTGATCATAATATTTAGACTTTTGACCCATTGCAACTCCGTTATAACTTTCTAGAACAATATTTTGTATGCTTGAAACATTAGCTAAACCTTCGACTTCGGCAATTTGTAGGTTAATATGTGTTTCAAAACCATCTGCATATGTGTTTGCTAAATCAGCAGCAGAAGTTTTTGCAAGCTGACTATATTTGTTGTAGGAAATCATATATGTAAGAATTGTCATAAAAATCAAAGGAAAAATTGCTGATGTAATTATTGAAAGATATAAAGATTTTCTTATCGACATAATGCTTTCTCCTTTATTGTATGTTACGTCATTAGCTTATAGCATTTTTACTTGAATAAGCATTTCAAATAATAAATAACGTTATATATGTTAGTTTTCTAGAAGTATTGCTTGTCTGGCACGATACTTTATTTTGAAATAGAAGTAATAATTTCTAAGCAAAATAAATAGCATAGTACAATTAAATTATTGACTAATTTATTATACATATCAAATGACAATAATTATATGTGTCAAATGACAATAATTATATGTGTCAAATGACAATAATTATATGTGTCAAATGACAATAATTATATGTGTCAAATGACAATAATTATACGTATCAAACGACAATACATAAGTAATAACATACATATAATTATATATAATATAGAGTTTATATTCAATATTTAAAGAAAACTTTAAGACCAAATATTCATGATAATATTTGGTTAATTTGCATATTTATTTATCGCTTTTTTACTGTTTCATAAACATATTGTAGTGATAATCGAGTTGATTTTTTGACGGTTGTTGTGTATAATGAAAATAAGTAATTTCTTGAAAAGGGGGAATTGGATGTTCGGAGTATATTTTGGAAAGTATCTTCAGAGTGTTGGAGTTTTAACTGATGAACAATATAGCGAAATAGTAGAAGCAAGCAGAACTGCTAGAGTTAAGATGGGCCTTTTAGCTGTGAGCGAAGGTTTGATGACAAGTCAGCAGGCTGATGAGGTTAATAGACTACAGACTATGCAGGATGCAAGATTTGGTGATATTGCTATTGCTAAAGGATATTTAACAGAGAATCAGGTTATGAAACTTCTCAAGAAACAGGGAGATTCTTACTTGATATTTGTTCAGGCTTTGGTGGAACGTAATTTGTTAACCCTTGAAGAAATACAGAAGCATCTAAATCGTTTCAAGAAAGATTCAAGATATACAGCTCTTGATATGGATGCAATAAAGAGCTCTGATGTTGATCAGGTTATTCCTATTTTTGTTAGAGACTCAAACATTCCTACTGTTGTGAAGGATTATATTGCATTATTGGCACGTAATATTGTTAGATTTGTTGATAACAAGGTAAGATTTGAAAAGATAAAAAGAATTTATTCTTATTCAAGTAATTCAATTGCAAGTCAGTGCTTTACAGGTGATCACGAGCTGTTTATTGGATTGTGTGGTGAGGGTGATTTATTGATTGGTAGTAGCTACGCTAAAGAAGAATTTGAACAGGTTGATGAAGATTGTTTAGATGCAGTGTGCGAGTTCATTAATATATGTAATGGATTGTTTGCATCGAAGCTTAGTCAGGAGGAGGTTACTATAGATATGCTTCCACCTAATATGTATTTAGATAATACGACAATTAGATCAGAAGGCTTAATGTTTATGATGCCTGTATACATTAAGAATAAGCGTGCAGATATTGTTATTTGTATGGAAACAAAGTGGAACATAGATTAAAGGGGAGTTATGTATGGCTAATATATTAATTGTGGATGATTCAAGAACTTCAAGAAAAATACTTAGAGGATTATTAGAGAGTGAAGGACATACTGTTGTTGCTGAGGCTACTAATGGTCAAGAGGGCTATGATTTATATGCTCAGCATAGACCAAACTTGGTTACAATGGATATTACAATGCCGGTGTTAAATGGTGTTGAAAGTCTTAAAAAGATTATTGCAGATTTCCCAGATGCTAAGGTTATTATGGTATCTGCTGCAGGACAGCATCATAATATGATTGAAGCAGTACAAAATGGTGCTAAGGAATTTATAGCAAAGCCTTTTGAGGTTAATGATATTAAGAATGCGATTAATTCAGTTTTGAATAGCTAAGTAATACGAAGAAGACACTCATTAATTTATATTAGTGAGTGTCTTTTCGTGTGATTAGAGTTTACATAAAATGATTGTTCGAAATGAAAGGATAAAAAATGATTGAAACAGTTGTAGCAGTAGATCTATTGCTTGAGGAAACCTTAAAAATAAAAAAGAATCATTTAGCTCCAGATTTCCCTTCTGGAAAAGAAAAAAGACTATGTCTTGTGTCGGGACTTTACGGGGATGAATTACAAGGTCAATATATTTGTTTTGAAGTTATCAAGAGAATAAAAACAGAATTCTTTAATTTAACGGGAATTGTGGATGTGTACCCTAGCTTAAATCCTATGGGATTAGATTGTAAGTCAAGAGATATTCCTGGTTCTGGAATCGATATGAATGTAACGTTTCCTGGCTCAAAAACAGGAGCACTTGGAGAGTATACGGCTTCTTGCGTGTTTGAAGATATTGTGGGGGCTGATGTTTGTATTGATTTGCATGCTAGTAATTTATATGTACATGAAATACCACAGGTTAGAATTAATGATTACATGGTTGAGGAGCTTGTTGAGTTATCAAAGTTTCTTAATACGGACATGATTTGGATACATCCGAGTAATTCTGTTTTAAACGGAAGTTTGGCATATTCCCTTAATGAAGTAGGGGTAAAAAGTATGGTGATTGAATCAGGTGTAGCATATAGAATAAATCAGGAGTATTGTAATAAAATAGTTGATGGTATTTTTTCTCTTATGCGTCATCTTGGAATTTGGCAAGGTGAGGTAGTGAAAAAAACAGATAAAAGAGTTGTGGCAGATCAAGATGTTACATTTGTAAATGCCGAAAGTAGTGGAATATTTATTCCTAAACGAAACGTTTATGACATGGTGGAAAAAGGAGAAGAAATAGGAAGTATTGTTGATGTATTAACAGGAGCTGTTGAAGAAATTGCTTATGCTCCAACATCTGGAATGATATGTTCTATTCGTGATTATCCTGCAATTGAAGAGGGCTCGTTGTTAGCTCGAATAGTTGGATAGAGTATAGCTTGGAAAGGAGAAGGTTTGATTGATTGATCAAATCCGAAATTATTCATGACTAAAGAACAAATTTTTACAATGAATACAGCGTTCAGAGGAGAATATACAATACATGGTTATCAATATGGAAAAGGAGAAAAGTCAGCTTGTATTGTTGGAGCAATGCGAGGGGATGAATATCAACAGCTGTATATTTGTTCCTTGTTAGCTCAAAAGCTTTCGGAAATTGAAAGTAATGGTGATATTGTTTCTGGCAAACAAATATTTTTAATTCCAACATTGAACTACAGCTCAATGAATGCAATGAAAACAAAATGGAATTCTGATGATTCAGATATAAACAGATCATTTCCAGGAAATCATAAAGGACCTGCAACAAGCAGAATTGCAGCAACATTGTTGGACAAGGTGAAGGATTACACATACGGAATACAGTTTGCAAGCTTTTATTTACATGGGGAGCTGGTTCCACATGTAAGAATGCTTGAAACAGGAAAAGAAAGTCCAAGTTTGGCTAATTTATTTGGAATGCCTTATGTAATGACAGGAATGAATAGGTCTTTTGATGCGGTTACACTTAATTATAATTGGCAGTTGGGGGGGACACAGGCTTTTTCTGTTTATTCAAAAACAACTAATGTTATAGATGATGAAAGTGCAAAATTAGCCGTATCTTCAGTACTTAGATTTCTGACAAGAATGGGAATTATTAGGTATGAATGTCATGGAGGGTATATTTCTTCCACTCTTAGAGAAGATGAATTAGTTTCAATAAGGGCAGATGAAGCAGGCTTTTTTAGAAGTCTTGTAGAAGTTAATCAAGAAGTAAGAAGAGGGGATAGTTTAGCGGAAATTATTAATCCAATGGATGGTAGTGTAAAGGCTATAGTTAAGGCACCTACAGACGGAATTATATTTTTTGCCCATAATCAGCCTATGGTATATCAGAATGTTGTTGTTTATAAATTGATTAGAAGATTACATATCTAGTATGTTTTGTTATATTTGCATAATATGTATTATTAAATAAATAAATTAACAGTTAACATTACGAAATTTAGTTATTAGGCGTTTGTTTTGAATAATAAACTTGATTAATAACTAAAAATTTATTAGTATGTATATATGTGTTGTTTAAACACTAAAATGTGTATAGTTGCATCAGATTAAGTGAATTGGATATATTTCACGTTATGATGTTAAAGATACAAGGAGGATAATATGAGTAAAGTTAGAAGAATCTACGTTGAGAAAAAAGACGATTATGCTGTAAAAGCAAAAGAACTTAAGCAGCAGATTAAGGATTACTTAAGCATTAAGACAGATGCAGTTAGAGTTCTTGTTCGTTACGATATGGAAGGTGTTTCAGAGGAAACATATAACAAGGCAAAGGTTACTGTATTTTCAGAGCCACCTATTGATAATGTATATGAAGAAACTTTTGAGATGGGGGCAAATGATAAGTGTTTTTCTCAGGAGTTTTTACCAGGACAGTTCGATCAAAGAGCAGATTCAGCAGAACAGTGTGTAAAGCTTCTTAATGAGGAGGAGACACCAGTAATTAAATCTGCTACAACATATGTAATATCAGGAGACATCACAGAGGAACAATTAGAGGCAATTAAAGAATATGTTGTTAACCCTGTAGATTCTAGAATAACAGATGAAACTAAGCCAGAAACTTTGGTGACAGTATTTAAAGAGCCAGAGGATGTTATTATTTTTGATGGCTTTAAGGATATGGAAGAAAGTAAGCTTAATGAACTTTATTCTTCGCTTGGACTTGCTATGACCTTTAAGGATTTCCTTCATATTCAGAATTATTTCAAGAATGAAGAAAATAGAGATCCGTCAATGACTGAAATCAGAGTACTAGATACATATTGGTCAGATCACTGTCGTCATACTACATTCTCTACAGAATTAACAGATGTTGATTTTGACAATGGATATTATAGTAAGATTATTAGTGATACATATGATAAGTATCAGAATGCTGCTAAGGAGATGTACAAGGGAAGAGATGACAAATTTGTATGTCTTATGGATATAGCATTAATGGCTATGAAGGAGCTTAGAAAAGCTGGAAAGCTTGAAGATATGGAAGTGTCTGATGAGATTAATGCTTGTTCAATTGTTGTTCCAGTAGAAATTGATGGAGTAGAGGAAGAATGGTTAGTAAGCTTTAAGAATGAAACTCATAACCATCCAACAGAAATAGAGCCATTTGGTGGTGCTGCAACTTGTCTTGGTGGTGCTATTAGAGATCCACTGTCAGGACGTTCTTATGTATATCAGGCAATGCGTGTTACAGGTGCTGCTGATCCTACAGTATCTCTTAAGGACACAATTAAAGGTAAGCTTCCACAGAGAAAGATTGTTAAAGTAGCTGCACAGGGATATAGTTCATATGGTAACCAGATTGGACTTGCAACTGGTCATGTAAATGAAGTATATCATCCAAATTATGTTGCTAAGAGAATGGAGATTGGTGCTGTTATGGGTGCTGCTCCAAGACGTTGTGTAAAGAGAATGACTTCTGATCCAGGAGATATCATTATCTTATTAGGTGGACGTACAGGACGTGATGGTTGTGGTGGAGCAACTGGTTCATCAAAGGCCCATACAGAGAGCTCTATTGAAACTTGCGGAGCAGAAGTACAAAAGGGTAATGCTCCTACTGAAAGAAAGATACAGAGATTATTTAGAAGAGAAGAAGTAGCTTCGTTAATTAAGAAATGTAACGATTTTGGCGCAGGTGGAGTATCTGTTGCTATTGGTGAGTTAGCTGATGGTCTTCGTGTTGATTTGGATAAGGTTCCTAAGAAGTATGCAGGACTTGATGGTACTGAACTTGCTATTTCAGAATCCCAGGAGAGAATGGCAATAGTAATCGATCCTAAGGATGTTGATGAGATGATGGGATATGCTGCTGAAGAAAACTTAGAAGCAGTTGCAGTCGCAGTAGTAACTGAGGAACCACGTCTTGTACTTAGCTGGAGAGGAAAAGAAATTGTTAACCTTTCTAGAGCATTCCTTGATACTAATGGTGCGCATCAGGAGACAAAGGTTAAAGTAGAAATGCCTGATGAAAAGGCGAATTATTTTGAAGAAAAGCCAGCTACAAATGATGTTAAGAAATTATGGCTACAGACACTTTCAGATCTTAATGTATGTTCCCAGAAGGGTCTTGTTGAGATGTTTGATTCATCAATTGGAGCAGGTACAGTTACAATGCCATATGGTGGAAAATATCAGCTTACTCCAACTCAGACTATGATTGCAAAATTACCAGTTTTAAGAGGTAAAACTGATACAGTAACTATGATGAGTTATGGATTTGATCCATTCCTTTCATCATGGAGTCCATATCATGGATCAATTTACTCTGTACTCGTATCTGTTGCAAAGATTGCAGCATCAGGTGGAGATGTTAGTAAGATTAGGCTTACATTCCAGGAGTACTTTAAGCGACTTGGAACAGATCCATATAGATGGGGACAACCTTTATCAGCTCTTCTTGGTGCATACGATGTTCAGATGGGTCTTGGACTTCCTTCAATTGGTGGTAAGGATTCTATGTCAGGAACATTTAATGATATTGATGTTCCACCAACACTTGTTTCATTTGCAGTAGATGTTGCAAGCTATATTAATGTAGTTACTCCAGAACTTAAGAAGGCTGGCAATGTGCTTGTTAAATTAGATATTGATAAAGATGAATTTGATATTCCAATTTATTCTGATGTTTTAGACAAATATCAGAAGCTATTTGAAGCAGTTAAAGCAGGTAAGGTTGAATCAGCTTATGCTATAACATTTGGTGGTATTATTGAAGCTGTAAGTAAGATGGCATTTGGTAATAAGCTTGGTGTTGAGCTTAAAGAAAAACTCACAGCTAAACAGCTTGTTTCAAAGGATTATGGTTCAATTATTCTTGAAGTTAAGGCAGATGATGTTGACAATCTTGGTATCCCATGTACTGTAATTGGTAAGGTAATTGATGAGCCTAAATTTGTTCATGGTAAGTCCACAGTTAAGATGGAAGATGCTATTGCTGCATGGACTAATACACTTGAAAAGGTATTCCCAACAGAGTCAGGTGTTGAACAGAAGAAACTTGAAACTAAATTGTTTGATGCTAAATCTATTTTAGTTTCTAAGAATAAGATTGCTAAGCCAAAGGTATTTATTCCTGTATTCCCAGGTACAAACTGTGAATATGACTCATTAAGA